>CAYGVJ010000008.1:0-10641 GCA_964353255.1 uncultured Solibacteraceae bacterium | reverse complement strand
ACTAGCTGTTCTGGAGCCGCACGAAGGCGCAGTGCGCTCACGGGCCTCGCGGAGAGACAACCATGATTCGTGGAATCCTGCTGCTTCTGGTTACGGGTTGGTGCGCGGCGCAGCGACCGGCGGGCGATGCCGGGTCCACGTTGCCCGTGTTTTACACCGGCCGGCTGATGGGGTACATGCGCTACCCTGACCGGCAAACCCTGGGGCAGCGAGGATGCCCGGCGAACCTGGAGAAGTCCGACCAAGTGAAGGCGTTTCTCGAACATCTGGGCCGGACCGGCGGCGGCGACCCCCTCAGCCGCGTTCTGGTCGGCGTGGGAGACAACTTTGCCCCGGCCTTCGACGCGCGGGTGATATATCGGGATCTCACCTCGAAAGACGCGCTGTTCAAGGACATGCTTTCCTACGATCTGTCGCAAGATCGGTGGATCGAGCTGGGGGCACCCGGCCCGGCCGCACCCCAGGACGCTCAAGGCGGCCTGGGCACGGTCGCTGCCGACAACGTGGCGTGCTTCCTGCGGCTGGCCGGATATGACGCCCTGGTCCCCGGGAAGCACGATTTCTACTTCGGCCCGGAGCGGCTGCGGCAGATTGCGCGGTTCCTCGTGAATGGCGAGGGCCGGAAGGTTCACCTGCTGGCCACGAACCTGGTCATCTCCACCTCGGTGGTGAACAGCGCCCCGAGACTGCCGGACTACCTGAAGCGGGTGCCCTACCGCACCTCGGCGGGGAGCACCAAGCCGGATCTGCCGGCCGAGGTGCTGCCGTGGCTCCGAGAAGTCAAGGTGCGCAACGCCTTCGATCTGCTGGGCGCCGGCGGCGTGGTAGCGTCGCTCGAGGAGTTCGCCCCGGACGCCAGAATCACCCAAGCCGATGGAACGCACATCTCCATCCAGGACGGCGAGGAACGAGCCTATCGTGTCCGGTGGAAATTCGATCAGGCGCACATTTGTCCGGCCAAAGACCAGGATCCCGACCGCCTCGCGCTGCCCGGCGAGGCGGCCTCCGGTTGCCAGGCGCTCGAACGCGCTGAGAGCCGTCTGGTCGGCTCACGGCCGACCACCGACGCGGTCTACAGATTGCCGGGCGGCAGCCTGCCCGTCGAGTACGCTCTGGTTCCCGGCAAGAACTACGCCTTCTGCCTCTCGAAGGCCGGGGAGAAACCTTTCTGTGTCCCGTTCCACGTCCACAATCCGTTCTTCCTGTACCCGCACCGGGACATAAACCACTTCGAGGGCTTCCCCGAGCCGTATGTGAGGAAAACCGTCGGAGATCAGAAAGTGGCCGTTTTCGGCGTGCTCGACCAGGACTTCCGCGAACACATCGGAGCGCTGAACTACCGTTGGGACAACGCGAACCAGCGGTGGGACACTTCGGTGGTTGTCGCCGACCCGGTCCGGTCGCTGGAGCAGTTACTCCAGTTCTGTGAGCTCGACGAACAGTGTCGCGACGCGCGGAAAATCCTGCTGGCCCAGATGCCCGCGGACCGGGCCGCCCTTCTGGGTGTGCGCTTCGCGAAGACCTTCGAGCTGATCATCGCGCAAACCGACAACAAGCACGCCACCGGCGAGCAGACGCTCACCCAGCGCTCGGCGGGCGACCCGGACTTCAGGCCCACCTTCCTGGCAGTCCCGGCCTACATGTACAACCAGTCCCGCCCCGGCCAAATCGAGGTGCTCCTCCGGAAGGCCGAGCTGACGCGCTCCCTCCGCCCGGCGCCCGGCTACGCGAGCGACTGGACGATGGAGCACAGAGTGTTTGGCAGCAGCGTCTCGCTGAAGGAGGAGCTCGGGCCGGGGCCAGCCCTCGGCGAGCTGCTGGACGCCGCGCTCAAGAAACACGGCATTCCGCAGGGCTCAGCCAGCGTGAACCTCCAGCGCCTGGCGCTGGACGCCATGCGACGGCTCTATAACGCCGACGTAGCCATGTTACAGCGCAGGGACCTGTTCGCGCCTGTCCAATACGCCGGAACGCAGGTAAAGACCAGCGAGTTGCAGGCAGTGTTCGGCCGGGTGTTCTGGAAAGGCGATTTCGTTCTTCGGGTCGAGGTGACCGGCAGCACGCTCAAAGCGCTCATGCAGAGGTCCAGCCAGTTTGATGAGCAAGACGCCAGCGCGCTGGAGCTCGAGCTGGAGGCGGGGCGCGGATTGGTCACCCTGGGAATCCTGCAAGATCCCGAGACGGGACAGTGGATGGTGAACGGCGAGCCGGTTGCGGACGGCAGGCTGTACGCCCTGGCGGTGACGGACTACCTGGCCCTTGGGGACACGGGCTATCCTGAGCTGCAACAACCGGCGGTGCCGCGGCCCATGCGGCCCCGCGAATTCAAGACGCTGTCGCGCTTGAGCAGCCTTCTTTGTCACGCCGTCGCGTCCAGCCCCGGGCCCGCCGGTTGCGGAGACAAGACCTTCGACGCATCCGGCTACTTCGATCCAACTACGGACCAGCCCTCCGACACGACCGCCGGTTTCACCCCGTGGCAGCGCCTCCGGAGGTGGCCTTCGCACGGGCTGAAGCGGCCGAGTCCGTACGCCGGCGCTAACGCCTTGGAGTTCTCCACGCAGATGAGGCCCGTCTGGTCGGTTACGCTCGACAGACTCGAGGGCGCTTACAGCCTTTACCGGCACAACAGCCGGACCGAGGCCGAAATGGCGTCGAAGTTCGCCGGCGTTCCGGTGCCGCAGGTGACGTCGCCGGCTTCGACTTCGCTCAGCTCCAGCGCCCGGCTGCGGATCAGACGCGCCGGC
The DNA here is from genome assembly GCA_964353255.1 of uncultured Solibacteraceae bacterium. Lineage (GTDB taxonomy): Bacteria > Acidobacteriota > Terriglobia > Bryobacterales > Bryobacteraceae > VFZS01. Next base: position 7,894 of record CAYGVJ010000008.1, on the reverse strand, counting down.
AGGTACACCGACCTGTTCGGCCTGGCCGAGGAGAGCTACGCCCGGCAGTTCACGCGTCAGGCCGACAACGCCTACCTCAAGGACCAGAAAGCCAACCTGCTGGCCTTCGAGGGAGGCTTCAATCCGCGGCTGTGGCCTTTCCGAAAGCAGGCGCCGGATGTCAAGGGCATCCTGTCGCTGCGGTTCGAGACGCAGTTGGCGGACCCCATAACCCTGTTCCGGCTCGCCAGCGGCCCCATGCGGCGGGCAACGACCAGGACTGCCGATGTCCTCGGGAAACTCGGGGCGCGTTTTCAGAACTCGCGGAGCTGGCTCGAGTGCGGGTATCAGCGGGGCTGGAGATTCGCCCCGGAAACCTACTTCTTCAGCGATGATCGCCAGCGACGCCTCCAGCACGGAGCGTTTCTCAACTTCCGGATTCAAGTGCCGCTTCCGGTCGGAGAGGGGCGCGCCTACGTCATGGAGAACCGCGGTGATCTGTTCTTCAACCGGGCGACCGACTTTCCCGTGGACACGCGGTACCTCGACCTGTGGACGCACTACCTGGTGGTTCCGCTGGTGGGTAACCTGAGTCTGGTGCCCAAGTTGGAGTTCCTTTTCTACCGGAACAAGGTGGTCGGGAACTCCATGCGCGGCATGCAGACGTCGGTGGGGCTCCAATACAGGTTCGAATGGCGCCAGGGCCTGCCGTGGCTCAAGGTGTTGCGGTACCCGAATCCGGCGCCGCAATAGCGTGCGGTTCCGCTTCTACCGCACCAACCCCACCGCCACCCGCCTCAACCAGAGCGTCCCCTCGATGCGCGTGGTCCCCGGCGCCCGCCGGTAGGCCAGGACCAGCCGCGCCGGGCCGCTCGAATCCGGCGCGGCAAACTCCAGGCTCTGCTCCGTCCAGTCTGCGCTCGCGAGCGATTCCGACTTCGCCCCGGCCACCCGCCACTCCAGCCCGCTGCCCGTGTCAATATCCGCCGTGCGGAAGCCGTAGCTCAGCCGGTAGGTCCTGCCGGGCGCGAGCCACAGCGGCTGGCTCAGCAACTCACATTCCACCGGCTGCCGCCCCGAGAAGGTGATCTTCAGGCCAGCCGGCGAGCGGGTCCGGGTCGTCGCTACCCCGGGCACTTCCGGGACACGCCAGTCGAAGCCGCGCCCCTCCGGCGGCGCCGAGAAATCCCCGTTGGTGACGCCCAGACCCCGGTCCGGGGCCAGCGCCGTCGCTGGGATCCAGCGGCGCGCCGCCAGCGCGTTCCACACTCGCGCCGCCGGCTCCGCCTGTCCGGCCTCCAGCCAGCGGTCGCAGTAGGCCAGCAGGACGGGCGCGGCTTCTCGGTCGCCGCGCTCCAGCAGACGCTGCGCCACCGGCTCGGCGCTTTTCGGCGAGGCCGCTCCGAGCAGGAAGTACAAGTACTGGCGCAGCAGCTCCGGCCGGTCGCCCAGCCCCCGCGCCAGCATCACCTCAGGGTCCTGCGTCACCCTCCAGCACAGGCGAAACAACGGAGCGGCGTCGCCGTACATCATCGCCGCGGCCTCCGCGGCCCAGTGCCAGAACCGCGGGTAGTCGTCCTGGCGGAAGTAGTAGTTGGCCAGGCTCCAGCGCGGGTCCAGCGTGCGGTCCACATGAGCAGCTTCCAGCAAGCACCGCTCGGCCTCGCCCAGTTCGCCCCGCCGCTCGGCTTCCAGGCCCAACTCGATCCAGCTCGCCGAGTCCCTCGGATTCAGGGCCAGGGCGGCCCGCAAGGCCGAAACTTTCCGGCCGGCATCCAGCGCCGCCAGGCGCTGATGGTTCCGCGCGTCGCCGGGGGCCAGGCGGACGGCGCGCTCCACGGCTTCCCGCGTCACACCACGGCTCAGGTGGTCGGCGTAGGCCAGCCGCAGCGACCAGCAGGCGGCCAGACCCAGGGCCGCTACGGCCGCCAGGCCCCCTGCCGCGCGCCAGACGCCCGGGCCCCGCTGGGGATGTCCGGGCATAGGCTCCGCGGGAGCAATCGGTCGCCGGCAACCATCGAGGGTTAAGGAATGTCGCTTAGGCCACCCTCCATTTGAGCCTAGGCCCTCGTTCCGTCCGCTTTCCGTCCGATCATTAGCCCTGAAGAGTAAGTGGGCGTGAGCCACTCTAGCCCAAGCAGGAGACCCAAGGAGGTATTTACGTGCGACGATTAACCACAGAGGCGTTGATCTCACTATTGCTGGTGGGGTGCTTGACGGTTGCGCTGACCGCTGGCCCGGCCATCGGGGTGGTGGTCACCAAAGGAAGTTTCCGCATCGACAACTCCACCGTGTGGGGTAACGGTACCCTTTTTGACGGCACCACGATTGAAACCGGCATGGCGCCGTCGAATCTGCAACTGAATTGTGGGGCGCGTCTGGCGCTGGCCGCCGGCTCCCGCGGCACGATCTATCGAGACCGGATGGTCCTGGAGCGCGGTGAAGGGCTCTTGACCGACGGTGCCGCCTACAGGGTGGAGGCACGCAGCCTCCGCGTCCTGCCGGCTGCGCCGGCCGCCAATGCCCGGGTGGTGCTCACCGCTGCCAACCGCGTGCAGGTGGCGGCCCTGGCGGGGGCCGTCCGAGTCACCAACGACGCCGGCATCCCAGTGGCCAACCTCGCTGCGGGCACGACGCTGGAGTTCGAGCCCCAGGCCGCTGGGGCCACCGCGGCCAGCCAGATGACCGGCACGCTGGAAAAGCGCGACGGGCACTATCTGCTGACTGACCAGACGGCCAACGTCACCGCCGAGCTGCAAGGCCCGGGGCTGTCCAGGGAAGTAGGTCACTGCATCGTGGTCACCGGGGCCCTGGTGCCGTCGGTCCAGGCGTTCACGCCCGCCACCCAGATGATCCGCGTCGCCGAAGTTAAGCGGTGCAGCAAGAAGGTGGCTGCGGCCGCCGCGGGCGGCGCCGCGGCCGGCGGTGCAGCGGCTGCTGGGGCGGCCACAGCCGGGGCGGCCGCCGCGGGCATCACCGTGGCGACCCAGGCCATCATCGTAGGTGTAGTAGTAGCCGGAGTAGCAGCCGGGTCGGCGGTGGCGCTTACCCGGGGCGAGGAAGAGAAGAAACCCTTCAGTCCGTGACACTCTCCTGCGAGTGTTCCTTGCCACCCAGGGGTGCAGGTTAGGACCCAGCTCAGCAGACTGGGTCTGTCCGGGCACCCCAGACGGGGCTGGGCGTAGCGCCTCCGGCGGACCTGGCCGGGGCCCCGGCACGAGCCGGGGCCCCGGTCGGGTTGCCTTCACCAACAGCGTCCCAGACGGCGGTGCTATAATCGCTCATGGCGGTTTTGCGGCCGCCTTTGTGACAGCCCTGCCGAGCGGCACGGCTCTGACACTGGGTTTGCAGGGCGCGCTTCCGGGAGAAGTTCAGGAAACTCAAGCCACTAGCACATGGGGAAACACTTGTCTAGACCCTGGGTACTTCTTGTGCTGATGCTGGCGCTTTCCGCCAAGACCAGCTCGACCCACCCGACGCCTCGCTCCAGCTACGCCGATGATCCCCGGAGAATCCGCTTGGTCGAATTCTTCCAGGCCGCCCGTTCCCCAGTGGCCGTTCTGGCGGAGGATTTCCTGGTGGCCGCCGACCGTAACCACTTGGATTGGCGGCTGTTGCCCGGCATCTGCATGGTTGAAACCAGCGGCGGTAAGAACTTTGGCGGCAACAACCTGTTCGGCTGGGGCTCGGGCCGGCACCGGTTCCCCTCGGTGCGTGCGGGCGTCCACACCGTCGCCAGCCGGCTGTCGAACTCTAAGTTATACAAAAACAAGGAATTAACGAAGCGGCTGAGGACCTACAACAAGCACCCGGGTTACCCGGAACGCGTTCAGGCGGTCATGCGGCGCATTGCCGGCGATCTACCGGTATCCAGTCGGCCTGAGCCCGGCCATCCAGCCTACTCCAGCAGCCGGACGCCCAAGTAGATCCCGCCGATAACCAGAATTGCCACCAGCACGCCGGCCGCCCAGGTGAGGACGGCTTGCAGCTTGCTACGCTGCTCAGCCGCGGCTACAGCTCCAGCGCCTCCAGCTTGCGGTACAGGGTCTTGCGCTCGATCCCCAGCAGGCGGGCGGCGCGGCTCTTGTTGCCCCCGGTGGCCGCCAGCACCCGGCGGATCTGTTCAGTTTCCGCCTCGGCCAGGGTCTCGCCGCCGGAATCGCGGGTTTCCTGGGCGGCGATGGCCTCCCGCGCGGCCTCGGCGTCGATGCGCCCGTGCGGCGCCAGGATGGTCAGCCGCTCGATCAGGTGCTGGAGCTGGCGCACGTTGCCGGGCCAGGTGTAATCCCGCATGGCTTCCAGGCCGGCCGGCATCAGCCGGGTCTGCTGGTTGTAGCGCTCGTTGTACTTCTTCAGGAAGTAGTGCGTCAGCAGGGGCACGTCCCCGCGCCGCTCGCGTAAAGGAGGCAGAGTTATCCGCACCACGTTGAGGCGGAACCAGAGGTCCTCGCGGAATTTTTCTTCCTCGACCATCTTGGGCAGGTCGTGGTTGGTGGCCGCGATTACCCGCACGTCCACGGCCCGCGCCCGCGGCGAGCCTAAGGGGCGAATCTCGCCTTCCTGGAGGAAACGCAGCAACTTGTGCTGGAAATTCAGCTCGATATCCCCGATCTCATCCAGAAACACCGTGCCGCGGTGGGCGGCCTCGAACACTCCGATGCGGTCCTTGTCCGCGCCCGTGTAAGCGCCACGCAAGGCGCCGAACAGTTCGCTCTCCAACAGGCTGGGGGCGATCGAGGCGCAATCCACCGCCACGAACGGCTGGCTGGTCCGCCGGCTGTGGCCGTGGATCATCCGAGCCACCAGTTCCTTGCCGGTGCCCGTCTCGCCTTCCAGCAGCACCGTGGCATCGGTGGGCGCCACGCGCGAGACGACCTTGTAGATCTCCACCATCTCCGGCGAGCTGCCGATCATCTCGCTCTCCGGCAGGTCTTCCTCCTCCTCGGGCTCCTCTTCCTCCGCCCTGGCGGCGTGCGCCTGCTCGGCCCGCTGGAGAGTCGTCAGAATCTGGTCCAGCTCGAAGGGCTTGGCGATGTAGTCGAACGCCCCGCCACGGGTGGCCGCCATCACGGTCTCCATGGTCCCTCGGGCGGTCATCAGGATCACGGCGCACTGCGGGTCCTTCCGCCGCGCCGCCTCCAGCACGTCCAGCCCGGTGCGCTCGTCCAGGTAGATGTCAGAGATCACGATCGGGTAGGAGCTCTCCTCCAGCCGCCGCAGCGCTTCGTGCGTCGAACCCGCCGCGTCCACCGCGTAACCCTCCAGTTCGAGGAAGGTCACCAGCGTTGATCGCACCGCAGCATCATCTTCCACTATCAGCAATCGCGTCACTCGACAACCTCACTCCGGTCCGGCCCGCGCGGGTACTTGCGCCGGAAGTACCAGTGTAAAGCAGGAGCCCCTGCCCGGCTGGCTCGCGACCTCGATCTTGCCGCCGTGGAGGGTCACAATCTGTTCGACGATCGCGAGCCCGATGCCGGTCCCGGCTTCCCCGGAGGCTTCCGCGCCCCGCGTGCGGTAGAACTTCCGGAAAACCTGCTTCAGCTCGCGGCGGTCCATGCCCATGCCCTGGTCCTGGACCGAGATCCGCACGTGCCCGTCGTCGCGGCTGACGCGCACGCTCACCTCGGTCTCGGCCGGCGAGTACTTCACCGCATTGGTCAGCAGGTTGTATACGGCGTACTCCATCAGCTCGCGGTCGCCGGTCAGCAGGGCTTCCTCGCCCATCTCCAGCCGTATGCGGATCTGCTTGCGCTCGGCCAGCGGGCGCACCCGCTCCAGGCAGATCCCCAGCACCTCCTGCGCCGAAATGACCTCCTTCTTCAGTTCCATCTGGCCTGCCGAGAGCTGCTCAACGCTCAAGAACGCCTCGATCATCCGGGCCAGCCGCCTGGATTCCGAGCCGATCGTCTCGGCGAGTTGCTGCTGCTTCTCCTCGCTCAGCCTGTAGCGGCGCATCAGGTCGCTGGAGCCCTGGATGGCGGCCAGCGGCGTCCGCATCTCGTGCGAGACGAACTGCACCGCCTGCTGGTACCGCGTCCGCTCCGCCTCCGTCCGGCGCAGCCGCCGGCGAACGGCGACGAACTGGAAACTTCCAGCCCCCACCACCGCCAGCCAGGCCGACGACACCGGCGCGACGGAGGGGAACACCACGTCGCGGGTGAAGTACGCGTACGGCAGCGTGTGCGCCAGCGCCAGGAGCAGCGCCGCCAGCACGTAGGCCTGCCAGCCCGAGCGCAGCGCGAAAATCAGCACTCCCGAGGCCGCCAAGGCCAGGCACACCAGCGCCGCTGCCGGCTCGGGCGCCGGGCGCAGGAAGCGGCCCTGGGCCAGCGTCTCGAAGATGTTGGCGTGAATCTCCACCCCCGCCATGTAGAATCCGTGGGAGTACGGCGTCATCAGCCGGTCGCGCGCCGCCGACTGCGCCGTCACGCCGATGAACAGCAGCTTGTCGCGGAACTGCGCCGCAAGCTGCGGGTTGGCTTCCAACTGCCGGAAGGAGACGCGCGGCAGCGGAGTGAGACCGTTGGCGGCGGGCGGCAGGTAGCGGATGCGCATGGCGCGCGAGTTTGAGCGCCGCGCCGGGATGACCGTGGCGCCCACCCGCAAGGCATCTGGCGACTCCTCGATGTGTTGGACGCCCCGGCTGAGGCGAAACGTCTCCAGCGCCAGCGCCCAGCGGCGCTCGCGCTGCGTGGCCTTCTCCAGCGGGACCACGCGGCTCACCCCATCCAGCGGGCCGGGGTCCCCATGCACGTGACCCAGCGCTGCGGACCAGCGCCGGAACCGCTCGACGGGCTGCTGCCATCGCCCGTCCTCGAGCAATTCGCAGGCCAGCACCAGGTTCGGGGCCTTTTTCAAAGCGGCTTCCAGCACCGCGTCGTCCCCCGGGTCGCCCTCATCGGCCAGGATCACGTCGATGGCCACCACGCGGGGCTGCCCGGCCAGCGCCCGTTCCAGCGCTTCGCCCAGGGCCCGCCGCAGGCGCCGCACCCCGCCCATGCGGCTCAGGCTGTCGTCATCAGCCATCAGCATGGCCGATTGCGGCTGCCAGGCCTCCCGCTGCCGGTGGCGGAACATCCAGTCGTAGGCGTAGTTGTCGATGGGGGTCCCCAGCCACCCGGCCAGCATCGCCGCCAGGAAGCTGCCGGCCAGAACGGCCAGATGCGGAACAACTCGCCCCCGCCGCCCCGCGCGCATAGAATACGAGTATAGCGTGGCCCCGGCGTTCAGCCTGTGCGCTTTTTCGCTTACAGCATCGTGAACCCGGGAGCGCCACGCAGGGCGCGATCGAACGTGGCGGTGTGACGGCAACCCCGGGACAGATGAAGGTGACCTATGAGATGGTCTGCGAAGTCGCCCTTCCCTTTTCTGGAGGACTGCAACGCGTGTCGGACCGCATCTTGCTCCTCGATCTGAAACACGTCCACAGTCAGCAGGGACTCCACCGCGTCCAGGATGTCCGTTCTTGGCCTGTCCAGCACGCTCCGCAGCACCCGGTACGTCTCGCATAGCACAATCAAGGAGACGTACACCGCCTCGCCGCGCGTCCTGGCCGCGGCCAGGAGCCGCTGCACACGGTCGGCCTGACCCTTATCGTCCTCCACGAGATAGCGGACGAGGACGTTGGCGTCGAGGCCGATCATCTGTCCGGAGCCTCCGCCGCCCGTTTCCATCGCGCCCGGGTCGCCCGCTGAATGGCCTGATCCATCTCCGCAGGCGAGACGGGCCGCCGTCGGCTGCTGCGCAGCACTCCCCGCAACTCCTCAAAGCGGGTGCGCTTCGCCTTGAGGGTCACATCGCCGTCGGGAGCCAGCACGAAATCGACTTGGTCCCCCGTCCTCAGTCCCAGGCGCGCCCGAACGCTCGCCGGGATCGTGACTTGTCCTTTGCTGGTCAACGTTGCTACAGGCAC
>CAYGVJ010000007.1:0-65742 GCA_964353255.1 uncultured Solibacteraceae bacterium | reverse complement strand
CCTGGCCGCAAGGCTCTTTCACCGGCCTGCGGGCGCGCGGCGCCCTCGAAATCGATCTGACGTGGCGAGACGGCAAGGCGGTCGGCGCCGTGCTGCGCGCCGGGGCCGATGGCGAACACCGCATCCGTCCGCCGCGCGGGCAGCAGGCGGCGTCCATCGAAGCCAACGGAAGGCAGGTCCGCCTCGCGCCCTCGCCGGACGGAACGATTCTCGTCAAGGCGCGTTCGGGGCAGACCTACCGGATCCGATTTTCCTGATCTTCAGATTCCGGAACCAGGCCCCGGTGGTGTGGTGCTGGAGGCAGATAAGTCCGGCGGGCTTGGGCTTGGTGAACATCTCCACCAGGATCGGGTATCGCCCCCAACGCTGCTGGGCGGCCGCTCGAACGTCCCCGGAGTTGAGCGAGCCTTCGAGCACTTTCACGCCGTTGATCCAATGCTCGATCCGATCACCCTGCACTACAAAGAGAGATTGGTTCCATTCGCCAATGGGCCGCGCGGCGTGGGCCCTGGGCGCAATCATCGAATACAGGGCGCCGGTAGCGGTGCGGGGATCGCTTCGCGCGCCGGGATCCCGTTCGTCATCCACCAACTGAAACTCGAAACCCAGAGCGAATTCGTTCGCCGTGGCGTCCGGCGCCATCTCCGAACGGACTGACTTGGGGCTGGTCACTTCCCGAAAGACCTGGCCTTCCCAGCCGCCTTCGCCGAGCTGCACTTTGGTGAAATCCATGAAGACGATGCGCTGAATGCGGTACTTGACCCCCGAGTTGCCGCCGGGCGGCAGGCGCCAGTCGAACTTGAACTCGAAGTCGCCGAAGGACTCCTCGCTGAACAGATCCTCTCGAATTCGCGGGTTTGGCCGGGCCCGCAGGCAACCGCCCTCGATGACCCAGGAGTCGCCGGGCGGGGTGAGCTTGGCGGGGTCCCGCCAGTTCCGGAAGGAGTTGCCGTCGAACATCAGTTTCCAGCCGGCCCGCTGCTCTCCGGGCGTAAGCTGGTTGTCGGCGGCCGGGGCGAGCCCGATGGCGAAAGCAAGAGTCAGCAGCATTCGCGTGGCGCTCACCATGGTCAGTAGCCTTTCTCCTTATCCACCACGTTCAGCAGCGGCTCGCCGGCCGCAAACCGGCGCAGGTTCTCCTTGTAGAGGGCCACGTAGCGCGCGTTCTCGCCGTCGGAGCGGCCGGCGATGTGCGGGGTGATGACGACGTTCTCAAACTTCCAGAGCGGATGGCCCTTGGGCAGCGGCTCCGGGTCCGTGACGTCCAGGCCGGCGCCCGCCAGGCGCCTGGTCTCCAGGGCATTCGCCAGCGCGGCGGCATCGTACAGCTTGCCGCGCGAGACCACGATGAAGTAGGAGGTCTTCTTCATCAGCCCGAACTGCCGTGCCCCGAACATCTTCTCGGTCTGGGGCGTGGAGGGGGCCGAGACGAAGACCACGTCGGCCTCGGGCAGGACCGCGTCCAGCCGGTCAGGCGGAACCGACTTCTGGAGGAAAGGCACATAGGGCATATCGCGCGGATCCACGCCGATCACGCGCATGCCGAACGCCTGTGCCCGCACCGCGATCTGGCTTCCGATGCCGCCCACGCCGACCACCACCGCGGTCTTGCCATACAACTCGATGGGCCGGTAGTCACGCGTGGCCCAGCTCTCCTCGGTGCGGCGCGGAATGCTGCGGTTCAGCTCACGCGTCAGCGCCAGCAGCAAGGCGAAGGCGTGATCGGCGATCTCCGGCCCTTGCACGATCTTGCAGTTGGTCAGGATGATGCTGCTGTTCTTCAGCTCCGGCGTCAGATACCGCTCGACGCCCGCCGAGCCGACCTGCACCCACTTCAGCTTCTTCGCCACGCGGATGATCTCGGGCGTGATCGTGCCGATGACGCCGTCGGCGTCAATCACCTCCGCCATCATGCGCTCTTGGGCGTAAGGGACAAGGTTGACGGCGGGCGCGGCCGCGCGCAACTCGGCCACTTCCGCGGGCCCGAACTGCGAATAGGCCGTTCCGGGGCTGGTGATCACTACCTTCTTGGTCTGTGCCGGCGCCAGCAGGGCGGTCCCCAGCAGCGCCATTGCCACGCGAATCGTTCTCTTCATTTCAGCTCTCCGTGTAGTAGCAGTCGTCAGTACACCGGCCGGGCCTTGGGCTCGCCAGCCGTTTTCCCCGCCGCTTCCAGGAACGGGCGCGCGCCCGCGGCCATCATGGCCAGGTCGCTCGCGGCCTGGAAGAACTGAAATCCCTCCTTGATGTAGCCGGCGATGTCCGCAGCCCCGGCCAGGCGCCCCACGGCGACGTTGTGGCGCTTGCCGGCGGCGAGCACCTTGGCGATGGCCTCCTTCACCTCGGGTGTTTGCCGGCCCCGGAAACCGTAAGAGTACGACAGGTCGCTCGGCCCGATGAACACCACGTCGATGCCGGGCACGGAGACGATCTCGTCGATCCGCTCCACAGCCTGCTTCTGCTCAATGATGATGACGACCATCGCGTTCTTGTCGGCGAAATCGATGTAGCCGCCCGGCGCGGGCCACCGGAGGCTCGCCAGCCCCGGGCCCGAGCCGCGCAGGCCGAGCGGAGGGTACTTACAGGCCGCCACCGCCTGCCGCGCCAGTTCGGGCGTGGAGACGAAGGGGAAGATTACACCCAGTGCACCGGCATCCAGCGCCCGCTTGGCAGTCCACAGCTCGTTGACCGGAACCCGGATGAAAGGCACGGTCGCCGTCCCATTGGTCGCCAGAATCATGTTCCGCGCCGTCTCCAGCGTGATCTGGCTGTGCTCCATCTCGATCCACAGAAAGTCGAACCCCAGCCGGGCCGCTTGCAAGGCCACATCGGGGCTCGGGATGGTGACGGTGATCCCGATTACCGGCTTGCCCTCCCGCAGGCTCTTTTTGACCGGGTTCTCCCAATCGGTCTGGGCGCGCAGCGCCGCCGCGCTCAGAAAGACGGTTGCGAAAAGCAGCGTGTTCCGCATGATCCTCCCTCTCCTGTATCTTACGTCGCGCGGCTCAGCCGAGCTGCGTTACCTCACTGCCACGTCCCAGACCTTGGACCGCCGCGACTTTCCTTCCGGCCCTTCCACCCAGAGCGTGACGACGTACCTTCCGGGACTCTGATAGGCGTGGATCGGGTGCTGTTCGGTCGAAGTCGCGCCGTCGCCGAACTCCCATTTCCAGGAAGTGATCTTGCCTTCGGAAAGGTCCTGGAAGGCGACCAGCCGCCGGCCCATGTCCACCACCTTGAAAGACCACTGCGCTTCGAGCTTCTTGCGGAACCGGGGTTCGAGCGGCATCAGCCGGAAGGCGACCAGCTCGGAGGCGTTCCCGTACATGGTGTGCTTGCGGGACAGATTCCAGAACCCGTCCTGGCCCTGGGCGTTAACGTCGTCGTAATCCAGAACCGCCCAGCAGAGGCCGATGAGCTTGTGCTCCCACAATTGCGACTCGATGGAGTGCCGTGGGCCTTCACACCCGGCGTAGTCGAAGGGCGTGATCCAGAATTCCAGCACCAGCTTGCCGGGCTCGCCCGGCTTGAAGTTGTAGGAGTACGCGGCGTTGGCATAGGGAAGCTCCTTGATCCAGGGCTGGCAGCCCCAGGCCAGCGTCCAGTCCTTCCCTTCCGCCGGCGTGAAGATGTGATAGTTCTGCGCGTGCACGCCGTGCATCGAGAAGTAAGCGTCCCACTGGCTCAACTCCTTGTTCGGATGCATCTGGGCAATCAACGGCCCGCCCGAGGCGTCCCCGTCCACCACCACTTCGAAGGTGTCGTTATGCAGGTCCGGGCGGGAGAAATCCCAGTAGTTGTCGTACGCTTCGTAGAGGAAGTAGAGCCGGTTGAGCCCCTTCACCCAGCCCACGCGCACGCGCACATCCAGGGTCTTCGGGTCGGGCTGGGCGTTCCTGCCGGTGTCATCCACGAGCTGATCGGTGCCGACGACGTATTCCTCTGGCACCATGGCCCAGTCATCGGCATTGCCGTCAATGCGAGGGATCGTGTTGGCCGGGAATTGAAAGATTTTGAAGGTGACTCCCGGCCTCTCCAGAGCCACGGCCTGGCAGCAGACGATGGTCGCCAGAACGACGAGCGGCAGTCGGGATGAGATCATGCGGTCCTCCTCGGTGTATACTACCAGCTACCGAGGACCGCAAAAGGAGCGGCCCCGGCGGAACTGCCGTAGAAAGGAAGGAAGCATGAGAGCCTTGCTGTTCTCGATTTTGGCCTTGACGCTCGTTCGCGTCTTGCCGGCCGCCGACGTCCTGAACATCTACGTTGTCGATACCGAAGGCGGCAAGGCGGTGATTATCGTCACGCCCGCCGGGGAGACGATGCTCATCGACGCCGGATATCCAAGGCCGGACAACCGGGACACCGACCGGATCGTGGCCGCGGCCCAAGCCGTCGGAATCAAGCAGTTCGACTACATTGTGGCCACCCACTACGACGCCGACCACGCCGGCAACGTCGCGCAGGTGGACGCGCGGATTCCGGGGCGCGTCTTCGTGGACCACGGTCCCCCGATGCCGGAGAACCGGGATGAAAGGTTCCTCAAAGCCTATCTGAGCGCGATTGGCAGCCGGAAACGCCTCTCGGTCAAGCCCGGCGACGTGATTCCGATGAAAGGGCTCCGCATCACCGTAGTTACTTCCGGCGGCGAGGCGCTCTCCAAACCGCTCCGCGGCGCCGGCCAGCCCAATCCGTTGTGCGCCGGCGCCAAGCCGGAACCGACCGACGTCTATGACAACGCCGGCTCCGTGGGCCTGCTGTTCGAGTTCGGCAAGTTCCGCATGCTGGACCTGGCGGACCTGCTCCAGCACGTCGAATACAAGCTCATGTGCCCGAACAACCCCGTCGGCACGGTTGACCTGTTCATGGCGAGCCATCACGGTTTCAAGGTCTCCAACTCCCAGCTCCTCATTCATGCCCTGCGCCCGAAAGTCGTCATCATGAACAACGGGGCCCGCAAAGGCGGCGAGCCCGCGGTGCTGGAGATCATCAAGACTTCTCCCGGCTTCGAGGATCTCTGGCAGCTCCACTACTCCCTCGCCGGTAAAGAGAGAAATGCGCCCGAGGAGTTTATCGCCAACCCGCAAGAGAAGTGCGAGGCGAAGGCTATCCACCTCGTCGCGCAGCGCGACGGCAGCTTCACGGTGACGAATACCCGGAACAATTACTCGAAGACTTACAAGCCGTAGTAACCAGTGGAAAAAGTCCCGGTGCCGGTTCGAGAGCGATAAGCTAAAGAGCCTGCTGAAAAACGCCCGCTCCAGACCGCTTGCTCACGCGCGCGGCTCGGAATGCGGTTCTGAGCCGCGACCGTAAGAGAGCCGTGGCGTAATCACTTCCTTCGTCGCGTATAGCAGGAATACCACCAGGGCCCGTGACATTTCACGTCCTTTTTACTTACTTGAGCCTGAGTCCGAAAATCTTGAGCGCGAAGGCGTGCTCGCAGGGCTTTTCGGCGGGCAACTTCACCTTGAGACCGGCGTCGAACCAGAGCATGTCGGGGCGGTACTTATCGATCAGCTCCATGTTACGGGCGACCCAGTCATCGCGAAACTTCTGGTCGGGGAAACCCTGCCTGGGAGGGCCGTAGGTTTGCCCGGGACGGCGTAGAGGCCCCAGTGCTGGAAGATGCCGAACTTGCCGTCCCGGAACCACCGCGGGACTCGGTAGTGCCGCCGGATGGACTCCCAGGCGGGTTCGAACGGGCCTTTGGGCGCGCCGGCCGTCCAGACCGGTTCACGCGAACCGGAGAGCGATGCCAACGTCAACAGCACGGCGCCCGCACCGCCAGCCCTGCTGAGGGACAGGCCCGGCTGGGCCGCCGCGCTGCGCTCGGACCCTGCCCTACCGAGCCGGGACGCCCGCGTTCGCGGGTATCGTCCAGAAGTAGACGGTGCGGCCGTCAACATCGATCTGTTTCTCGGGCTTCCAGTCGTCCATGTCGAAGGCGTGGGAGACGATGCGGGTGCCGGGCTTCAGCTCCTTCCACAGCTTGGGGCGGAGCTTCAAGTTCAGCGACGGCAACAGGTAGAGGGTCACCACCGTGGCGTCTTTGATGTCCGCCTCGAACAGGTCCTCGTTGCGGAAAGTCACGCGGTCCATCACCTCGGCTTCGCGGGCGTTGGCCAGGGACTCCTTGATCCTCTCGGGGTTGATGTCTATGCCGATAGCGCGGGCTCCCAGCTTCGCGGCGGTGATCACCAGGCGGCCGTCCCCGCACCCGAGATCGTAGACCACGTCCCCCTTATGGACGTTAGCCACCTTCAGCATCTCATCCACCACTTCCTGGGGAGTGGGCACGAACACCACGTCGGGGTCGCGCAGCTTCTTCTCTTGGGCCACCAAGAGCGTGAGACTCAGTCCAAGACACAAAAGCAAAAAGCAGGACTTCCTGACAGATCGCATGATGGTTCCTTCTTCCTTCCTGTTGGTCGCGCCCTCAGGCGCGCCAGTCGCGGTTCTCAAGTGTTCTCCGGGAACGCCGGACGGCGAACCCGCAAACCTGCCAGTATACCGCAACGGCTCCGCTGGCGCGCGCTCCCCACCGCTCGCTCAAGTGGGGTAAGTCTCCTGACTTGCCGAACGATTCTTTCACCGCTTCTCGCGCTCGCGGCTCCGTTCGGCATCCGGTGCGGGGCGTGCCAGGCCGCCTGGCAACCGGCAGGCGGGGCCCTCAAGAGCAAATGGCGGGGACGACGGGACTCGAACCCGCGACCTCCGGCGTGACAGGCCGGCGTTCTAACCAACTGAACTACGTCCCCGCGAGTGGACCGCTCTTCATCCTACCACGGACCACAGCGCTCCACAATCAAGCCCGGCTCGGTACGCTATCATGGCAGTGAGCAATGCCTGAGCATTGGAGGCGCGGGCGGAGCCCAGGATGGCTCTGATCACCGTTTCCGGACAGCCGGGCTGCCGGCACGAAGAAGCGGCGCGCCTGGCCGCGCAGCTCCTGCACTTCGAAGTGCTCAGCGACGCCCGCCTGCGGGAGTTGATCGCAGAGGAGTTCGGCGCAGAAACCGCGGTTCCCGACAAGGCCTTTCCGGAGGCGGTGCTGTCGATCGTGGCGCGTCTGGTCACCGCGCACCACCTGGTGGTGACCGCCGAAGGGGCCGAACTCCTGCTCAAGAGTTTCCCCGGCGTGCTGCGCGTCCAGGTGGTGGCCCCGGAATCGCGACGGCTCGGAACGCTGATGCTCGAACACCGGCTGGACCGCCCCTCGGCCCGGCAACTACTGCGCCACCTGGAAGCCGAGCAGAAAGCCCGCCGGAAGCGCCGCTTCGGCCGGGCCGGCGCGCCGGCGTGCCTGTTCGACGTGGTCTTCAACTCGGAGACGCTCGAACCCGAGCAGGTGGCCCAGTTGATCGAGGCCGCCTCGGGCGCGCGCGGCCTCGCCGGGCAGGGCCTGCTGTCGCCCGCCGCCGAAGCCCGCCTCCAGTTCCGCGCGCGCCTCAAGCTGTCCAAACACGGCATCGTCCCGCCCGGCAAGGTCAACCTCAAGGGCACCCGGTTCGGGCATCCCAGCGAGGAGATCTTCGCCAACCTGCTGGACTTCTACCGGGTGGCCTGGCAGTACGAGCCGCGCAGCTTTCCCATCCAGTGGGACAAGGACGGCAAGGTGCTCGAGGCCTTCACGCCGGACTTCTTCCTGCCCGAGTTCGACCTCTACGTCGAGCTGACCACCATGAAGCAGTCCCTGGTCACCAAGAAGAACCGCAAGGTCAAGCTGCTGCGCGCCATCTACCCGCACCTCAATATCCAGGTTTTCTACCAGAAGGATTTCGAGAACCTGATCTTCAAGTACGGCCTGGCCGAAAGAACTAGCAAGGCATGAACGACAACAAAACGCTTCCGCCCGAGTTCGAGCGCGTCCTCTACACCGAAGAGCAAGTCGAGCAGCGCATCCGCGAGGTGGCCGCCGAAATTTCCCAGAAGTATCGGGGCCGCGACCTGAAGCTGATCGGCGTGCTGAAAGGCTCGGTTTTCTTCCTGACCGCCCTAACCCGGGCCATCACCATCCCGGTGAAAATCGACTTCCTGTCGATCTCCAGCTTCTCCAGCAAGACCACGGCGCCGGGGGTGGTGCGCATCGCCAAGGACCTGGACGACAGCATCGAAGGGGAGGACGTCCTGCTGGTCGAGGACATCGTGGACACGGGGTTCACGGCACGCTACCTGCTGCAAACCCTGGCGGCACGCGGCCCCAATTCCCTGGCTCTGTGCACGCTGCTGGACCGGACTCCGCGGCGGATCATCCAGGTGCCGGTGGAGTTTCGCTGCTTCGAGATCCCGGACCGCTTCGTAGTCGGCTTCGGGCTGGACTACAAGCAGTTGTACCGCAACCTGGGCTGCGTGGCGGTGATGAAGCCGGAGCGGAATCCGTGAGCCGCGGCGGCAGGCCGCTATAATAGTTGTTCCGAAGCCGCAGGAGTCGGCATCCCCGGGGCCATGAACGATCCCGATCAGGCTGCGCTCGGCGCGCTGCCCATAGCCGAAGACACTGATCCGGGCTCCTCCCAGCACGAGAGCATCGTCCGCTCGGCCGGCGTGGTCTCGGCGGGAGTCATGCTGAGCCGGCTGAGCGGGCTGGTGCGCGAGACGATCATGGCCCGCTTGTTCGGCGCCAGCATGGTGTACGACGCCTTCTCGCTGGGCTTTCGCATCCCCAATCTCACGCGCGACTTGTTCGCCGAGGGTGCTTTGTCGGCCGCCTTCGTCCCCACTTTCACGGAATACCTGGCCACCAAGGGGAAGCGGGAAGCCGCCGAGCTGTCCAATCTGGTGGGCACCGCGGTGCTGGTTATGGTGGGAGGGGTCTGCCTGCTGGGCATGCTGTTGAGCCGGGCGCTGGTGGGCCTGCTGGCCCCCGGCTGGGCCGCCGCGGAGCCCGCCAAGCTCGAGCTGGCCATCCAGCTTACCCGCACCATGTTCCCCTTCCTGCTGCTGGTGGCCCTGGCCGCGCAGGCCATGGGGGTGCTGAACGCCTGCCATCAATTCGGAATCCCGGCCATGTCCTCGACTTTCTTCAACCTGGGCTCGGTCGGATTCGGCTTGCTGCTGGGTTTCCTGCTGGGCCCGCGCCTGGGTCTGGCCCCCATCGCGGGGATGGCCTACGGCGTGGTGCTGGGCGGTCTGCTGCAACTGCTCTGGCAGGTGC
Source organism: uncultured Solibacteraceae bacterium (assembly GCA_964353255.1). Lineage (GTDB taxonomy): Bacteria > Acidobacteriota > Terriglobia > Bryobacterales > Bryobacteraceae > VFZS01. The sequence goes on along the minus strand of CAYGVJ010000007.1, from coordinate 56,585 downwards.
CCAGCCTGAGGCGCTCGGGCTTCTCCTTCCGCGTGCGGTTCAACTGGTCGCATCCCGGCCTGCGCCACATTATCCAGTTGATGGGGCCGGCCATCCTGGGCAACGCCGCGGTGCAGATCAACGTCATGGTCACAACGGTTTTCGCCTCCAGCATCGTAGATCCTCTACGCGGCGTCAACGGCCCGGTGAGCTGGCTGCAATATGCCTTCCGGTTCATGCAGCTCCCGCTGGGCCTGTTCGGAGTGGCCATCGCCTCGGCCACCCTGCCCGCGATTTCTCGCAGCGCCGCCTCGGGCAACCTGGAGGAATTCGGCCGGACGTTGGCGCGCTCGCTGGGCACGGTCTTCCTGCTCACGCTGCCCTCCTCGGTGGGCCTGGCGATCTTGGGCAACTCGATGATCGGCGTCATCTACGAGGGTGGCAAGTTCCAGGCCTACGACACGCGGCAGACCGCGCTGGCGCTGGCCTGGTACGCGGTGGGTCTGGCTGGCTACGCCGCAGCCAAGGTGCTGGCGCCGGCCTTCTATGCGCTGGGTGACGCCCGCGTGCCGGCCCTGGTGAGCCTGGCCTCCATCCTGATCAACTTCCTGGTGGCTCTGACGATGCTCCGCCTCACCCGCCTGGGACACGCGGGACTGGCCGTGGCCACTTCCGGCGTGGCGCTGTTCGCCTCCATCGCCTTGTTCACGGTGCTGCGCGGCCGGGTCCGCAGCATTCCAGGCAGGAAGCTGCTGCTGAGCCTGCTGAAGATCACGCTGGCGTCGCTGGTGATGGGCGGCGCGGTGGCGCTGACCAGCAACTCCATCGAGACCTGGCTGGGAGTCACCCGCGGGGCGCGGTTGGTCGAGCTGGCGATCTCGATTCCGCTCGGCGCAGCGGTTTTTCTCGGCATGTGCCGCGCGGTGAAGGTGGAAGAATTGGAAGCGGCAGTGCGGGCGCTGCGAGCGCCGCTCGCCAGGGTCGTGCCGTGGCGGCGTGCTAAAATTAGGAGAAAATGGTCACAGACTTGAAACTGGTTATCCAGTTGCAGGAGATGGATAGCCGGATCAATGAACTGCGACGCGAGATCGCCTCCCTTCCCAAGCACATCGCCCGGATTGAGAAAACGCTGGAGACGCATGTCCGTAAAGTCGAGGCCGACCGGGCCGCGCTGGCGGCCAACCAGCGGGAGCGCAAGCAACTTGAACTCGAGGTGCAGTCGCTGGAGCAGAAGATCTCCAAGCTCAAGGATCAGCAGATGGAGGCGCGAACCAACGAGCAGTACGCAGCCTTCAAGCGGGAAATCGAATTCTGCGAGACCGCCATCCGCAAGCATGAGGACCGGATCCTGGATCGGATGAGCGAGGCCGAAGCCCTGGAGCGCAACCTGCGGGCGGCAGAAGCGGACCTGACCCGCGAGAAGGAGCAGGTGGAGGCGGAAAAGCAACGCGCTCGCCAGCGCACGGCCGCGGACCAGCAAAGCTTGGAGGAGCTCGAGGCCCAGCGCCAGCAGGCCGTGGCCGGCCTGTCCCCGGAGGTCTACGCCGCCTACGAGAGGATCCGGCAGAAGGGCAGAGGCGTAGCTGTGGCTGAGGCGGCCGATGGCCGCTGCTCAGCCTGCCACCTGGCCTTGCGCCTCCAGTTCTTCCAGGATGTCAAGCGGGGCGACCGAGTCATGTTCTGCCATAGCTGCGGCTGCATCCTCTACTACAACCCTCCCGCCGAAGCCGAGGATCTGAGTGCAGAACCCGCCTCAGAAACTCAGGCCCTGGAAACCGGTCCCTGACAGCGGCGCCACCGGTCTCAGCCTGCGCCCACACCGGGATTCCCCGCCTGCCAGCGCAGCTCGTCGCGCAGCATCAGGTCCGATAGCGCGGTGACGCCCTGGCCCCGGCTGTAGTAGCTGTCCAGAATGGCTGCCGCGTTGAGCTGGGCGCCACTAGGCAGGGCGACGTAGTAGGTGGGTTTGTCGGCGCACCACGGCCCTCCTTGGGCCCCGAAAACGGTGGCTTCCAGTGTGGCCTCCGACACATATTCCTGCACCAGGCGCAGAGCCTCCTGGGCGCCTTCCGCGGTGACTACCCGCATGGCGTAGGCCACGCCAGCCTCGGAGCTTCCGGCCGCCAGGACTTGGGCCGACTCGAACCAGTTCTCGTAGCCCTTAATCAGACCGTCCTCCAGCGGCACGCCCGGGATCATGTAGTAGGGATTGCGAGCCGCTGGGCCGCTGTAGTTCCAAGGATTGGACGCGGGCGTGGCGCGCAGAGTAATCAGCGGGGCTCCGCTGGCCGTCAACTGTGGCACCACGGCCGCAGGTGCGACCGGTGTGTCGCCCGCGGGCGCCTCGGGCGACTGGGCACGGAGCTGTTGCTGAACCTCCAGAACGGTTGAGAAAGCCAGGGCGGCCAGGCCCGCCGGGCGGGTCTGCCCGTCCTGGCGAACCGTGTTGGTGGCCGGGTCGTATTCGACCGTCGAGTTGATGCGGACGTAAGACATCCTGCGACACTGCCTCTGCACCGTCTATCGGCGCCGAGGCGGCCCCGCATTAGGGCCACCGGGATACTCCTGGCAGTGAACTGGTCAGGGGCGGGGCGGCGCTAGCATGGCTGCGGGCTCCAGTTTTTCCGCCAGCGCACGGAAGCTGCCGGCCAGCATGCTGTCCGGCTCCAGGAGCACCGCCAGCGTTCCCGCGTGCAAAGCTTTGGCGCACAGGTCCGGCGCGGGCGGGATCACCCCCAGTAGGGCGGAGCCGAGCTGCGCGGTGATCTCGTGGAGCGGCATGGGCGCTGCCAGCGAAGTGCGGTTGACGATCACGACGCCGATCAGCCCCTGGGTAGCGTTCCAGGACCGCAGCAGCTCCAGCATCTGCCCGGCGGCCAACACCGCGCCCGGCTCCCGCTCCACCACCAGCGCCAGCAGTTGAGAGCAACGCGCCGCGGCGCGGTTGGCGGCGCAGGGAAAGGCCGGCAGATCCAAAACCTGGCACTCGGCCAAGTCGGCCAGCCTGTGAATGAGCGCCGCGGCGTGCCCGGACGTGACTTCCCGGCACTCGGAGGCCCGCTGGGGACCGAACATCACACGCAACCCCGAGGGAAGGCTGACCAGGCGCCGGGCCAGGTCCCGCTCGTCCAACTGGTCCGGATCCAGCGCCCAAAGGCTGCCCAGGTTCTCGACCGGCTCGCGCTGGCCTAGGTGCGGCGCGAAGGCGCCGAATCCGCCCCGCAGCTCCACCGCTACCACCGAGTGCCGGCCGGCCAGTACGGTGGCCACGTTCAAAGCCACGGTGGTGGCGCCCACGCCCCCCTTGACGCCGAGGAAGGCCACCACGCGCCCAGCCTGCCTGGCGCCCCTGGACCGCCCGGGCGGCGCCTGGACCACCGAGCGGTGCCGCTCGATAGCATTCCTGAGCGACCGCACAATCAGGCTTGCCGGGCCGCGTCCTGTGAGCAGATAATCTTGCGCGCCCTGGCGCAGCGCGCTGAAGGCCAGCTTCTCGCCGGCGGCGTCGGCCAGGATCACCACGGGCAGTTGCGGCGCCGCGGCCTGCATCTTGAGGAAGGTCTCCAAGCCGGAGCTGTCCGGCAGGGACAACTCCAGCAGGACCACGTCGATGTCTCCCTGCCTCGCGCGGGCCAGGGCCTCCGAGAGCCGCTCAGCGCACTCAACCTGGAAGCCAGAGCCCTCGGCCGCGGCCAGCGTCTGGCGAAAGAACTCCGCCTCTCCGAGACGATCCGCCACCAGCAGGACTACGGTCTTCTCATGCTCTGGTTTCATCGCCCAGCGGCAGCCTCACCACAGCGAGCCAAAACTCGGTGATCGACTTTACTACCGAAAGAAACTCCTCCACCTCCAGGGGCTTGGAGACAAAACAGTTGGCGTGGAGCGAATAGCTCTCCGCGACGTCGCGCTCGGCTTGCGAGGAAGTCAGGATCAACACCGGAATGCGGGCCAGTCCCGGATCCCGCTTGACTTCCTTGAGCACCTCGTAACCATGGCGCTGGGGCAGGTTCAAGTCCAGCAGAATCAGGTCCGGGCGGGGCGCCCGGGCATAGGGTCCCGCCCGGCGCAGGAAATCGATGGCCTGCTGCCCGTCGCGGGCCACGCTGACGTGATTCAGCAGCCGGGCCTCCTGGAACGCCTCTATGGTGAGTTCGACGTCCCCGGGGTTGTCCTCCACCAGGAGAATCTCGACGGGCCGGCCTAGTTGCGTGCCCTTCATGCGGCAGCTTCCTCTTCCATCGCGGGCAGGGTGAAATAGAAAGTGGCGCCCGCGCCCCGGCCGGACTCGGCCCAGATGCGGCCCCCGTGCGCTTCCACGATCCGCTGGCAGATGGCCAGTCCCAGGCCGGTGCCGGGGTAGAGGCGCTTGTCGTGCCGGCGTTCGAACAACTGGAAGATTCTTTCGCTGTCCTGCGGATCGAAGCCCACGCCGTTGTCGCGGACCGCGAACAGCCAGTGGTCGCCTTGAGGTTGGGCCGAAACCTGGATGCGGGGCGGGTCCTGGCCGCGGAACTTGAGGGCGTTGCTGAGCAGGTTCTGAAACAGTTGGACCAACTGGCCGGGCCGGGCCGCCAGCGTGGGCAGCAGATCGTGGGTGATGGTGGCGCTGGTTTCTTCCACCGCCGCGCGCACGTTGCCGACCGCGGTGTCGAAGGCGGCCTCCAGGCTGGCGGGCTTGAGAACGCCGGCCTCCGCCTGCGCCCGGGAGTAGGCCAGCAGATCGTGGATGAGTTCCTGCATCCGCCTGGCGCCGTCCACCGCGTAGGCGATCCAACGGTCGGCGCGCTCGTCGAGCCGGCCCCGATAGCGCCGGGCCAGCAGCCCGGTGTAGCTGGCCACCATGCGCAGCGGCTCCTGAAGGTCGTGCGAGGCCACGTAAGCGAACCGTTCCAGCTCCGCGTTGGAACGCGCCAGGGCTTCTTCGGCCTGCTTGCGTACGGTGATGTCGTGCACCGCGGCGTAGACCAGCTTTTCCTCGGGGGAGGAAGCCGCTTTCCACAGCAACCACCGGGCGGAGCCGTCCTGGGCCAGGCAGCGGTTCTCGAAGGCCCGCGTCTGGGCGCCGGCCAGCAGTTGCCGGAACTCCTCGGCTGTCGCGCCACGGTCCTCCGGATGAACCAGCTCGAGAAAAGGAGTCTCCATCAGTTGCTGCAAGCTGGCGCCGACCAAGGCTTCCCAGGCTGGGTTGAGGCACCGGAAGCGGCCATCGAACCCGATGATGCAGAGCGGCTCGACCGCCAGTACGAAGAAGTTGTTGAGGACCTCCTCGGCGCGCCGGCGCTCTTTGCGCTGCCTTTCGAACTCCCGGCTGGCGGCCACGGCCACTTCCCGCAGCCGATGTCGTTCGATGGCCCGGCGGATGACGCGCGCCAGCGCCGGCCCGGACACCTGCGGCCGCACCAGGAAGTCCTCGGCCCCCTCGCGGAGCAACCTGACGGCCAGGGCCTCGTCTTCGCGTTCGGCCAGCAGAAGGACCGGCGCCCGCGGGGCTTGCGCGCGCAACTCGTGCACGGCGTCCCGCGCCAGCGCGCTGGACGCCGGCAGAATCAGCAGCACAGCATCGATGCCGCCCTGCGCGGACCGCTCCCGCGCGATCGGGGGCCGCTCCACGCAGTGGACCCGAAAAGGCGCGCCCTGGACGCGGGCCAGCAGCTCGGTCAGGAATCCAGCCTGGTCGGCGTCCCCGCCGACCACCAGGACTCCGGTCTTCTCATTCTCGGGCAGGTGCATGCCGGCACCTTCTGACAGGGTCACCCCCGCAATGAATCCACACCGCCGGTCCTCAAGCCGGCGCGCCGCGATTCGCTCCCCAGCGCACGATTCTCCTCAGGTCCCAGCCCGTCCGGCGCGACTTGGCCTCCCCCGGCTGGTCGGCGGCGCCCGCCAGGCGGGCGGCCAGGCGGGCGATGCTTTGACGCAAGGCGCTGTCCTCGGCCAGCAGCTCGCCGCGTAGGCCGGCCTTGCGCAACTGCCGGCCGTCTTCCGGAAGCACGGCGTAGACCGGCAGGCCCACCACCTGCTCGACGTCGTTGACCGGAATATCCAGCGATCGGGGCGCCCCGTCGAGGACCAGCCGCAGGTGCTCCGCCGGGAAGCCGCTGTCCAGGATCTGCCGGCCGGCACGCAGGGCCTCGCGCAACGCGGTCACATCATCGGTGGTAACCAGGAGCAACTCGTCGAACTCCTTGAGAAGCTTGACGGAGAAAGCCGTGAGCCGCCCCAGGTCAGCCACGATCCAGCGGTAATGCAGCCGGGCGAAGCGCAGCACGTGGCAGATCCTGCCCGCCGGGGGCAGTTCCTCCAGGGGCGCCGCGCTCGGAGCGGGGAGCAACTTCAGGCCTCCGGTGCCGGACGATACCATGCTCTTCCACCCCTCCACATCCAGCCGCAGGATGTTCTTGACCGCGTCCAGGATCGAGAACGACGCGCTGGCCTTCAGCAGGAAACCCAGCAAGCCGGCGTTCAGGTCCAGATCCACCACCAGGACGCCCTCGTCAGCCTGGCGGCGCAGCTCCAGGGCCAGATGGCAGGCCAGGGTAGTGACGCCCACGCCGCCCTTGGCGCCCAGCAGGCCCACCATGCCCGCCTGCCGGCGCTCCTCCGGCGAGGCCGGCTCCGCCTGCTTGGAGTGCCGGACCAAGGCGTAGCGCAGCGCCCGCACCAGAGACTCACTCTCCAGCTTGCCCTTGACCAAATAGTCCTGGGCGCCCTCGCGCACCGCGGCCATCGCCACTGCCTCGCTGTCCAGGCCGGTGAGCACCACCACGGGCACGCCCGGCGCGTGGGCGCGCAAGGCGGTGAAGGTTTCCAGCCCGTGGCAATCCGGCAGAAACAGATCCAACAGGACTACGTCCACCTGTTCCTCGGCCAGGCGGTCCAGACCGGCCCAAAGCGAGGCGGACCACAGGATGGTGAAGGGAGCGCCTTCGGCCTCGGCGAGCATCTCCTGCACCAGTTCCGCATCCCCAGAGTTGTCCTCGACCAGCAGCACCTTGACCATGGGCTAGGTTCCCGTCCGCGGGCATCCGGGGCGCTGCCGGCTCGTGGCGGGTTGGGTCTCAAAGGCGGGCCGCCAGCCTGGCGCAGTGGTCCCTGCGAAGCCACGCACCAAGCATATCGGCAGTTGGGGCGCGGACCTTTGCGGTGGCCAGCGGTCCTATTCTCGGAACAGCTTCTGCAAACGCCGGAAGCCGCTCCGGATCTCGTCGCTGGCCTCGGTGATCTCGTTGGTGTCGTAGATGACCCGTGCGGTCATGAAGATCACCAGCTCGGTCCGCTCCTTGCTGATCGACTTGTTCCCGAACAAAGCCCCGATGCCCGGCAGCCGGTGCAGGATGGGAATGCCGTTGGTGCTGTAAGTGTCCGACTCGTTGATGATGCCGCCAATGGCAATGGTGTCGCCGTCCTGGACCGTCACCTGGGTGTGCACCTGGCGGCGGGAGAAGGAGGGCGACTGAATGGCGGCGCTCGCCGCCGGCGCCTGCGGGGCACTGACCTCCTGATTGATCATCAGCGTGACGATGCCGCTGGGGTTCACGCGCGCGGTTATGTCCAAGGTCACCCCGGTCTGCCGGCTCTGAACGGTGTTGGCGAACAGGCTGTTGCCGCCGACCTGAAGGCCGCCGGCCACCGCCTGAGACGCCAGGGTCGGCACCTCGCTGCCCACAGTGATGGAAGCAGCGATGCTGTCGGTGGCGATAACGCTCGGCGCTGAGATCACCTTGGCGCGGCGGTTGTCCTCTTGCGCGGTCAGAAATGCCAGCAACTGCCGGCTCTGCCCCACCAGCATTCCCGTGCTGAGGGAAACGCCGATGTTGCCGGAGGAGTTGAAAGAGCCGGCGAGCTGACGCTCGGCCCCGCTTATCTTTTGCAGGAAGGCTCCCACGCCGCTGGCGAAGGCGCCGGTGAGATTAACCTCGTAGATCTTGGCCTGGATGAGGACCTGGCGCGGGGAAACGTCGAGTTCCTTGAGCAGCTTTAGTATCTGATCGTACTCCTGCCGGGTGGCCTGAATCAGCAGCGTGCTGTCGAAAGGATTAGGGACGATGCGCGGGCTGGCGGGCATCATGTAGCCGCCGCCGTAGCCCAGGTAGGAACCCGTAAGGTCGGTGCCCGCGCGCAGCGCGCCGGTCCCGGCGGCGGTGGCGCCGCCGCCCGCGCTTGCCTGGCCCGAAACCAAGCCTGAAGGGCTGTAGCCAGTGACCGAGGAAGTCGGCATGCTCAGGCCCTGACCAGGCATCATTCCCCCGTAGCCCGGAGATGCGACGCCGTAACCGCCCATGCCGTAGCCCCCCATGCCGTAGCCCCCCATGCCGTAGCCCCCCATGCCGTAACCGCCCATGCCGGAGCCGCCCATGCCGGAGCCGCCCATGCCGTAGCCCAGGTAACCCATCCCCATGCTGCCGAAGTAGAGCTGCATGATGGCCCCGGCCATGGTCTCCGCCCGGCCGTATTTGACGCGATAAACGTAGTTGTTGACCGTCCCGGCGCTGCTGGAAACCGTCACATCCAGCTTTTTCAGCCAGGTCTCGACCTGCTCGAAGACCCCAGGGTTCGGAGCGATGGCGACCAGAGTGTTGATCCGGTCGATGGGGAGGAACTTGACCGCGCTGGCCTTGTCCGCCAGGGTGACGGCCTTCAGTACCGATTCCAGCTCCTTGGCGATGTCCGAGGGCCGGCTGTTCTTGACCTCGAGCAGCCGCACCCGCTGCCCGGCCAGCGCGTCGCTGTCGAACAACGCGATCAGCTCCATGGTGCGTCTCATGTTCCGGGCGTTGTCCAGGATGATGAACAGGTTGGCTGGATCGTAGGCGACGGTCTTGGCCCCTTCGCCCAGGAACGGCTCAACCAGCTTGGACAACTCCGCCACCGTGGCGTACTTCAGGAAGATGAGGTTCAGGATCATCCGCTCGTCTTCCGGAAAGCTCTTGGGGTCGATCTGCGGGCTCATCGGCAGCCGGGAGACCTGGTTGACCGGGACGATGCGATACAGTTCGCCCACCTGCACCATGGCCGCGTTGTTGATCCGCAGAATGGTTTCCAGCAGCGGGCGCACCTCGATCTGCTTGATCTCGCCGTAGGTGTTGATCGTGACGCTGCCCTTGACCCCCGCATCGAGGATGTAGTTGATCCTCAACCGCCGCGCCAGGATGTCGATGACGTCAACCAGCGAGGCGTTCTGAAGGTTGAGGATGAAATCGCCGGAGGCGGTCTGCGTTATTGTGGCTGGGGAAACGGGAGGCTTGGCCGCCTCGGGTTTGGCCGGCGCGGGCTCGGCCGGCTTCGCCGCCTGCGCCTCTGAAGACAGCGAGGAGGGTGACGGCCCGAATCCGGGCGGCGGGACCACTCTGGGCGGCTGCGATGGCGGCTGGGCCGCCAGCCCCCCCACCAGCGCAATGCCAACCACGCTACGGCAAATCAGCGATTTTCTCATTCCACTTACTCCTGCGGATTGGATTTGGCGGGGGCGCTTTTCTGGCGCTCCCGCTCCCAGACCCTGCGCTCCAGTTCCGTCAGCTCGGACTTCTTGCGGGTCCAGCGATGCTTGCCGAAGGGCGTGGGCCGCTCGAAGCGGATGCTATCTCCGTCTTCGGCCGCCTTCATGCCCTCGGGAATCTCCTCGACCGGCTTGGCCTCCGGCGGCGGCTCCGGGAGGCGCACGACGCCGAAGGGCGTTTTGCGATAGATCCAGATCTTGCCCTGCGCGTCGGTGTAACGGTAGGTGTAAGGCTCGATCTGCTTGGCCTCTTTGGGGATCACGGTCTCCTTGGCCGGAGGCGGCGCAGCAGGCGATTTCTTCTTTTGCTCGGCGCCCGCGAATGCCAGCGGCGCCATCAGCGCCAGCGCCAGTACAGCCAGTTTCATGGGTCCAACACTCCTTCCTTGCCGTCGTCGCCGCTATTGCGCCGGCTCCCAGCGGCAGACACGGCCAAACGGCGTCACGGAAACCACCTTGCGGAATCCGTCAACCACCGTGCCTGGGGGCGAGCTATCGCCGGGCTGGCAGACCCGCACTCCACCGGCGGACTCGCCCGGCCCGAGCGGTCTTTCCGACACCGGTGCCTGCGCCTGCACGGGCGGCGGAGGCGGGCTCGGCGCGCGCGCGGCAGCCTCGGCGCCACTGGAAGTCTCACTCGCAGCTCGTTCGCGGAGCTCCTCCATCTTTTTGGCGACCTTCTGGCCTTCCCATTCGAAAACCAGCTCCTCTGCGTTGACCGCCACCAGTTTGAACTCACCGATCGTATCGCCGGCCCGAAACGCCCGGTTGGGGCTGCCGGACTTCTCACTCAAGATGGCCATGGGACCATCGCCGAGATTCACCACGCCATAGGCCACCGGCAGGGGCGGCATAGGCTTGGGCTTGACCGGTTCCAGGATCACGGTCGGATTGCGGTCGGGCGCGAAGAGCATCTTCTCCGCCACGCCCAGGTAGCCCGCGGCCGAAACCGGCTCCACGGCCGGCAGCGACGCCAGCGGCGGGGGCAGCAGCGGGGCCTTCTGCGAAGCCCGCAACAGAGCCTGCTCGCGCTCCTGAGCTCCCAGCCAGGACTGCCGCGCCCGCCAGCCTGCCAGAACGATCAGCGCTACCAGCGCCAGATTCAGCAGCGTCAGCTTCTTCTTCAAAACGAGGCCAGCCCTTTCTTCTCCGGCACCAGCCGGCGCGCCACCACACCGGATACCGTCAGCCGGACATTGAGAGTCTTTTCCTTCGAGTTGCTCGTAGCTACGCGAATCTCCCTGGTGGCAACGATCTCCGGCTGTTTGGTCAAGTCTGCCAGCAGGTTCAGCAGCTCCTCGATGCGACACTCGAAAGTGACGCTGAGTTGGGCTTCCCCGTAATCGTCACCCAGACGGGCGATCTGGCCCAGCTCGGCGGTCTTGATCTCCAGCGGCGGCCCCTGAGCCCTGGCAACGCGCCGGAGCAGCTCCATGAGCTGCGCCAGGGCCTGGGCGCCGGTGTCGGCCTGGATTATGCCCTTCTCCCGCTGGGCCAGCTCAGCCGAAACCTGCTTGAGCAATTCCTGTTTGCCCGGGACCCCCGCCGCCAGCCGCCGCAGCCGCGCCAGCCGCTTTTCGGCCTCGGGGATGGGTTCGCGCACCGCCACACTGGCGCGCTCGCCCCGGCCGGGCAGCACCAGGGCCAGCAAGACCAAAAGAGCCGCGGCGGCGCCCAGCACAGCCAGCGCGCGCTTCTCCCGCCCCTGGAACTTCATTGCGACACTCCCTCCCGCCCGGCGCGGACCCGAAACACCTCGTTCTTGCCCGTCCGGGCCAGCGGGATGGTGAATTCGGAGTTCTGGAACAAGGGGGAGCCGTCGATCAGCTTCAACAGTTGCCCGGCCTGCTCGGCCTCGCCGTTCAGCACCACCGAGTTCGCCGTGAGTTCGAGGTTATTCAGCCACACCGGAGGCGCCAGCAGCCTGGTCAGTTCAGCCAGGGCATCCAGGCCCGCCTGCGAGCGGCGCCAAACACCGTCCAGCAGAGCAGCCCGCCCGCGAGCGGCGTCGATCGCGCGGTCCAGAGTGGCCGCTCGCCGTGCCTCGGGTTCCAGCCGCGCGATCTCGCTTTCCAGCGCCGCCAGGTACCTGCGGTTCTCCAGCGGCGAGATGGCGGCCCACGCCGCCACGACCACTAGCAACAGAGACGCCAACGCCGCCGTAGGAATCAAGACCGCCCGGGAACTCGAGCTGCGCTGCTCGGCCGGCAACAGGTTCAAGGGAGCCGCGCGCCAGGGGCAAGCTCCGGCCAGCGCCGCTGCGTATGCCAGCAAGTGCTGGCCCAGGCTCGCCTCCGCGGGCGCCGGGAGCACCGCCGCAAGGTGAGCCGGCTCGGCGGCGGGAGGCAGCCTCAGCTCCGCAGCCGCCAGGCTCGCCGCCCGCTCCCAGGGCAGCTCGAGAGTGGCCGAAAACACCGGCCGCGCCGGGCTCTCCCCGTAGACCTCCAGGCCGCCCTCGGCTTCCCCGAGCGCGAGAAAACCCTCCTCCGGCGGCGTCCGGAGCAACCGCAGGGCGGCGTAAAAGGCGGCCCCGGAAAGAGTGAATGATGCGACTCTGACGCCTGCTTCCGCAAACATAGCGCTGTAGCGCTCGACGGCGGACCGCCGGGTGATGCCCACCAGCACCGCCCCGCCCTGGGCCAGCCGAGACCAGGTCCAGACGGCCTCCCCCTCCGGGTACGGATGCAGCGAATCGATCTGGAAGCCGACCGCGGCGCCCAGCTCCCGGTTGGGCACGCCCGCCAGCGAAAGCTGCCGCAGAATGGCCTCGCGGCGCGGCAGCAACACCGCGGCGGCCAGGCGAGCCGCGCCATGGCGCTTCAGAAAATCGGCGTACTCGGCGCCCCACTCGGCGGCGTGGCGCTCACGGTACCGCACGATGGCGGTCGTCCCAATCAGGTCTGTCCCCTTGGGACGCACCCGGACGATGGCAACCCGGAGGTCGTTGGCGCCCAGTTCCAGCCCGACGCCCGTGCCGAAGGCTAACCACCTGCGGAAGCCGGAGTCCTTCATTGCACCCACACGTTGTCGTACCAGCGGAGCACGTGATAGGGATCATCGGAGCCGGACGGGCTCAGCTTGACCAAGGTGGCCACCGAGCGGCGCTGATCGGACAGCCCGCCGGCGGCCGTGCGCAACCGCGCCGTGGCGCGCAGTGTGAACATTGACGTCCCGCCGACCCGCAGCCGCTGGACGGCCGGCCCGGCGCCCTGGAGCAGCGCCTGCAACTGCGCCAGGTTCCTCACCGGCGCCTGGCGGCGAGCCTCCACGATCCCGGTCACCAGTTCGGGAGGGAAGCCCACGGCCGCCAGCACGGCCGGCTCGACCGTGTTCACATCGTATTGCCCGGGCGAGCCGTAGACGGAGAGGCAATCCTTCAGCCCCGCTCGCCAACTCAGGCGCCCCTCGGGGTCCCGCTCGTAGCCTCCGTAGAACAATTCCGGCGTCATACCCTTGACCGGCAACAATTCCTCGATCTCTTCAAAGGACGCATGGCGGGCCCGAAAAGACGGCTGGAGAGACAAATAGTACCGGTCGAAGACCGTAGGAGCGGGCGCGGGGCTGCGCCAGTCCAGGATGCCCAGAACGATCTCGCGGGCCCGCTCCGGCCCGACCCCCACATTCAGCAGCAGCCGATAGAGTTCCTCGGGCGGCGCAAAGTTGATGTTCATTCTGGCGGCCTCGGGGATGACCTCGACCCGGACCTCGCCCGAGGGAAAGCTCAACAGCATCACGGGAACGCCGGGCGTGTAGTAGGGCGAGGAGCCGTCGGGGAGCCGGTAGAAACCGCCCCACTGCATGTAGAGCAAGGCGCGCTCGATGGCCCCGGTGGCCAGGTAGTAAGCCCGCGTGCCGTCCAGCATCGTCGAGGCGCGCTCGACCTCCCCGCGGACGCTCCCGGCCAGCGAGAAGGCAATGGCCGCGAGCGCCGCGGTGAGCCACAACACGATCAGCAAGGCGCTGCCGGAGGTGGGGCGGGCCCACTGGCCCGCGCGGGGCCCCCCGGCCCCGCCGCGTGAGCCGGCTGAGAGCCGGCTGCGGCCTGAGAGGCCGCCCCACAAGTGCTCAGTAGTCCGCATACTCATTGAAAGGCACCTTGTTGACGCGGATCGGAGCGGTGATGCTCACCAGCGGCAGCCGTGCTCGGGCAGCCTCCAGCGGCGCCATCTCGATGCGCACCGCCGAAGGCCAGCCCATCTTCGGCCACACCGGCGTCCAGCGCGCCAGCGCCGGCGGCGGCAACGTCTCCCGGTAGATGAACCGGCAGTAAGCCAGCTTGTCGGCCAGAACGAATGAGTACGGCCCCACCTGAATGGGCCGGAAGCCGGGCACCCACCCACCCAGAGACGGATCAGGGATCGCGCCTAGACAGAACGACCCGGCGCTCCGCGGCCCGGTGTACAGATGCTCGTTGACCACCAGCCGGACTCCGCGGCCCTCCTCGCCCGGGATCACCTGGAACTCCAGGATGCGCGGGTAGCCGCGCCAGGCTTCACCCAGCGAGTAGCTGGAGACGAAGCGCATGGAGGTCGGCGCGCCCTGGAAGAAAGGCATCGCCGCCGGCGGCAGCCCGGGGTTGACCAGGCAATCGGCCACCACCGGCATCAAGCCCGCGATCTGCTGCTCGAGAATCCGCTGCACGCTCAACATACGGCGGTTGTCGAGCAACTGAGCATTGGTCGTGTTCATGGCATTGAAGCCCAGGCGCATGGCCAGCACGAGCCCGGTCGCCAGAAGGCTCAGCAGGGAGACCGCCACGAGCAGTTCGAGCAATGTCACGCCGCGGTTGTTCACTGGGTCACCCCCGGCTGCCCCAAGGTGGTCCGCCGGAATCCCTCCAGCCGCACGCTGCGCCGCTCGCGGCCGCGCATCCACCAGACCTCCAGCTCCAGGCGCTCCAGGGCGGCCGAACCAGGGCCGGCATTCGGAGGCGCCTCGAACACCGTGAGCTCTGCCCGCCAGCCACCTTCCAGACCACCGGCGGCCTCCGCGTCAAACCGGCCCTCGAAGGGCGCCAGTCGGGGCAGGCGCGGTTCCAGCAGGAGTTGGTCCATGGTGCGGCGGGCCAGCAGCGTGGCGCGATCATATTCGGTGAGATCGGCGGCGTGGCGCATCGAGGTGGAAAGATTGGCCAGCAAAGCGACCACCGCCACGCCCATGATCACCGTGGCCACCAGCATTTCCAGTAGGGTGAAGCCGCGGCGGTTCATCGGCCCTCGAGGCGCTCGATCTGGGGCACGCCCGTGATCGGGTCCACGCGCACCACCCTGCGCCCGCCGCGGGGGCTGGCGATCTCGACTCCGAAGCTGGGCAGCGCCCCGCCGGGATACAGCAGGATGTATCGCGGGCCTTGCTCCTCCTGGGGCCACTCCGGCAACACAGCGCGAATGGTGACGCCCGCGGGCAGCTCCAGCGTCTTTGAGAAACCCGGCTCCACCGAGCGCATCCGCAGCGTGTTGTCCGCTTTCGAGATCGTGATCTCGACGGCCTGCTGCCGGCGCTCGGTCCGGTTGAGCGCGGCGTTGAAGAAGCTCACCAGCGAGTCGCTGGCCGTGCTGAGCCGCAGGGCATCCAGGCCCCCCGCAATCGACGGCACGGCGATGCCGACCAGCAAGCCCAGCAGCGTCATCACCACCACCATCTCGACCAGGGTTATGCCGCGTTGCACCCGCCCCGCCCTCTCACTGGTTCTTCCAGCTCACGATGTCGGCGTTGACGCCCTCGCCGCCCGGCTTCCCGTCGGCGCCGTAGCAGATGATCTCGGGGTCCTCGCCCTGCGAGCCGGGGTACTTGTAGACGTACGGCCGACCCCAGGGGTCTGGGGGCACGTCACGCTGGAGATACGGGCGCAGAACCTGCAACCCCTGTTCCGTGGTGGGGAATACGCCATTGCGCATCCGATACATCTCCAGCGTGCCCATCAGTGTGCCGATGTCCGTGCGGGCACGGGTGATGCGCGCCGTATCCACGTGCGGCCAGAGCTTGTAGGCCGCCAGGCCCGCGAACATCGAGATGATGGTGACCACCACCAGCATCTCGATCAGCGTGACGCCGGCCTGCCGCCTTCTCTTTCTTTCGCGCTTCATGTTCACACCGCCACCTCGTTGATGCTGGTGATTGCCAGCAGCATGCTCAGTATCAAAGCGCCCACAATCACGCCCATCGCCAGGATCACCAGCGGCTCGAACAACGCGGTGAACCGCTTGATCGCGGCGCGGGTCTCGTTCTCGTAAATCTCCGCCATGCGGCCGAACATCTGGTCCAGCCGCCCGGTTTCCTCCCCCACGCTCAGCAGGTGCGCGGCCAGCGGGGGAAACTCCCCCGTGCGGGCCAGCGGCCCGGCGATGCCCTCGCCCCGCTTGACCCCCTGCGCCACAGCCTCGAGCACCCCGGCCATCCGGCGGTTGGTCAGGATGGCCGCCGCAATGCCAATCGACTGCACGAGGGGAACGCTGTTCGCCACCAGGGTCTCCATCGCCCGCGCAAACCGGGAGGTCTCCGCCTTGCGCAGCGCCAGCCCCAGCAGCGGCAGGCGCAGCCGGAAAGAGTCCCACCACATTCTGCCGCCGGAAGTGCGGATGTACGCCCGCCAGCCCGCCACTGCCGCCGCGATCGCGGCCAGAGCCAGCCAGCCGTACGTCCTCAGCAGCCGGCTCATCTCCAGCAGCGCCCGGGTCACCAGCGGCATGCGCATCCGCGACTCCTCGAAGACCTGGGCGAAGCGCGGCACCACGAAGTTCAGCAGGACCAGGATGGAGGCCATCCCCACCATGGCCAGCAGGGCCGGGTAGATCATCGAGGAGATGATGTAGTTGCGCACCTCGTCGCCGGTGCGCTCGAACTCGGCCAGCCGGTCGAACACCGGCGCCAGGGCGCCGCTGGCCTCGCCCGCCCGCACAATGTTGATATACAGGCTGGAGAAGTACTCCGGGTGCGCGGCCAGGCTGTCGGCCAGGGACTTGCCGGTCTTGAGCACCCGGAGCACGTCCTGCACGACTGTTTTGAAGACCGCGCGCTCGGTCAGCTCGCTGGTGATTCCCAGAGCCCGGTCCAGCGGCACCCCGGCTTTGAGCAGCGTGGCCAGCTCCTGGGTGAAGAACATAACGTCCCGGCGCCGGCCGCGCTTCCACACCGGGAGTCTCAACTCCAGTCTGCGGCGCGGCTGAAGGCCGACGTAGACCGGTGTGAGCCCCTGGCGGCGCAGCTCCTGCGCCACCTGCCGGTCGCTCGAGCCGGCCAGCGAGCCCGTCCTGAGCTTGCCGTCCGGGGCCACCGCTCTGAAGTGGTAACTGGCCATCAGAGTTCCTGGGTCACTCGCAGCACTTCCTCCGCCGTGGTCAGCCCCGCCGCGGCCTTCATCCAACCGTCCTCGCGGAGGTTCCGCATGCCGTGGCGGCGGACGGCAGCGGTGAGTTCGACGGCGTCGGCGTTCCTAAGGATGAGCTTGCGCAGCTCATCGTCGAGCTCCATCAGCTCGAAGATCCCCACCCGCCCGCTGTAACCGGTGCCGAAACAATCTTCGCACCCGGCGCCCCGGTAGCAGGCCACCGTCGAGCCGTCCGGCGCCAGGCGCGTCCCCGCGGGAATCTTGCATCGCGGGCAGATCACCCGCACCAGGCGCTGGGCCAGCACCGCCACCAGGGTCGAGCTGATCAGGTAGTTCTCGACTCCCATGTCGGTCAGGCGGGTGATGGCGCTGGGGGCGTCGTTGGTGTGCAGCGTCGAGTACACGAAGTGGCCGGTGAGGGCGGCGCGAATGGCGATGTCGGCGGTCTCCCGGTCGCGGATCTCGCCCACCATGATCACGTCCGGGTCCTGGCGCACGATGTGCCGCAGGCCGCTGGCGAAGGTCAGGCCGATCTGCGGGTTGACGTGGATCTGGTTGATGCCATCCATCTGGTACTCGACCGGGTCCTCGATCGTGATGATCTTCTTGTCCGGCTGGTTGATGCGCTTGAGCGCCGCGTACAGCGTGGTGGATTTGCCGCTGCCCGTCGGCCCGGTGACCAGCAGGATCCCGTGGGGCAGCGAGGTGTAGTGCTCCACGCGGCTCAGCATGAACTCGTCGAAGCCCAGCCTCCGGAGATCGTAGAAACCGCCCACCGAGCGGTCCAGCAGGCGCATCACGACACTTTCCCCGTACAGCGTAGGAAGCGTCGAGACGCGCAGGTCCACCTCGCGGCCCAACACCTTGATCTTGATGCGCCCGTCTTGTGGCAAGCGGCGCTCGGCGATATTCAGCTTGGCCATCAGCTTGACGCGGGAGATGATGGCCGCCTTAAACTCGCGCGGCGGCGGCTCCTGGCTGTAGAGCACGCCGTCGATGCGGTAGCGGACGCGGAATTCCTTCTCGAACGGCTCGATGTGGATG
Organism: uncultured Solibacteraceae bacterium; assembly: GCA_964353255.1. Taxonomy (GTDB): domain Bacteria; phylum Acidobacteriota; class Terriglobia; order Bryobacterales; family Bryobacteraceae; genus VFZS01. The sequence continues at coordinate 38,739 of CAYGVJ010000007.1, read as the reverse complement.
TCGCTGGAGCGCTGCTCGACTGCCTGGGCGATCATGGCGTTGACCAGGCGGATGACCGGAGCTTCGCTGGCCATGTCGCGCAGGTGTTCGAGGTCTTCGTCCGCCTGGCTGGTGCGGGCCCCCGACTCGGCGGCTTCCTTCTCGGCTTCGCCGCAATACTTGTCGATGGCGTCCAGGATCTCCCGCTCCGCGGCCAGCACCGCCTCGACGCTCAGGCCGGTGAAGCCCCGCACCGCCGAGATGGTCTCAAAGTCCAGCGGGTCCGCCATGGCGATGGTGAGCGTGGAATCCTGAAGGGCCACCGGGATGAACCGGCACTGCCGCATGAAGCGGGGCGCGAGGCCCTCGGTCTCGGGCGTCACCGGCGGGGGAGCGTCGATCGCCACCAGCGGGATGCCGAGTTGCTCGGAGAGCGCGGCCAGCACGTCGCGCACCGCCACGAATCCCAGGTCCACCAGAATCTTACCGATCTTCTCCCCGCGCTCTTTTTGGATTTCGAGCGCCTTCTCCAGATCCTCGGGCTCCAGCAGCCCGCGGGCGATCAGCATCTCGCCAAGGCGCATCTTTCAGAACTCCTCGACGCGAATGAGATCCCGGAGCGTCTGGTCGCTGGCGCGCTTGCCCGCCAGATCCAGCAGCGTCTGGCGCCGCGCCTGCATGAGGATCTGGCTCGGCAGGCCGCCGCGATCCTCCCAGGAGAAGTAGAACACCGAGACGCCCAGCGCGATCTGCTCGCTGGGTGGGACCGCCTCCAGTGACGCCGCCAGGTTCAACAGCATCTCGCGCATGTGTTTCTTGAGCAGCGCCACCCGCTCCTGCTTCTTCTGACGCAGCCGCTCGATCTGCTCCCGGTCCGGCGCCGGGCGGAAGGGAGTGATCACGGCGCTGGCCACCAGGTTGACCTCGGCGGTGAAGACCGCGCCATAGCCCTCCAGGTAGACCCCACGCGTGGAGCCCAGCAGATCGAACGGGTCGTTCAAGTCGAAGCGCAGGACCCGCTGGTCGAAGGTTTTCTCCATCGCCTCCAGCGCCACGCGCGTGACGCGCGGCCTCTCGGCCGTGCCCAGAGCGGTGGCCAGCAACAGCGCCAGCAGCAGCGAGCGTTTCATTTTCGCACCCCCAGCTCGGCGCTGGCCATGAACATGACGTTGTATCTTTTCTGAAGCACGCTGAAGACTTCCTCGAAGGCCACCCGGTCGGCGCGGCGGTCGAAGTCCAGGCGCTTCTCGACGTCGGCGACAAGCTGCGCGGTCTGGCGGACCTGGCGCGCCTCGCTGGCGGCCACCGCCTCGGCCACCGCCGCGCCGATGCGCGCTTCGATGGCTGCGGTATCCGCGGCCACGGGCGCCGCCGTGGGAGCGGGCCGCAAGAGGGCGTGCGCAAAAATCGCCGCCGAGAGCAGGGCGGCCGCGGCGAAGCCCAGCCGCGGCGCGGATTGCCAGAGCCGCTGCCACCAGCCCGGCTGGAAGACCTTGTCGGAGACGAAAGCGATCCGCCGCGGCGGCTCTTCGTCTCTCAGCGCGTCGAGCGCCGATCGCGTCAAGTGCAGGCGTTCCAGCTCTTCCCGGCAAACCGGGCAGTCCTGCAAGTGGTCCTCGACCTGCCGGCGCTCGGCCGGGCCCAGCTCATCGAGGAAGTAGTCTTTGAGTTCAAACGGCGAGCAGCTCATTCGACACCCCGAGTCTGAATTGGAGCCAGCGTCTCTTTGAGAACGTCCAGAGCGGTGTATAGCCGCGACTTGATGGTGGAGACCGGGCAGGCCAAAACCTCCGCCATCTCCTCGAACTTGAAACCCTGGTAAACCTTGAGCAGAACGGCTTCGCGTTGCTCGTCCGAGAGGCGGGCCAGCGCGCTTTCGACCGCCAGGCTAAGCTCCGCGGGAAACATCCCGTAGCGGGCGCGCCCGTCCGCAACCTGCGGCGGTAGCTCGCCCTCCGGCTTGCGCCGGCGCAGCAGCGAGAAAGCCTCGTTGTGCGCGATGCGAAACAACCAGGAGGCAAACCGCCCGTCCTCCTCCAGCTTGCCCAGGTTCTGATAGGCCTTCAAGAACGTCTCCTGGCTCAGGTCGAATGCGTCCTCGCGGTCGCCCACCAGCCGCAGCAGGTAATTGAAGACGCGCCTCTCCCAGCGCGAGACCAGCAGGTTGTAAGCTTCGACATCGCCCCGCCGGGCCCGCCCGATCAGGTCGTGGTCCTCGACCTCCCGAAAGATCACTTCGGCTCCATGTCCAATGACGCTCGCCAGCGCCAAAAAGTCGGACGCGGGTTGTCTTTCAGTTTAGCCGGTGGCATCGGGGAAGGGCCGTCTGGCTGGCGCCTACTCCCAGTCCTCACATTGAAGGCCGGTGACCCTGCCGAACTCGCCGTTGAGGTAGCGGATACAAGTGTTCGTGTCGAGCAGATAGATCACTGCAAAATCCCACGGACCTCAAACTCCCCTTGGGGAGCCCGGCACAGCGGGCCAGAGGCACAGGCGCCGTAGGTGCGTTCAAAGAAACCCTCCGGCCAGGTCTTGAACTGGTCAGCAGGCGTGCCTGAAGAGAGCCGGTTGACGACCACCAATACCTCAACCTCGGACTCCGGCATGCCCGTGGCGACGCTCACCACGAGTGTGCCGTCCGGTTTCACCCTGCCTCGCACAGGAATCGTGATCATCCGGCCTCCCTAGTCTCATCATACGGCAGGCGGCGGCATAAACACTGTCACGCCGCCCCTGGAAGGACCACCGTCAGGTCAGTCCTCCGGAAGTCGCGGTCCAGAGTCAGCAGCGGGCATTGCTCGTGCTTGGCCAGCGCGTAAGCGAAGCAATCCCCCAGGTTCAGCGGATAGCGGAGCCGGGCCGCGGCGGCGATCTCCGCCTGCTCCGCGGTCGGGGGGACCAGCCGGATCGTGGATGCTTCAATGGCCTGCCGGATTTCGCCGAACAGGTGCGGCTGCCGGTCCTGAATCAGGATCAGCGCTTCCGCGTAGTTCACGGTGCTCATGCGCAGGCGGTGGCTGTTCTCCCGGAGCTGGTCCGCCGCCCAGGGGCCGTGCTTCTCGTTGAAGAAGACCGCCAGCAAAACGGAGGTGTCTACGACCACAGCTCGTCCTCGCTGTGAAACCGGAGCTTGCGGCGCAATGGAGCCCGCAGACCGAGCCCCAGCCAGGACCGGTAGTCGTGCTCCCGGCCGGCACCCTCGCCGGCTGCGGCCTCATGCAAGGCCAGGCGGATGGCATCGGTCTTGCGCGCCAGACTCCTTTGTCGCATGAACTGCCGCAGGTCCTGCTCGAACTCCGGCGTCACATTGACATTCAACTGTCTCATACAGATCAGTATACAGCTTCAGGCTGTATCCGTCACGGGCACTCGCGGCCTCAGTATATAATCACCCCTGACCACCAGGGAGTGAAGTGCCAACGCGCCCATCTGGCAGGCCCGCCGATCAGCCCGCTCTACAGCGCGAGCTAGGCCTGCGTGACTTGGTTCTGTTCAACATCGCCGCCGTGGTGGGCATCCGCTGGCTGGCGGCGGCCGCGCACGCGGGGCCGGGTTCTCTCACCCTGTGGGTGCTGGCGGCGGCGCTGTTCTTCGTGCCTTCCGCGCTGGCCGTGTCGCGGCTGGCGGCGCGCTTCCCCGACGAAGGCGGCATCTACATCTGGACCAAGCGCAGCTTCGGCGACTGGCACGGTTTTCTGTGCGGCTGGTGCTACTGGCTGAGCAACCTGTTCTACATCCCCAACCTGCTGCTGGCGGGCATCGCCATTGCGGTCTACACGCTGGGCGGACAATACGTGCGCCTGGCCGACAACCGGCTCTTCGTGGTCACCGCGTCGCTGCTGGTGCTGTGGATAGCACTGCTGACCAACCTGCTGGGAGTGCGCATCGGCAAGTGGACGGAGAACCTGGGCGGCCTGGCCACTTACGCGGCCGGGGCCGGGCTGGTCATCCTGGGCGCGGTCGTCTGGACGCGCAGCGGATCGGCAACGCGGCTCGATCTGCTCCCCGAGTGGAGCTGGGGGAAGCTCAACTTCTGGTCGCAGATCGCTTTTGCGTTCGGAGGACTCGAGCTGGGGGCGATCATGGGCGGCGAGATCCGGGATCCCCCGCGCACGGTGCCGCGCGCCGCCTGGATCAGCGGTACGGCCATCGCCGCGTTCTACATTCTCGGGACACTCGCCCTGCTCGTCCTGCTGCCGACGGAGCGCGTAAACATCATGAGCGGCCTGGCGCAGGCCGGTGCGGCGGCGGGCGAACGCCTGGCGCTGCCCTGGGTGGCCCCGCTCCTGGCGTTGCTGATCACGGCGGGCGTCACCGGCCAGCTAGGGGCATGGCTGGCCGGGGCGGCGCGCCTGCCCTTCGTCATCGGCCTGGACCGCTATCTGCCCGCCTCGTTCGCCAGGCTCCATCCCCGCTGGCGCACGCCCCACGTGGCGATCCTCACCCAGGGCGCCGCGTGCACCTTGTTTCTGCTCATCGTGCAGTTGGGCGAGAACCTGCGCTCCGGCTACCAACTTCTGGTAGACATGACCGTAGTCACTTACTTCATACCTTTCCTTTACCTGTTTCTGAGCGCCTGGAAACACGGCCAACGCTGGAGCGCAGCGGCCGGAGCACTGGTCACCACAGCCGCGATCGTATTCTCCCTGGTTCCACCCGGCGAGGCCGAATCCCCCTGGCTGTTCGAAGCCAAACTGATCGGCGGCTGCGCCCTGCTGGTTGCCGCCGCTAGAATATGGTTTACCAGGGGAAGTCGCCAGTGACCTATCCGGACTCGGTCCGCTTCCTGTACAGCCTGGCCAACGAGGCCCGGTCCTCCCGGCTGGGCCTGGAGCGCATGACGGCGCTGCTGGAGGCCCTCGAGAACCCGCACCAGACGGGGCGCTTCATTCACGTCGCCGGAACCAACGGCAAAGGCTCCACCTGCGCCATGATCGAGTCCGGGTTGCGGGCCGCCGGCCTGCGCACGGGCCTCTACACCTCGCCGCACTTGGTCGAACCCACGGAGCGCATCCGCGTCGGGGGCCGGCCGGTGGCCACGGAGCTCTTCGTCTCGGCCTTCGATCGCGTGCATCAGGCGGCAGAGGGGCTGCTGCGGGATGGCCGGCTGGAGCACCATCCCACCTACTTCGAGACCGTGACCGCCATGGCCTTCGTCCTGTTCCGGGAACTGGCCGTAAAGGCGGCGGTGCTCGAAGTGGGCTTGGGAGGGCGGCTCGACGCCACCAACGTCGTCACCCCGCAACTGGCCGTGATCACGCCCATCGACTTCGATCACGAGAGCTACCTGGGCAAGGCCCTGGAAGCCATCACCACGGAGAAGGCGGGCATTCTGAAGCCGGGCGTTCCAGCGGTGTTCGCCGAGCAACGCCCGGAAGTCGCCAGCACACTCGCCGCCTGCGCGGCCGCCGCGGGCATCGAGCCGGTCTGGACCTCGCGCTGGCCGGCGGAAGAGGTGACTCTGTACCCGGAGGGCAGCCGGTTTGTGGCCGGCGGCCCCCGGCGGATTCCTATCGAGTGCCCCTTGGCCGGCGAGCACCAGGTGACTAACGCGCGGGTCGCCATCACCGCCCTGGACTGCCTGGGTGTGCCCGACAACGCCATCCACGACGGCATCCACCAAGCCCGCTGGCCGGGACGGCTGGAACGGATCTCGACGACGCCTGAAATCGTTCTTGACGGCGCGCATAATCCCGCCGGAGCCCGCGCCCTAGCCGCTTACCTCGAACGGTTCTACGCGCGCCGTCGCGTCTGGCTGATCTACGGCGCTATGCGTGACAAGGCGGTGGTCGAGATGTCCGCCGTTCTGTTCCCCCTGGCTTATCAGGTTATCCTCACCGCGCCGGACCAGGCCCGGGCCGTGCGGCCGGAGCTGCTGCGCGAGCTGGTCGATCACCCGCGCGTGCGCACCGCCCCACGCCTGCCGCAGGCGCTGGAGGTGGCCCGCGAGGCCGCCCCCGAAGACGCCGTCTTCATCACCGGCTCGCTGTTCCTGGTAGGCGAAGCGCGCGCGCTCCTCGTAAAATAGGCAGGTCGGTCCCATGTTGCTGGCTCGCCTCCGCGCCCTGCTGATCACCGACCCGCTGCTCGTGTTGGCCACGGCCGTCATGAGCACGCTGTCGCTCGTGACCTCGCTGTTTGACTCGACGGGACGCGCCCAGCACGCCGTGACGCGCCGGTGGGCGCGGATGCTGCTGGCAATCGCCGGAGCGAAAGTGCGCGTCGAGGGCCTGGAGAAGATCTCGCCCGGCGCGAGCTACGTCTTCGCCTCCAATCACCTGAGCTACATGGATATTCCCGTCCTGTTCACCTGCCTTCCCGTTCAGTTGCGCTTCCTGTCCAAGAAGAGCCTGTTCTGGTTCCCCATCATCGGCTATGCCATGAAAAGGGCCGGCCACATCCCGGTGGACCGCGGCGACACGCGGGCTTCCCTGAAGACCCTGGCGCAGGCCGCGCGCGTGATCCGCGAGCGAGGCATCTCGCCGCTGATATTCCCCGAGGGCGGGCGCTCACCGGGCGCCATGCGGGAATTCAAGGAAGGCGCGGCCTACGTTGCCATCAAGGCGGGCGTGCCGGTGGTCCCGGTGGCGCTGATCGGCACCCGCCAGATCCTGCCCATGGACTCGCTGGTGGTGCGCGGCGGGCCGGTCACCCTGCGCGTGGGCGACCCGATCCCGACTGCCGGCCTCAAGGTTCACGACCACGAAGCGCTGACCCGGCAACTTCAGCAGCAGGTCGCGGAGCTGGCCGAAGAGGCATACGGAGGAACATAGGTTGAAACGCGCGAGGGCGCTCAAGCGCCCGGATCAGAAAAGCAAGGCGGAAGAGCGGCTCGAGAAGGCGCTGCTCGAGGGTCTGGCTTCCGGCCCGCCGATTGAAGCCGACCGGCACTTCTGGGAGCGCAGGCGGCGTCACCTTCTGGGCGGCCGGCGGAAAGGGACCATCTAGTGAAGCGGAGGGTCTTTCTCCGACCCGAAGCCGAACGCGACCTGGACGAGCAAGCCGGCCATGGTGGAGCGTTGAGCGCGCCACTCAACTGTGATACTCCTCCTAACATGACAACCAATCGCCTGGCGCCTGCCGCCCTGCTGCTGGCCCTGCTCGCCTTGCCCGCAGTCGCTCAGCGAGGTCCCGCTGCCGGCCCCCTGCGCTCGCTCAAGTCCAATCCCCGCTACTTCACCGACGGCTCCGGGAAGGCCATTTACCTGGCCGGCTCGCACATCTGGCACAACCTCCAGGACACCGGGCACCGGCTGCCCGCCAGCCAGGACCCGCCCCCGGTCTTCGACTACACCGCCTACCTGAACTCGCTTCAGAGCTGGAACCACAACTTCATCCGCCTGTGGAGATGGGAAGCCCCCCAGTGGACCGACCGCCAGCCCGAAGGCGTCATCAAGCACAGCCAGCCTCACCCCTGGGAGCGTACCGGCCCCGGTTTGGCCAAAGACGAGAAGCCCAAGTTCGACCTGACCCGCTTCAACACCCAGTACTTCGACCGCCTCAGAACGCGCGTCCGCGCCGCCGGTAAGCGCGGCATCTATGTCTCCATCATGCTGTTTGAGGGCTGGGAACTCCAGTTCACCGACGCCTGGGTCTACCATCCTTTCAACGCCCAGAACAACGTCAACGGCGTCGATGCGGATCTCGGCGGCGACGGTAGCGGCCTGGAGTACAACAGCCTGGCGGACAGCCCCATGGGCCAGCGCGTGTTGGGTCTTCAAGAGGCCTACCTCCGCAAAGTGATCGACACGGTCAACGATCTCGATAACGTGCTCTACGAAGTGTGCAATGAGGCCGGCGCCTATTCGACCGACTGGCAGTACTACGTCATCAACTACGTCAAGAAGTACGAGTCAGGCAAACCCAAGCAACACCCCGTGGGGATGACCTTCCAGTACAGGGGAGGCACGAACGCGGCGCTGTACAACAGCCCGGCCGATTGGATCTCACCCAACCCCGGCAGCCCGGAAGAGAACTACCGGGAGAACCCTTCCTCGAACCACATCAGCAAAGTGGTCCTCAATGACACGGACCATCTCTGGGGCCACACCGGGGGCGACAACATCTGGGTCTGGAAGAGCTTCTGCCGCGGCCTGAATGTCGCCTTCATGGAGGAGCTTCTCCCCTCGCCCACCTGGCAGGATTCCGCCCGGCAGGGCATGGCGCAAACACGCCGCTTCGCCGAGCGGGTGGACCTGGCCTCGATGGCGCCCGTCAACAACCTCTCGGCCACCGGCTACTGTCTGGCCAACCGCGGCAAAGAGTACCTTGTCTTTCAGCCGGGGAACAAGGGCGAATTCACCGTGAACCTGACCGACGCCGCCGGGACCTTCTCGGTGGAATGGTTCAACGTGAACGCCGGAACCGGCATTGCGGCCCAGCCGGTCACCGGCGGCGCGGTCCGCACCTTCACCACGCCATTCCCCGGCCCGGCCGCGCTGTACCTGAAGCTCACCGCGCGCTGAGGCGCGCGCTTCACCGCCCCGCCGGCTTCGGCTGGTGGTAGTTCGGGTACGCCGGCTTCTTGTGCGCCGGCTGCGGATTCTTCTTGAGCAGGTCCAGGCACGCGGCGACCGCCTTCTCCAGTTGCGGGTCGCCTCCGGCACGCCAGGCCTGCGGGTCGAACTCAACCTCCATGTCGGGCGCCACGCCGACGTTCTCGATCTCCCACTGCCCTTCGGTATTGTAGAAGGCCAGATTGGGCGCGGTCACGCGGCCCCCGTCCATCAGCGCCGGAAAGCCGAAAATGCCCACCAGCCCGCCCCAGGTACGCTTGCCGATGAGCGGCCCGACACGCGCCTTGCGAAACGCCCAGGGCATGAAATCGCCGCCCGAGCCGGCCATTTCGTTGATGATCATCACCTTGGGGCCGAAGATGGCGCCCGCGGGGGTAGTGAAGTCCTCGCCCGCCCGTGTGGCCCACCAGCTCAGCACGGGCCGCTTCAGGTAGTCGATGATGTAGTCGGCCACCGAGCCGCCGCCGTTGAAGCGCTCGTCGATGACCGCCCCTTGCTTGCCCACCTGCGCGAAGTAGTAGCGATTGAAGTTGCTGTAGCCGGCCGTGGAGGTGTTGGGCAGGTACACATAGGCCAGGCGGCCTCCGCTCAACTGATCCACTTTCCGCCGGTTGTCCTCGATCCAGGCCAAGCCGCGAAGGCTGGACTCGCTTTCGACCGGCACCACCGTCACCTCGCGCGACCCGGTTCCGCCCGGATCGGGCCCCACCCGCAGCAGAACGGACTTGCCCGCCGTTCCCTCAAAGAAGCTGTACAGGCTGTCTGAGGCGCGCACCTCGCGACCGTTGACCGCCAGCAGGTACTCGCCGGCGACGACGTTGACCCCCGGCTGCGTCAGCGGCGCCCGCAGCTCGGGGTTCCAGTTCTCACCGCTGTACACTCGGGCAAAGCGGTAGCGCCCGTTCTCGATCCGGTAATCGGCGCCCAGCAGGCCGCCACGCACCCGCCGGACCTCCGGCATGGCGCCGCCGCCCACGTACAGGTGGCCTACCGAAAGCTCGCCCAGCATCTCGGCAAACAGGTAGTTCAAGTCTGCACGGCTGCCCAGCCGCTCCAGGTACGGCTCGTACTTCTTCTCCGCGGCCTTCAAGTCCAGCCCGTGGTGGTTGGGGTCGTAAAAGAAGTCGCGCTCGATGCGCCACACCTCGCGGTACATCTGGCGCCACTCGGCGCGCGGGTCCACCCGCACCTCCATGGTCTCCATCTTGAGAACCCCCTCCCCGGGCTTGGGCGGCTGCGCGGTGCCCACGATCAGCCACTGGTCACCCCGGCGGACCAGCGTCTTTTCGCCGTTGAAGGAGAGCTCGCCCCCAGTGATGCCTTCGAGGAACCTTTCGGTCTTGCGCGTCTTCAGATCGAACTTGTGCACAGTCACGCTGGGCGGGCCCATTTGTGGGCCGGGTACCGGGCTGCCCTCGACCAGGAAGAGAATGCCGGTCTTGCCTGCTCCCAGGCCCACGTAGTTGCGCGCCGGGATGGGCAGGGCCACGATCCTTTGACTGATGTTGTCCACGTCAATGCGCACCGTGACCGGCTCTTTCTTCTCGGCGGCCTTCTTGGCTTCTTCGGCTTTCTTGGCCTCCTCGGGCTTTTTGGGCTCCTCGGCTTTTTCTTCGTCGCTCTCCGGCGCCAGCGGCGAGGGCAGGTCCTTGCGCAGAACCACCAGGTAGACGCTCCGCGTCACCGGGCGGTTCATGGAGGACATGTCCAGCCAGCCGGCCGTCAGCCCGACATCCGTGCTGGCCGTGAAGTAGAGGTGGTTGCCGTTGACATCGAAGCCGGCGTAGCGCGCGTCGCTCATGCCGTCGGTGATCTGGAAGGCCTTGGCCTGCTCGAGCGAATACACAAAGACCGCGCGCAAATGATTCTTGAGCATCTTGGTGTAGGCGAGCCAACGGCTGTCCGGCGACCATACTGGGCCGAGCGCCCGGTCCGGGCTGTCGTAAGTGTCCGTATCCACCCGCACCGGGGTCTTCTTCTCCAGGTCCACGTACCAGATGGTCAGCCGCGCGTCGGCGTAGGCGATCTTCTTGCTGTCCGGCGCCCACAGCGGATGGTAGTAGAAGGAGGGCGGGCTGCCCAGATCGATCTTCTCGGCGTCGCCCTTGCCGTCCTGCGCGCGCAGGTGCAGCGCGTATTCGCCGGATTCGTCGGAGAAGTAGGCGAGGCGCTTGCCGTCCGGCGACCAGGCCGGATCGCGCTCCGCCACGCCCGGTGTGTTGGTGAGGTTGCGGATGTCACCCTTCTCGGCGGGCACGGTGAGTATTTCGCCGCGGGCTTCGAAGACCGCCCGCACGCCCGTCGGGGATATCCCCGCCGCGCTGATGCGGTTGGCCACCCGCTCCAGGGTGGGCCGCGTGGCCGGCAGGTCCCCGGCGAGCCGGATCTCCAGCTTGCCTGGCTTGCCGGACTTGAGATCCAGCAGGTTCAGTGAGCCGAACTGCTCATAGACAATAGCCCCCGGCCCGGCCGAGGCCGACTTGAGATCCAGCCCGGTGTTCCGAAGGACTTCGCGGACCTTCTTGGCACGCGTGTCGTAGGCGAACAATGTCACGGGCCCGTTGCGGTCCGAGAGGAAGTAGATCTGGTCTCCAATCCACATGGGACAGAAATCGTTCGAGTTTTCACGGGGCACTTTCTCGACGCGAGAGTCGGCCAGGTCGGCGATCCATATGGGCGTGGTCCTGCCGCCGCGGTAGCGCTTCCAGGCCTCGAAGGCGCGCCCTAGCGGCACATACGCCAGCCGCTTGCCATCCGGCGAATAGGAGCTCTCTTCGGCCATGGGCAGCGGGACTTCGGCCGGGAAGCCGCCGTCCAGCGGGATCGTGAACAGCCGGCCGAAGCGGGAGTAGCTGGCACGCGATGAGCGGAACAAGACCTGCTTGCCGTCCGTGGTCCAGCCTTGGACCGTGTCCGGCCCCGGATGCCAGGTCAGGCGGCGCGGGACGCCTCCGGTGGCGGGAACCACGTACACGTCCACGTTGCCGTCGTATTCCCCGGTAAAGGCGATCAGCGTGCCGTCGGGCGAAAACCGGGGTTCGGTTTCCACCCCCGTCCCGGTCGTCAACTGCCTGGCCTCGCCACCCTCGCGGCTGACGATCCACAGGTCTCCGGCATAGCTGAAGACCACCTGCGTCTGGCTGAGGGTGGGCCTTTGGGCCAGCAGGAGCTGGTCAGTCTGGGCGAAACAAACACTCACCGTAGCCACGAAAACTGAGATTATGAATGATCTGGTCATTGTCACTGGACTCCTCTCAGTATCCCAACTGCTTGTCCACCACGTTGCGCAGAGGCGCGCCGCGGTGAAAGCGGTGGAAATTCTCGATGAACAACTCCATGGCCCGGTCCTGCCAGTCGGGCGTGCGATCGGCGCAGTGCGCCGACAGCAGGACGTTCTCGAAACGGTAAAACGGGTGACCAGCCGGCAGCGGCTCCTGGTCAAAGACGTCCAGGGCGGCGCCGCGGATCCAGCCCTCCTCCAGCGCGCGCACCAGGGCGCGCTCGTCAACCACCGGGCCGCGTCCGACATTGATCAGCACAGCGCTGCTCTTCATCAGCCGCAACTCGGCTTCCCCGATCAGCCCCAGCGTGGCCGGGGTAAACGGGGCGCAGACGACGATGTAATCCGAAACCGACAGCACTTTGGAAAGCGCCTCGACCCGGTAGGCCGCTTCGACCAGCGGGTCGTCGCCCGCCGGCTCGGGCCTGCGCCGCACCGCCAGCACCCGCATCCCCAGGGCTCGGGCACGCGCCGCCACTGCGCGCCCGATGTCTCCGTAGCCCACGATGCCTAGCGCCCGCCCGGCCGCTTCCTCGATATCAAAGCAGTCCCAGATGCCCGCCGCCTGGCTGCGCACCATCCGGCGGAGATCCTTGGCGAAGAACAGCACCGCGGCGATCACAAACTCGGCCAGCGCGGGGGAGAAGGCGCCCCGAGAGTTGGTCAGCACTACGTCGCTCTCGATTAACTCGGGAAACAGCATGTGCTCGACTCCCGCCGAACTGCAATGCACCCAGCGGAGTCCCGGCGTCGTCGGCCAGACGGCCTCCAGAAGCTCGCGCCGGGAGAACCAGAACAGAATCGCCTCCGCTTCGGGCGCCGCGGCCTGGAAGGCCTCCGCACAGTCGCCCACGACGATCCCGGCATCCTCGGGAAGACGCTCCAGCATGGCCAGGCACCGCTGCGCCGGGTCGGCCAGCACCAGCAGAGTCAAAGGACGCATGAACGAGACGACTGTAACACAGATTCGCGCGCCACAGGCCGGTCGTGGCACACTGGAGGCGTGGCCGAGTTCTGCACCTGCGGCGCGGAGCTGCCGCCTGACGCCCGCTTCTGCCACCGGTGTGGCAAGCCCCAGCGCGAGGAGGACTTCGCCGAGCCTGCGCCGCCGCGCGCCCTCCCCGAAGCTGAGCGCCGGGCGCCCAAGCCGCCGCCCGCCATTGACTTCCGCAACCGGCTGGCGCTACGAGCCGCGTTTCTGGCCGCCTTGCTGGCCAATCTGCTGACCCTGTTCCCCTACCTGTTCCTGGCCGCCCCGCTGTGGCTGGTGGGCGCCGGCTTTCTGGCGGTTTACGTCTACTTGCGGCGCAGCGGTCAGGCGCTGTCGGTGGCGAGCGGCGCGCGCGTCGGCTGGTTAACGGGCGTGTTTTCCTTCGCCATCTTCACCGTACTTTTCACTATCAACTTCCTGGCCGCCGCGCGCAGCGGGCTGTTCACCGATCGCCAACGGCTGAGCCAGGTTCCCTTGCTGCGGGACAACCTGGACCAGGTGGTCGAGTTGATGCAAAGCCCGGTGGGGATGGCCATCAACCTGGTGTTTTCCCTGGTCTTCCTGTTCCTGCTGTTCGCGCTGCTGCCGGTGGCCGGCGGGGCCTTGGGCGCCAAGCTGCTGCGGAAGAACTAGTCTGAGGGCGCCGGACGCGCCCCAGGCGTGGACCGCTTCACCAGCAGCACACCTGCGAAAATGACCGCCATAGCCGCGCCCTCCCGCATCCCGAACGGCTCACGGTAGAACAGCCAGCCCAGCGCCACGGCCACCACGGGATTGACGTAAGGGTAGATCGAAACCACCGCCACCCGCAGGTGACTCAGCGCATAGACGTACGCGCTGTAGCCGATGATCGAGCCGAACACCATCAGGTACACCAGCGCCGCCGCCCCGCGAAAGCTCCAGCGCACCGGCTGCTCCGGCACCAGTAAGGCAGGTAGCAGGAACGCCAGACCCGCGGCAAGCTGCTGGACGGCGCCGGTGACCACCGGATGAACGGGCGTCGCTTGCCGTCTCTGGTAGATTGACCCGAACGACCATGCCGCGGTGCCTAGTTGCAGAACCAGGAACCCTTTGACCAGGGCGCCGCCGAATCGGGCGCCAGTGATGTCGGAGGATAGCAGCAGCCCGACCCCGGCCAGGCCCACCAGCAGCCCCAGGAGCCCCGGGCGGTGCATCCGTTCTCCCCCCGGCATCAAGGATTCGATGGTCACCATCCAGAGCGGCGACATGCTGATAATCAACGCCGCCCAGCCGCTCGGAATCCACAATTCCGAGAAGGTCAGGCAGGCGTTCCCTATCCCGAGATTCAGAAACCCGGTGAACGCCGAGATCAGCAGGTCCCGGCCTCCAGGCAAGTGCGCTCCCACCAGCCGGGCGGCCACCAGCAGCACACCTCCGGAAACCAGGAAACGCAGGCTCACCAGCAGCAGCGGAGGGAAGGACTCCAGGGCCATCCGGATTCCCAGGTAGGTCGTGCCCCAGAAGAAGCAGATCGCCACCAGCGCGACATACGCTTTGAAGAGAGGATGACGGCGCAAGCCCTCAGGGTAACACCGCGCTGTTGCGCTACGTTATGCTGGGGCCGATGCTGAACCGTCGTGAATTCGTTACCGGCGCGGCCATCGCGCCGGCGGGTGCCGCGGGCGCGCGGCGTCCCAACATCCTGCACATTCTGAGCGACCAGCAGCAGTGGGGCACCATCGCGGGCCGCTCGGAGTGCCGCACGCCCAACCTGAACCGCCTGGCCGAAGCCGGCATGCTCTTCGAGCGTTCCTACACGCCCTCGGCAGTGTGCTGCCCGGCGCGCGCCATGATGCTCTCCGGCGCCTACCACTGGCACAACGGGGTGTACAACCAGATCCACTCCTCGCCCTCCGTGCACCGCGACATGAATCCGGACGTGGTGCTGTATTCGCAGCGGCTACGCGAGGCGGGCTACCGGCTGGGCTACGTCGGCAAGTGGCATGCCTCCTGGGTGCGCACGCCCTTCGATTTCGGCTTTCACGAGGGCGCCGCCGTGCAGGGCTGCTGGCCGGAGGCGCTCAAGAAGTACGATCTGAACCCCGACCGCGTCGCGCGCCCCAAGGCGCAACTAAAGCGCACCGTCACGCGCCAGATGCAGTGGCCGGGCAGCGAGCCCTTCGCTATGTGGGGCTACCGCGAGGGGCCCGAGGAGGCCACGCCGGAATTTCACCTGGCCGAGTGCGCCATCCGCATGATGAACCGCTTCGCGCGCGGCGCCGAGCCGTGGCACCTCGAAGTCCACTTCGTCGAGCCGCACGACCCTTACTTTCCCCTCAAGCAATACCTGGACCGCTACGACCCGCGCGCCATCAAGGTGCCGAAGAGCTTTTACGACAGCTTCCGCGGTAAACCTGGCCTGCACCGGCGCGAATCGGAGAGCTGGGGCAAAGTGACTGAGGAGGACTACCGGCAGAGCCGCGCCTACTACTACGCCTACGTCGAGCAGTTGGACGCACAGATCGGGCGGATTCTGGACGCGCTGGACAAGACCGCTGAGGCCGGCAATACCCTGGTGGTCTTCACCACCGACCACGGCGACATGGTGGGGGCGCACCGCATGTGGATCAAGGGCTGGATCCCCTACGAGGAGTGCTACCGCGTGCCGTTTATCGTGCGCTGGCCGGGCGTCGTGCGTCCGGGTTCGCGCTGCGCGCACCTGATGCAGACGCACGACCTCGCGCACACCTATGTCCAGGCAGCCGGCGCGCAGCCCCTGCCGTTCGCCGACGGCCGCGCTTTGCAGCCGCTGCTCGCCGATCCCGCGCGCGCGGATTGGGACGACCAGATCATGTGCGCCTACTACGGCGGCGAGTTCCTCTACACCCAGCGCATCGCCATCACCCCGCGCTACAAGTACGTCTTCAACGGGTTCGACTTCGACGAGCTGTACGACCTGGAGAAAGACCCCGAGGAACTGCACAACGCGGTGGACGACCCGCGCTACCGGGAGGCCACCGACGACATGCGCGCCTGCCTGTACGCCCTGATGGCCCGCTTCGAGGACCCCTTCGGGGACGTGCAGGCGCGCAACTCAATCGGACAACCGCCCAACCGCTACTGCGCGCCGCGTTACCTGCCGCGCGGCAAGCGCAGCGCCTGAACCGCGAGTGGGTATGCGTCACGTCATCGTCGGAACCGCCGGCCACATCGACCACGGCAAGACCGCCTTGGTCCGGGCGCTCACCGGCATCGACACTGACCGGCTGGAAGAAGAGAAGCGCCGCGGCATCTCCATCGACCTGGGTTTCGCCCACCTGGACCTGCCCCCCGACATACGCCTGGGTTTTGTGGACGTGCCCGGTCACGAGCGGTTCGTCAAGAACATGCTGGCCGGGGTGGGCGGCATCGATCTGCTGTTGCTGGTGATCGCTGCCGATGAGTCCGTCAAGCCCCAGACGCGCGAGCACTTCGACATCTGCCGGCTGCTCGGCATCCCGCAAGGCATCGTGGTTCTGACCAAAGCCGACTTGGTCGAGCGCGACATCCTGGACTTGGTCCGGTTGGAAGTGGAGGACTTCGTTGCCGGCTCGTTCCTGGAGGGCGCGCCCATCCTCGCAGTCAGCTCGGTGACCGGCCAGGGACTCGAAGAGCTGGTGGCGCGTCTGCGGGAAGCGGCCTCGACGGTCCCCCTCAAGGACGCCTCGCGCTGCCTGCGCCTGCCCATCGACCGCGCTTTCTCGATGCGCGGCTTCGGAACGGTGGTCACCGGAACGCTCATCTCAGGCTCGGTGGCGCACGAGCAGGAAGTGGAAGTTCATCCCGGTGGGCGGCGCTTGCGGGTCCGCGGGATCCAGGTGCACGGCGCCGCCGTCGAGCGGGCCCTGGCCGGGCAGCGCACCGCCCTGAACCTGGTGGGCGCCGAGGCGTCCGAGCTGGCACGCGGCATGGTGCTCTCCGAACCGGGGCGCCTTCGCGCCACCGCCGAACTGGACTGCCTGCTGGAGCTGCTGCCCTCGGCGAAGCCTTTGAAGCAGCGGGCGCCGGTGCATTTCCACGCCGGAACCGCGGAAGTAGAGGCCCAGGTGCGGCTGCTGGACGGCACCGAGACGTTGCAGCCCGGCGCCCGCACCTATGCCCGGCTGCGCTTCGAGCAACCGCTGCTGGTGCTGCCCGGCGACCGCTTCATCATCCGCATGTTCTCGCCCGTAGTGACCATCGGCGGCGGCACGGTGCTGGACATCAGCGGTCACAGGTATCGACGTGGCGAGCGCGCGGCCACTCGCCTGAAGATTCTGGCGGAGGGAACGTTGGAGGAGCGCGTCGAGCTGCTGGTGCGCGAGTCGCGCTACGGCCTGAGCCTGGCGGAGCTGGTGGCCCGCACCGGCTCTTCTGAGCACGAGCTGGAACGCGCCGCTCAATCCGAGCGCCTGCTGCTGTTCCGCCAGCCGCAGCTCTGGGTGGCAGACCGGCAGTGGGCGGGCGCTACGTTGCAACGCCTCACTCAGGTACTGGAAGCCTTCCACGCGCAGAACCCCTTGCTGCCCGGGATGCCCAAGCAGGAACTCCGCAGCCGCGAGCTGCCGGAGGCGCCCGCCTTCCTGCTGGACGCCTTGCTCGAGGGCTCTACCGGAATCGTCGCGGAGGGCGAAGCGGTTCGCCTGGTGACGCACAAGCCGGCGCTGAAGCACGACGAGGAGCAGGCCTTGGCGGCCATCGAGAAGGCCTTCCTCGAGGCCGGCCTGGGCGTGCCCGCGGTGGCCGAGGTGCTGGCGAAATCCGGCCTCGAGCCGGCGCGCGCCCGCTCGCTGCTCCAACTGCTGCTCCGCCAAGGCCGACTCGTCCGCGTGGGCGACGAGCTGGTCTTCCACTCCGCCGCCCTCCAGGAGCTGCGCCGGAAAATGAGCGGCTACAAAGGCCGCCGGCTGACCGTGGCGGAGTTCAAGGAGCTGGCCGGCGTCTCGCGCAAGTACGCCATTCCGCTGCTCGAATACCTGGACCGCGAGCGCCTCACCCGCCGCGAAGGCGACCAGCGCGTGGTGCTGTAAGGCCCCCGCTCACATCATCGCCGCCGGCGGCGCGGCTTCAGCCGTGTGTTCAGGGATCTTTTGTCTGTTAGGCGCTTCCCTGCTTCGTCGGGACCTGACGTTGTTGGCGCAGGACGGGCGCGAGAGCGCGGAGCGCTTGGTTCACGGCGGCGCCGTCGGGAAACACGTCCAGCACCTCCGGATCGATCACAGCGACGTTGGCGCCCTGAGCGTATCTCGCCGCAGTCGCGCCTCGAACCGCCGCAGAGAAGTCGTACTCTGGTCGCATCGTGTCGCGGTCGCTATTCCGATGGCGACCACTAGCCTTCTTCTTCATAGCGCCTCCGCTCGCGCTGAGTGGCTCCTCTCGCCGAGATCAGGCGGGTGCGCGGCGCTCGCTCCGCAAAAGCCACCACGAGGAGCCTATGCTGACTCGATGTTCCGAGCAATAGATACCGCTCCTCGTCCAGAGAGTGATCCGGGTCGGGCATGAGGAGCGCCAGTGGATCGCCGAAGACCGTTGATGCCTCGTCGAAGGTCACGCCGTGCTTTCGGGCGTTGGACTCCGCCTTCTTCGGGTCCCACTCAAATGTATACCCCACCAGAAGCCCTCACCACAACCTGACCGCCCGAACGAACTTGCTTAGGATCCCACAGATGATTCTGCGGACCACAACGGACGTTTACATCATCGCCGCCGGCGGCGCGGCCTCCTCCGGCCGTCCGGCGCTGCCTAGCGGCACCCGGATCATGATCCCGGCGATCAGCGCCAGCACCACCAGCCCCGCCAGGATGGACGGCTCCTTGAAGATTACCGGCAGCGGCCACTCGAAGAACTTGAAGGTCGCCACTACCAGCCCGGTCAGGGCCTCGCCGGCGATCAGGCCCGAAGCGGTGAGAATGCCGGCGTTCTCCACCCGCGTCTTCTGGGCCTCGTTGAAACCCCGCCGCTTGCTCAGGCTGTCGGTGATCCAGCGGAACACGCCGCCGACGAAGATCGCCGACGTGGTCTCCAGCGGCAGGTACATGCCCACGGCGAACAGCATGGGGCTGCGCACCTGCACCATGATGAGCGTGAAGCCCATCAGCACGCCCACCGCGATGAGCGGCCAGGGCATGCCGCCCCCCACGATACCCTGGGCGAGGGAGGCCATCAGGCCGGCCTGCGGCGCCGATAATTCCTTGTCGCCGAAGCCGATGCCTCCGGCGTTGATGTTCCCCTGGTGCAACACCAGCAGGGGGAAATACATCAGCAGACTGGCAAACACCACTCCCAGCACGTCGCCGATCTGCATGCTCCGCGGGGTCCCGCCCAGAATATGTCCCACCTTCAGGTCCTGGAGCATCTCGCCCGCCACCGCCGAGGACACGCATACCACCGCGGCCACGCCCAGGACCGCCGCCACGCCGCCCACACCTGAAACGCCGATCGAGACCATCAACAGCGCCGCCACGATCAGCGTCGATAGCGTCAGGCCCGAAATCGGGTTGTTCGAGGAACCGATCAGGCCCACCAAGTTGCCCGAGACCGCGGCAAAGAAAAAGCCCAGCACGATCATCACCAGCGCCGCCACCACGCCCCCGGAGAGCATGTTGGCGAAGTAGGCGTACAGCAGCGCCATGCAGACGAAAGTGACGCCCAGCCCGGCGAAGACCGTCTTGGCGCTCAGGTCGCGGTCCAGCCGGGAAGTGACCTGCGCCTTGGCCCCGGCTTTCCTAACGTCCGACACGGCCCGCGCCAGGCCGCGGGCCAGGTTCTTGCGCATCCGGAACAGCGTGAAGCCGGCGCCCACCAGCATGCCCCCTACCGCGATGGGGCGCACGATGGACTTCCAGACCGCGTCACTGACCGTCTCCCAGTTGGGGTTCGAGGGCGCCAGTTGCGGCCCCAGGAAGTAGGCCAGCAGCGGAATCAACAGTCCCCACGCCAGCACGCCGCCGGAGAAGTTCAGCGCCGCCAGCCGCGGCCCGATGATGTAACCCACGCCCAGATACGCTGGGCTGATCGCCGGCATCGCTGCCGCCGTGACGCCGCCGACCCCCACCTCCTGCCGGTAGCCCTTGCTCACCAGCCGCACCAGGCTCTTGCCCGTCTCGCCGACCGCCAACAAAAAAGTCTTGCCGGCGGCGTACAGCTTGACGACGCCCAGGGCATAGATCACCGACCCAAATGCCATGTTGCTGAAGAGGATCTTGGCCGCCCCGCTGCCGCGCTGCCCGGCTTTGTGGATCTCGCCCGCCGCCACCGATTCCGGGAAGCCCAGGTCGGGATCTTCCACCATTACCCGCCGCAGCAGGGTCACGAACAGGATGCCCAGAATGCCGCCCACCAGCATCAGCACGGTGGATTTCCAGTACGCCACTCCGGGGTCGAACGTCTTCCAGGCCCCGGAGATGACGAACGCCGGGATGGTGAAAATGGCGCCGGCGGCCACCGACTCGCCGATCGAGCCGACGGTGCGGGCGATGTTCTCCTCCAGGATCGAGCCGCGCCACAGCCGCAGCACCGCCATGCTGATGACCGCCGCCGGATATGTGGCGGCAATGGTCATCCCGGCTCGCAGACCCAGGTAGGCGTTAGCGGCCCCCAACACCACCGTCATCACCAGGCCCAGCACTACCGCCCGGACGGTGAATTCGGCGAGGTCGGTTTTCTCGGGAACGTAGGGACGGAACTTGGTTTCGCTCATCTAAGCAGTCCTCGCAATCGGTAGAACATCATACCAAGAGCCGGGCGTAGGATAAGTCTCCCGACTTGTCAAGTCTACGGCGCCACCCGCAGCCCCTCCCACCGCACGACCCAGGAACCATCCGCGGGAAACCCTGGGGCGTTTCCGGACGGGCCGCCGTCCCAGCCGGCCGCCATCATGGCGATGGCCGCGAGCAATCCCCCGTTCGCGGGCAGGTAGATCGGCAGGTTCGCACGCTGGTAGTTGTGACCGCTGGCCGCGTAGCGGTTCTTCGGCCAGGGCAAGATCAGGGCCTCAACCGCCAGATCCCCCCGGCCCAACCGGGCGGCGGTCATCGCCATCATGGGGAAGTCCCAGCCCCACATGGCGTCCTTGGGCCAGCGTCGCAGCACGTACTCCAGGGTCCGTTCCATCGTCTTCGCATCGACCATGGGAGACTGCGGGAGAACACCAAGGGAGGCCAACATGCAGGGATGCCCTCCGTCCGGGGCCAGGGGCGTCTCCTGCTCCAGGTAGATGCCCTCGCGGATGGGCAGGGAGGCTAGGTGATCGGCGATATGCTCCCAGCGGGACTCCGGCGCCAAGCCCAGGCGCTGGCGCCATTGGTTCGCCGTCTTCAAGCCCCAGCGCCAATAAGACAGCTCGAAGCCAGGGTTCCTGGTCCGAACGTAGCCGGCGCCCCCGAACTCGCGCGCCGACAACAGTGGCGGCCCCAGGTTGTAGCACTGCCGGTCCCCGTCCCAGACCGGGTAGGAGGCCATGAACCTGGCCGTCTCGAATACGATGTCGCGGTACCGTTCCAGCGTGGCTCGGTTTTTTCGTCCCCGATAGATCAGCTCGGCCAGATAGATGGGGTGCGGCTGCTGCCAGACGAGCAGCGGCCCTATCCCGGAGGGCGATTCGCGGCCATCGGGCCCCAGCATCTTGCCCCAGCGCGCGCCCTCGTACCCCTGGCGCTTGGCCGTCTCCCGCATCACGGGGAGCACATCCCGATACCACGCAAGCTGCTCTTCCAAAACCCCCGCGCGGCCCCACAACGCCCAGTGCACGCCGTGCCACCAGTGCATTTCCAGATGGAACTTGCCGAACCAGCTATTGCAGGTGAGGCCGGTTTCCTGCGGCGGATACTTGCCCCGCTCCTGAATGGCCATCAGGTACTGAGACAAGATCACCCGCCGTTCCACCTCCCGCCAGCGCGGATCCTGGCTTTGCGAAAGATCCACTACGGCGCCGGACCGCCAATACGCCGGCCACCAGGCGACTGCGGCCTTCCGGGCCTCGTCGAAGCTCGCCGCCGCCTGAGCGACCGGTGATTCGGGCGCGAAGGTAACCGCCAGGCGTATCCTCTCGGCGCCGCTCCTAGGCAGAATCTCCCACCGATGGGCGCCTTGCTGCCGCAAGGCGCTGCCGTCTTCGTGAACAATGACGCAGGCGTACCGCGTGCCGTCCAGCTCGCGACGCACCTCGAGGCGGTTGTTCGAGCGCGCAGTCACCGCGGTGGTGTGACTGTCCGGCTTGCGCCAGTCATTCAGAGCCGGACCCCAAGCGCCCGCCGGATACGGGTACGCCACGAACACTTTCAGCCGGCCGGCCGCCACCAGCGGCGACTCGACGCGCGCCGCGACTGCATCCAGGCGCGGGTGACAGACCGTTTCCACCCGCACTGGCCGGCCTTCCACCTCGAATTCGCTGGCCAGCACTCCCTGCCAAAGGTCGAGCCGCTGGCGGATGCTCTTCAGGTCTTCCAAACGCGCCGGTGTTCCGTCCTCTCGCGCGATCGCCAGGCCTATCTGCGCGAGGCTGAACCGGTGCGGATTGGCGCGCAGCCATTCCGTGGCCGGGGTGTTCATCCTGATCGGATAGGTGGCCTGCCTTCCGCCCGCGTCCACAAGCACCAGCGCCTGGTTAAGATTGAATCCCCCTGGATTGGGGAAGCTGTGCCAGGCCCAATCGGCCATAGTGCCGAGCGCTACGCCCTTCAGATACTCCTGCTCGAAGCTCTGAAGCCCGGTCACGTCCGCCGTAAAGCAGAACTGCCCGTTGCCCACCGACAGAGGCGACAACGGGTCGGCCTCGCGCAGCTCGATGTTGTGCCGCGTGACCAGCGCCCGCCGGTCGATCGGCTCGCCGGCCAAGCCAGCCGCCGGGACTATCAACAGCGGCAGGACGGAAAAAAGCAAGTGTTGGGCCTTCCCGGTTCTCATCCCTCCAGCCTATGCCAAGCGGCTCGGTCGCCGTCTGAAGTACCATCACGGTAAAAGCGTGATTGGGAGGTAACCATGATTCACACCACCGCAACTCGTTCCGCCAGGTGGATGGCCGCCCTGGTCCTGGGGGCGTGCCTGGCGGCGCTGCTGGCGCCGGCCCCTGCCCGGGGCCAGGTGTTCGCGTTCAGCAAGGAAGAGCTCATCGAGTACACCGCGCAGAACCCCTTCGACCGATTCCCTGACGGCCGGCCGAAGGTCCCCGACGACTTGATCGCCAGGGCCCGCGGCCTATCCGCCGAGGATATCATCGGCGTCCTGGCGATGAAAGGTTTCCGCAACCAGTATGAAGACGGATTCCGCATCCTGCATCCCGGCAAGAAGCTGGTTGGCCGGGCCTTCACCGCGCAGTTCATGCCGGCGCGCCCCGACCTCGACAGCGTCGCCCTCACCAAGGCCAAAGCCCGCGGCCTCAGCCGGCTCAGCAATCAGACGGTAATCGACATGCTCGGGCCCGGCGACGTCATCGTGGTGGACCTGTTCGGCAAGAAAGAAAACGGCACCATCGTCGGCGACAACCTGTTCTACTACATCATGAAGACCACCCGGGGCGCAGGGATCGTGCTGGACGGCAGCATCCGCGACCTGGAAGGCGTCTCGCAGATGGACATGCCCGCCTACTTCCGGCACGTCCACCCCAGCGCCATCGGCAACGTCACGCTGACCGGCATCAACATCCCGGTGCGCATCGGCAACGCTACGGTCATGCCGGGCGACCTCGTCGTGGGCGACCAGGAAGGCGTGTTCTTCGTTCCGCCGCAACTGGTGAAGGAAGTCCTCGACCGCGCCGACGAAACCCACATCCACGACGAGTGGACGCGGATGAAATTCGACGAGGGCAAGTACGTCTCCAGCGACATCTACGGCAGCCCGCGCGACCCGGAGCTCAAGAAGGAATACCAGGAGTACCTGAAGAAGCGGCTCGAGGAGATCCGGAAGAAGTAGCCGGCCATGGCGGTCTCCAAACGCTTCCAGGCGCGCGCCCGGCGCGACGTTAACCGGGACACCTTCATCCAGGAGTGGCCCGAGACCGGCCTGGTGGTCTTCAATAGCCCCTTCGATCCGAAGCCACAGATCAAGGTGCGCGACGGACGCATCATCGAGCTGGACGGCACGCCGGAAGCGCGCTACGACATGCTGGACCGCTTCATCGCGCGCCACGCCATCGACGTCCCCGTCGCCGAGGCTGCCATGGCTACGGACTCGAAGGCTCTGGCCCGGATGCTGGTGGACATCCACACGCCGCGCGCCGAGGTCGTGCGCCTCTTCGCCGGGCTCACGCCGGCCAAGATCATGCAGGTGGTTGACCACCTGAACGTGGTCGAGATGATGATGGCCCTCCAGAAGATGCGGGCCCGCAAGACCCCCTCTAACCAGGCGCACGTCACCAACCGCCGCGAGAACCCGGCGCTGCTGGCCGCCGACGCCGCCGAGGCGGTCGAGCGCGGTTTCGCGGAGCTGGAGACCACGGTGGGAGTGGCGCGCTATGCCCCGCTGAACGCGCTCGCGGTGCTGGTCGGCTCGCAGACCGGGCGCGGCACGGCCCTGACGCAGTGCGCGGTCGAGGAGTCGCTGGGCCTGCGACTGGCGCTGCTGGGGCTGACCACCTACGCCGAAACGCTCTCGGTCTACGGTACCGAGCAGGCTTTCCGCGACGGCGACGACACTCCCTGGTCGAAAGCGTTCCTCGCTTCGGCCTACGCCTCCCGCGGCATCAAGGTCCGCTTCACCTCCGGCAGCGGTTCGGAGGCCCTGATGGGGCATGCCGAAGGCAAGTCGATGATCTACCTGGAAACCCGCTGTTTGATGGCCATCAAGGGCGCCGGCTCCCAGGGGGTTCAGAACGGCTCGATAAGCTGCATCGCGCTGCCCGAGTCGCTGCCCGGCGGCGTGCGCGGCGTGCTGGCAGAGAACCTGATTGCCGCCGCCCTCGACCTGGAAGTGGCCTCGGGCAACGACGCCATGGCCTCGCATTCCGACATCCGCAAGGCTTCCAAGTTGATGCTCCAGTTCTTGCCGGGCACCGATTTCATCTTCTCCGGCTACAGCTCGATGCCGCGCGAGGACAACCTCTTCGGCGGGGGCAATTTCGACGCCGATGACCTGGACGACTACAACGTTCTCCAGCGCGACATGCAGGCCGACGGCGGGCTGCGGCCGGTGCTCGAGCCTGAGGTGCTGGAGGTGCGGCGGCGCGCGGCTCAGGCCGTCCAAGCCGTCTTCGGGGAACTAGACCTGCCGCCGATCAGCGATGCCGAGGTCGAGGCTGCCGTCATCGCCTACTCGAGCGACGATATGCCGGAGCGCAACGTGGTGGCGGATCTGGAAGCCGCCGAGGATTTCCTCAGCCGGGGACTGAACGGCGTGGACGTGATCAAGGCCCTGGCGCGGCGCGGCTTCCGCGACATCGCCGGGAAGATCTTGGCCATACAGAAGCTGCGGGTCTCCGGCGACTACCTGCAAACCTCCGCCGTGGTCTTGCCGGGGGCCAGAGTCCTGAGCGCAGTCAACGATCCCAACGACTACCAGGGACCCGGCAGCGGCTATCGCCTCAGCCCCGAGCGGGCCGGCGAGATCGCCGGCATCCCGCAGGCCCAGGACCCGCGGGCCATTGGCCGGGCGCGGGCGGAAGCTAAACCGGCGTGGCTGGAAGAGGTGGGTGAAGCCCGCCCCGGCGATGACCCGCGCGAGATCGTCATCGCCGTGGGCCCGGCCTTCGGCGCCGCGCTCGATGCTACGCTGCTCGGCCTGCCGCACGCCGAAGTGCTTCAGGCGCTCCTCGAGGGAATCGAGCAGGAGGGCCTGAAGCCGCGGGTGGTCAAGATCTACCACACCTCGGATTGCGGCTTCATCGGCCATGCCGGAGCGCGTCTGAGCGGTTCGGGCGTCAGCATCGGCATCCAGTCCAAGGGCACCACGGTCATCCACCGCCGCGACCTGGAACCGCTCAGCAACCTGGAACTGTTCCCGCAAGCGCCCAACCTGACCTTGGAGTCCTACCGCGTCATCGGACGCAATGCGGCCAACTACGCCAAGGGCGAGCCGGTGCTCCCCGTCCCGGTCCGGATCGATAACATGGCCCGGCTGCGCTACATCGTCCAGACCACCATTCTGCACTTGCGCGAGACCGAGCAGGTGGACCAGCGGAAACCGCCCCAAGAACTGGGGGTGCGCCGTGCCTGAGTACCCGCTGGCCGAAAAGGTCCCCGAGCGGCTGAAGACCCCCACCGGGCTGCCCTTCCGGGAAATCACGCTCGAAGCCGTCCTCGAGGGCGCCCTTACCATGGAGGACCTGCGCGTGACTTCCGAGGCGCTGGAGCTTCAGGCGCAAATCGCCGCATCCTCCGGCAGGCCGCAGCTTGCCGAGAACCTACGCCGCGCCGCCGAGCTGGTGAACGTACCTGCGGAGCGCATCCTGGAGATCTACAATGCGCTGCGGCCCGGCCGGGCCAGCCGAGACGAACTCCTCAGCCTCGCTGAGGATCTCGAACTGCGCTACCAAGCCGCCCGCTGCGCCGCGCTCATCCGCGAGGCGGGCGAGAGCGCGCCGGAGCCTCAGGCAGGCTCGTAGAACCCCTTGACCCGCCGCGCCGCCTCCCGCCGCGTGCGGTCGAAGGTCGCCGCGAGCCGGCGCGCCTCATCGCGCACGCTCTGGACCAGGTGCAGCACCGGCGCAGCACAATCAAGCGCCGAGGAAACCCTGACAGAACCGTCTCAAGAGGCCGGAGATCCGTTCCGTTTGCAGGTCTTCGCTGAATCCTGTTCGGTCCATTTGGACGATCAGTTGGTCGACAAGCGGTTCCGAACTGAGAAGAGCGGAAACCTGCTGCCGTGTCGCCGCTTGGCAGATGCGAGCCGCATCGCGCCCCAATAGCTGTGCTCCCGCCAGCTCCAGGTCGAAACCAGCAGTCTCGAGCAGAAGCATCTCCTGTTCGTAGAGGCGATCCAGATTCCCGGCCTCCGCGTAGTACTCCAGGAGGCGAATGAGATCTGCCGCGTCCTGGTTGTTCCTACTCCGGCGATCCTGCCAAGCGATCAGTTTCAGAACGGTGAGTCCCGGAATTGACGCTACTGAGACGACGAGGTCGTCTTCGATTCGCAGCTCGATTGCGGACTCCAACGCCTCCTCGAATCCGGCCACGTTCATCACGAAATCCCGGTTTGGAGGCCAGGCGATGGTCTTGTCCTCAGACGTGACTCCGCCAAAGGGAATGAGGTCAATGGGAGTGGCGACTTCGGCGTCCGGGTCTTTCCAGTACAGTCGGCGGGCATCCCGCGGCGCGGCGTCGAACTGGCCGGTCTCAATCAGGTTGGCCCTGAGCGTCTGAAACTGTTCCCAGCTCTCGACCGCAATGCCGAAATCAATGTCCCTGGTCGCCCGGCCGGGCGGCAGCCCGAAGGCGTTCACCAAGACCAAGTCTCGCGCCATAGCGCCCGCCACGAAGCATCGCGAGCCACACGCCGCCGCGGCTTGATCTACCCGACGAAGTACGCGACCCGTGAGTGGATCAACCGGCTTGACCGGCACGATGAAACGCGGGTTCGACAAGTTGGTCATAGATGAGCTTCGCCGCCTCGATGTTACGGCCGTCCTGCGTCGCGAGAAGGTCCGCGTAGGCAAGCACCGGAGGCACGACGTCGGGATGGCCCGGGTCCGCGGCGAAGTTCCAGAACGCGTCGAGAACTTCGATCCGGCCGCCTGCGCGTGCACGCAAGCGTTGGCCCAAAACTAGGCGGGTAATCAGTTCGCGGGCATAGATCGTGAACGTGGCCGGTTTCAGCATGTGCGTGAGCTTGTCCGCCGCAACCTCTCCTCCCCAGTACGCGTCGTACGCCTTGAGGTCCGCCTTCTCTAAGGAGTCCGTATCTGCGTCGAAACGTCGTGGATTCAGTTTCGGGCGCAGGGTCGTATGGTAATAGGTCACCCATTCCTCTAGGAGCCGGCGAGGATCGACAACTCGCCGTGCTCCGCTGCGCGCCCACCGAATGAAACCGCGGGCCTCAAGATCCTTGATCGCAGGTCCGACCGTTCCCAGCGCCACGTTTGCCGCTCGGGCGATCTCGCGATAAGTGCTTTGAATAAGGTCCAGACGGCACAGTAGCGCGAAGGTGACCTGGAGTCCTGCCGGGTTGAGCGCCCGAAACCGTTGTCGCTTCAGTTCGATCGGATGGGGTTGACCGACGACCCAGATCAGAAGTCCGGGGCCTTCGAGGTAAGTATTGCCCGCCGTGTCTATGAAGGCTAAGCGCAGTTCTCGGCAACGTTGAGCCGCATCGCGCGTGAGGCATGGCGCCACCAGAATCGGGACGGCGTCTGGGCCGGCCCACCGCCTCTTCACCTGGGCGGGAGTCTCGAACCGATCGACAACCTTCACCTCGGCGACAAAGCGATACGCGTGGCCACCTGCCTCGATTTCGAGCACCGCATCCGCACGACCGGCGGGAGTGAGCGGCTCCTGGGCGAGGATCCGGGCCGTAAGGCCCGTCGTCCGGCGCAAGCCCGCTATGGCCGCGTGGAGCACGGGCAGGTTGTGCCTTTTCATGTCAGGACGCCCTCCTGTTCACACAACCCCATTGTACACGATACGTGAACAGAAGACAATCCTGAACAACAGCAACCTGTCGGCGCGTCTCACAACAGGCGAACTGTTTGATACGATGGAAGTTGCGCATCATCCACCCACTCACCACCGCCGCTCGGGACGGCGGCGGCTGAGGCCGCCGCGGCTTCCGCTCCCGCGGCCCGGAGCGCTCGCTGATCAGCGGGTGCGCAACGCCAGCACCGTAGCGTGCGGGTCGGGCGCTTGCTCCGGCGTCTGAACGCTCAACCGGTCGCCTCTCTGGGTGAACCGCAGGCGTTGTCCTCCCGCCAGCAGGGAGACCTGCCGCACCCGGGCGCGCAGGCCAGCCACCTCCAGAGTCCCCTTCGGCCAGTCAAACACGTGCAGGTAGATGGTCCCGCCCTTGGCCGTAGTGCGGCCCCAGGGCAGATCCTGTAGCGGGCCGGCGGTCGTTCCGTAGATGGCTTCGCCGTTCACCTTCAGCCAGGCGCCGATCCCGCGCAGCCGCTCCTCGAACTCCGGTTGGATGGCGCCCTCCGGCGTCGGCCCCACGTTCAGCAAGAAATTGCCGCCCTTGCCGGCCACCTCTATCAGCATCCGGATCAACTGCGTGGTGGACTTGTAGTTGGTGTCGTTCCGGTTGTAGGCCCAGGTGCGGTTGATGGTCATGCAGGTTTCCCAGGGCCGCGTGGGTAGTGTCTTGGGGACGAACTGCTCGGGGGTCTCGAAGTCGCCCGCGATCCCGATGCGGTTGTTCATCACCGCCTTGGGCTGGAGCTCGCGCACCAGCTTCTGGAAGCGGAGCCCATCGTAGGCGCCGCCGCCCAGGCCGTCGAACCACACCACCGCCAGCTCGCCGTAGCGCGTGAGCAGCTCCCGCACCTGCACCTCCATGTAGTCCAGGTAGGTGACCCATTCCGCGCGCGTGGGCTCTCCGCGCCAGTTGGCGCTGGAGGGCTTCGAGGTGTCGCGGTACCCCGGGTGGTTCATGTCCGGCGGCGAGTAGTAGAAGCCCAGCGGCATCCCTTCCGCACGGCAGGCCGCCGCCAGTTCCGCCACGAGGTCCTTCTTGTAAGGCGTGTTAGTGATCTTGTAGTCGGTGTAGGCCGAATCGAACATCACGAACCCGTCATGATGCTTGCTGGTGAAGACCATGTAGCGCTGGCCCGCCTCCTTGGCTAGCCGGATCCAGGCCTTGGGCTCGAATTTCACCGGGTTGAACCGTGTGGGCAGCAAGCGGTACTCGGCTTCGCTGATCGTCCCGCGTTCCTTGCGCTCCGGCCGCATGATGGGCCAGGAGGCCTCGACGCTCGCCAGCGAATACGGCCCCCAGTGGATGAACATCCCGAACTTGTAATCCATGTAGCGGCGCACGCGCTCGTCGGGCAGTTCGGCAGCCTGTGCCAGCGTCGCCAGGCAGAGCGCCCCAACCCACAGCTTCACTTGACTCGCAGCCATAGCAGCCTGATCGTATCACCGGGACGCCCAGAAGGCTATCCCGCCGCGTGGAACCCCCGCACCCGCCTTGCCGCTGCCTTCCCCACCACCGCCGCCAGATCTTCCTCCGAAGCCTGGCGCACGCCCTCGAGGCTGCCGAAGTGCTTGAGCAGTTTCTGCACGGTCTTCTCTCCCACCCCAGGGGAATCAGTCACGCTATCTCGCGCTGGTCAACGGAAGCCGCCTCACCCGGACCGAACGGGTGGTTATCGTCACCGCCATTCCGGCCATCAGCGAAGGCCCCACCTCTTCCAAGACTCGCTCCAGCAGCCGCGCCAGCGCCGGACCACGCAAGCCCTCGATCCGGATGCGAATGACGGAGGGAGACGTTGCCCCACTCAGAGCCAGCAGTTGGTGGAAGTCAGCGTCCAGCGTGCAGAGCATGCGGCCGTCACGCCGCGCCAGCTCCAGGATGGAGCGGTCTGAGGCGTGGGCCAAGCCGAGCTCACCGACATGAACGGCATCCCACCCGCGCTCCCTGAGAATCGCTGCCGTCGCGCGCGCCAGTCCCTGATCCAGTAGGAGCCTGTGCATCACGGCTCACGCCACGTTCAGCAGGTCGATGCGGTCATCCAGATTGGCGGCCGAAAACTCCAGGGCCTGCCGCAGGTCCTCTTCTTCCAGTTCCGGATATTCCCGGAAAAGCTCGGCACGGTCAGGATAGAGCGCCATCGCCTGAAGCACGCGTCGCACCGTGAGCCGCATGCCGCGGATGCACGGCTGCCCGTTCATGAGCTCCGGGTCGATGGTGATGCGGTCGAACGGCGGTGGCAACCCCATGGCCTTATTGTACGTCGCCCTCGGGAGCGGCGCGCCACCCCCGCACCCGCCTTGCCGCTGCCTTCCCCACCACCGCCGCCAGCTCTTCCTCCGCGGCCTGGCGCACGCCCTCGAGGCTGCCGAAGTGCTTGAGCAGCTTCTGCACGGTCTTCTCTCCCACCCCAGGGATTTGCTCCAGCTCCGAGCGCAGCCGCGCCGCCGCGCGCCGCGTGCGGTGGAAGGTCACGGCGAACCGGTGCGCCTCATCGCGCACGCTCTGGACCAGATGGAGCACCGGCGAGAAGCGGTCCAGCACCACCGGCTCGTCTTCCTGCCCGTAGACGTAAATCCACTCCTCGCGCTTGGCGATGGCGGCTAGCGCCTGATCCGTGATTCCCAGCCCCTCCAGCGCTTCGGCGGCCGCGTGCAGTTGACCCACGCCGCCGTCCACCAGCACCAGCGACGGCAGGGGCCGCTTCTCTTCTTGCAGCCGCCGATACCGCCGCGTGATCACCTCCCGCATGGCCGCGAAGTCGTCGCTGCCTTCCACGGTGCGGATGACAAACTTGCGGTAATCCGACTTCTTCATCCGCCCGTTTTCCCAAACCACCAGGCTGGCTACGGTGTCCGTCCCGTGAATATGGGAAATGTCGAAGCACTCGATGCGCCGGGGCGGCTCTGCCAAGCCCAGCATGTCCTGAAGCGCCTCTTGAATCGCCTTCGCCGAGGGTTTCAGCACCCGGAAACGCTGCTCGAAGCTGTGCCGGGCGTTGGTCTCAGCCAGATCGAGCAGCGCCTTCTTCGGTCCCCGCTGCGGCGTGTGGATCTCGACCTTGCGCCCGCGCCGCTCCGACAGCGCCTCCTCCAAAGCCTCCCGGTCCTCGAACTCCACCGGTACGTGAATCCGCGCCGGGACGTACTGCTGGTCGAGATAGAACTGCTTCAAAAAACCCGAGACAAACTCCGCCGATTCGAACTCCGTCCGGTCCTCCCAGAAGAACTCGCGGCGGTCCACAATGCGCCCGTTGCGCAGGTGAAAGACGTTGGCCGCTACCAGCGGCGGTTCGGCGTAGCAGCCGAAGATGTCTATGTCCTCGCCGGCGGCCGCGGCCATCCTCTGCTTATCCTCGGTCTCCTCGATGGTCGAGATCACGTCCCGCAGCACTGCCGCCTGCTCGAAGCGCGTCTCGTCGGAGGCGCGTTGCATCTCCGCGCGCAGCTCCGCGAGCAGGTCCCCGTGGCGTCCCTCCAGAAACAGCCGGACTAGGCGGGCCGCCCGGGCGTAGGCTTCCTCCGTGGTCAGCCCCTCCACGCAGGGGCCGTGGCAGCGGTGAATGTGGTGCTGGAGGCAGGGCTGCGCGTGGCGCCGCGTCAGATCCACCTTGCAGGAGGGCAACCCGAAATACCGGTGAATCAAGTGCACCAGCCGGTGCGCCAGGTTCCCGGGGAAATACGGGCCGTAGTAAGTCGAGCCATCCTTGATGAGCCGCCGCGTCACATAGACGCGCGGGTAGCGCTCGTTGGTCAGCTTGATGTAAGGGTAGGTCTTGTCATCCCGCAGCAAAACGTTGAAGCGCGGCTGCCAGTGCTTGATCAGGTTGTTCTCCAGAGCCAGCGCCTCCCGCTCGTTGTCCACCAGGATGTACTCCACGTCGCGGGCTTCGGCGATCAGCGTGCCGGTCTTCGCGTCGGCCCGGCCTCCTTCGGAGAAGTAGCTCCGCACGCGGCTGCGCAGGTCCTTGGCCTTGCCGACGTAGAGGACCGCTCCGCCGGCGTCCTTGTAGAGGTAGACGCCGGGCTGGGCGGGCAACTGAGCGGCCTTCTCGCGGAGATCCATCGACGAACCTTATACTAGAATTGTGGCACGCGCCGGTGGTGGCCTCCTGCTCCTGATGCTGCTCGGTGGCGCGCTCTGCGCCCAGCGGCAGAAGGCGCCTCCCGTCCAGGAGCCTCCCGAAGAGGACGAGGCTCTCACCGTCAAGGAGTACTCGTTCAATCCCCTTCAGGCGGAGCAGGAGCTCAAGGTGGGCAACTTCTATTTCCGCAAGGGCAAGTACAAGGCCGCGGCAGGTCGCTTCCGCGAAGCCACCAAATGGAACCCCGGCTACGCCGAGGCCTACTTGCGGCTGGGGGAGACCCAGAACAAACTGAAGGACCCGAAGGCCGCGCGGGAAGCCTACCGCAAGTTCCTGGAGCTGGCGCCAGACCACCCGCGCGCCGCGGAGATCAAGCGCAAGCTAGCTCGCTCGGGGTGAGCGCCTCACCCGGCGCCGAATCGCCGCCAGGATCCGCCTGAACCCCCGGTCCCAATCCGGAAACAGGTCCACGTACTGCCACTGCTGGCTGATCCGCGCCGGCACGCGGCACTCTTCCAACCGCACCGGGATCAGGTAAGTCTCCCCCAGCGGCACGCGCCGGGCGCAATCCAGCGCGTAGCGCAACTCGGACTGGAACCAGCCGCGCTTGCCGGCGGCGCACTTCGAGAAGCACGCCACGAAGTAGTCACAGAACTCGATGGCCTGCTCGATGGCTCGCGGCCAGTTCTGGCCGGGTAGCAGCTTCTGGCGGTCCAGCCACGGGTCAAAGCCCCGGGCTTGGAAATCCCGGTACAGCCGCTCAGCGGCGGAGGCGTCCTCTTGCACGTAAGCCAGGAACACGCTCGAGCGAGCCTCGGCGACGAACTTGAACCGGCCCCCGGCAGCCGGACGGAACACTCCCAGCCCGTCGATCTCGACGCTCCGGCCGCGCTCCAGGCAGCGCTTGACAATGCCCGCTACCTGCTCACTGGAAGTGGCTGCCGCGCCGCTCATTTTCGCCCGCTGCGGGCACTCTTGCCGGACTTGGCCGGCTCGAATCGAAACGTAGGCTTCTTCCCGGGGACGAAAGTGCCCAAGCCCGGAAGCGTAACCCGTTGCCCCTTGCGCAAGCTCCGCAGGATGCCGTGGACCACCCGGTCAAGCTGATCGGCGGCGACCGGCTTGGGCAGCCGCGCCTTGCGGGCCAGACGTTCAGCCAGTTCTCGCTTGTCCATGCCGCTTCAGATCTTAGCAGCCGCCCGGCAGGAAACCAGCCGGAAGGCTCTGCCGGAACGGCCGGGAAGGCTTGCAACTGGCTGAAAATAAAAGGGCCACTCGGCCGGGGCGACTTTCACCCATCCTTCCGGCAGGCGTGACCGAACTCTTGCGCCGGTCCTGAGTCGGACGCTGCCTGGCGTGCGTCCAACCTGTGAGGGAGAACTCTAATGCGAGCATGGCTGTTCCTGCTGGCAACCGCTGCTCTGGCGGCGCAAGACTATCGTGCGCTGCCCACGGGCGCGCCGCCGGCGCAACTGGCGGCGGAGATCCGCGAGGCGCTACAGAGCCGCGGCGTGAAGATCGTGGACCCCAACCGGTTCACCTTCTGCGAAGTCTGGCTGCGTGAGGCCCCGGTTTCCGAGGGCGCGTCCGCGGAAGAGGCGCTGAAGGCTGGAGGTCTCCCCGAAGGCGCTTTGGCCGGCGCCATCCGGTTCGCCTCGCCGGGCGCTGATCGTTACGGCCGGGGCTTCGGACCGGGGCTCTACACGTTGCGGGCGCTGCCGGGCGACTCCCTGCTCATGATCAAAGCAGAGGACGACCAGCGCTTAAGCCCTCCGGAAACCGAGCCCCTCGAAGCCCTGAGCCGCAAGGTCTCGCGCACCGACGCGCCGGCCCTGTTGCGCCTCGTCTCCGGCGCAGCCGGCCCTTCACCCCGGCTGCGCATGAGCCGCGATGGCGAGTGGACCATGCACCTGACGCTGGGCGAGACCCCGGTGGCACTGCTGGTGGTGGGCGTCGCCAGATAGTAGCCGGGCAGCGCTGGAGGCCGCGCTGCGCATGGAGCGGTCACGGAGCGACGCCGTCCATGGGCCCGAGTCCCTGACCCCGTCGGCGGGGCCCCGCGCCGGGTCCCATCATACCCGGGCCCGGTTCCACCATTGTGCCACCCTGTCTGCGCAGGCCTCTGCCCCGCCTCATCATCCCGAGTCCCGGTTCGCCTTGTGGGCGCGGCACCAGCCCGAGCCTGATGGCAGCGCGCGTCGCCGCCGGCAGCGCCGCAGCGTCTTCGATGGCTTTGAACTTGGCTTTCTGCTCCGCGGTCAAGACGTTAAGCTGGCTGTTTCGCACCGCCTCTCGCCCCTCCCGCACCTGCTTCTGCAACGCTTGAATCTCGAGGACCAGCTTGCCCACGGCGGCAGGGTCGTTGGAGCCTTTGGCGAGCAAGTCTCGCAGGGCCAATCGCTTGTCCCGGACCTGCGGCTGAATGGTTCTCACCTTTTCGGCGGCCTGTTTGCGCGCCTGCTCACCGGCCTGCCGCATCTGCTGAACCTGCGCATCGGTCAGGTTCAAGTAAGCCTTCAGTGCGCCAATGTCCGGCACCAGCATCGGCATCCCAGGGCCCCCGGGAACGCTTGGTCTATTCGGCGGCCCCAGCGGGGCCTGGCCCAGGGCGACGCCGAAGACGACGAACGGGATTACTGCGCGAAGCGTCATACTCACAATCTCCTCAACTCACTTAACCCAAGTTTCCGTTCAAGGTTTCGGGCCACGTCATACAGCGCCGAGGCCGGGGCCGGTAATCTCCCCCGTGCGCATCGTGCCGTCCTTGATATGGAAGATGCCGGGGAAGCGGGCCTCCCAGGCCTGGTTGGCGGCCGGCACGTACTGCCGCGCGTTGGCCTCTCGGAAGGCCGACGAAACCTGCCCTGTTATGTGGCGGGCTCCCCAGTCGCTTCCTGAGCGAGCTGCCCGCGATTCGCTATCCCCCTATCCATCCTTGGTCTTCAAGCCGATTCCACGCTGTGCGGATGTGCGCCGGCCTGAACACCTGCTGCTTGCGGGGACTCCATGTATGAATCTGGCCAACGGCTTCCTCCGCATTGGCGGCGGGCTCGTGACTCCCGGGTCCTCCACGATGACTCACCCAATGGACGGATGCCAGGAGTTCCAGGCCGT
Organism: uncultured Solibacteraceae bacterium; assembly: GCA_964353255.1. Lineage (GTDB taxonomy): Bacteria > Acidobacteriota > Terriglobia > Bryobacterales > Bryobacteraceae > VFZS01. The sequence continues at coordinate 3,244 of CAYGVJ010000007.1, read as the reverse complement.
AAGGCGTCTCGAAGCCTTCAATCAATCGCGCAACGCGTCCGAGACGCCCCAAGGATTCGGACTTGCCGGCGAGGAAAGCGGTTGCCTCCTCAACGGCGCCGGGCAGCAACTCGATCTCCGCATTCGGCTTCTGGCTGTCTCCGTAGCCGCGGACGAAGTGACCTTCCATCATCTCCAGCACCTTATTGAGATTGGCTGCGTAAGGGCCGTAGTGGCCTGCCTCATACTTGAGCCGCAGTGGTTCTCCCGCCTCTTGCAGGAAGTAGGCAAGCTTGTGCACCTCCAGCAGGGTGCGGCTGTACTCCAGAGCCGCGTAGGCGTCCATCAACTTGATGAACAGTGCACGCGCCGCAGTCATGTGAGGCCGCGCGGTCCGCACGGGCATGGCCTTCGCATCCGGCGGCCCTGCGGGCTCGAACAGTAACACGTGAACGTCCGGCAGCTCAGAGAATGCCTGCTCGATGATAGGCCGCACCTTGCGCCAGTCCAATCCCCCAAGCCCGCATCCGAGGGGCGGTACGGCGACCGAGTGGACAGCCAGCCTACGAACATCGGCGACGAGCGCTTTCAGCCCGGACCGAATATCCGCCATGCGCGACTTCCCGCGCCAGTGGCGCTTGGTGGGGAAATTGATGACGTACCGCGGGTTGATGAGGCTGCCATTGTCGAAAATGAACATCCGTCCCGGCACAACCTCGCCAGCACGGCACGCGGCCTCGTAGGCTTTGAAATTGGCCGGAAATGCCTGCTTGAACTGAAGCGCGATGCCTTTGCCCATCAAGCCGACGCAGTTCACGGTGTTCACCAGTGCCTCGACGTCGGCTTCCAATATGTTGCCCTTGGCGATTTCAATCATCGGCGCTCTCTCTTCAGTAGTACCATTCTGACCTTATTTCCACTCTGGGGTGAAACCGATCGGGATGCTGGTCCAACACGGCCTCAACGTTCGCTTTCACCTGGTGGTTCAAAACGGCAATTCTCTCGATCAACGACCAGTCCAGCGACTTCCAGACCAGGAACTCGGCCTGCTTGCGGCGCTGCCGGTCATTGTCATCCGGTTGGTCTGCCCAGTAGCGGGCGCCGACGAGGTTCCAATCCAGTTGTCCGAGTTGCGCCAGGTCGTCGTACCAACTGGTGAACGTCGCCAGGCCGTGCCCGTCCGAGAACACGAACTGGCGGCCAGCGTCGATGACGCGCTGCACTGTTGTGGTCAGGTAGATGAGCGGCGCCTGCCCCTCGTTGTACCCCTCCACCCGTCCTGTCTTAAGATTCAGCAACATGACGGACAGAGGACCGAAGTAAAACGGGACGTACTCGTGGCAGGTGCCGCGAGGACCACACGGGATCGGTCTGCTGTGGCGACTCACCTGAACGCTCAGGTTGTGGATGGTGCGGTAGGGGAAGCCATCGTTGGGCGTCCAGTTCGGCGCATGGAGCGCTCCGCGGGCGAGCAGCGTCGGCAGATTTTCAATATGCACAAGCCGGTAGATCGTGATTGGGCCCGGAGGCACCCCCACTGACGTCATTGACGCAGAGCTCAACGTGCGGCCCCTTCCGTGCGGACCCCGATAGCGCGGGCGAGATCCGAAACATGTTCCGGGTCATGTTTGATGCGGTATTCGTGCTGCAAGCGGCCAAACGACTCGTGGAGGTTCGCCAAGTACATCGGATCGGCAGTCCAAGAGGCCAACCCGCCATGTCGCAGCGAAGAACCAAGCACCTCAGCATACTGGCTCAACTTCGCTGATTGCCGCAGTCTGAAGTAGAGCCCGAACGTGCCGTCCATCACCGTGTCCTTGAACTTGTCCCGAAGCTTGTCGGAAAGCAGAACGTGGCCCGCACACTCGCCAAGCGCCAGGATAGCGGTTTTCGGAATATTGCCGTTCTCAGCGTCGGCGTGGACGGAGTGGAGGGTCACGTTGCCCTGGCCTTCCGGAACCTCATCGGCCGCTTCGACCCACTCTCGGATGGTAGAAACGGCCTCATACATCAGGTGGTTGTAAGGCGTCGGGAACGTCTGGTCGAGATCAACGAGTCGGCCGGAGGGCTTGTAGTTCCTGACCATGCCATCCACTATCGGCGGGAAATAGCAGAGCCCCATGTGCCACTCGATGCCTTGAGAAAGCCCGGCGCGGACCATGATGTCGAAGAAACGGATTGCCGCGCATACCGGAGAGCGCCACGCCTCCCGCTCCTCGAACTCGCCGGAAGCGTGGTTGTATCGGTCGCCGGCTGGATCGGCGGCCAGACGGTCCAGTTCGCGCAGAGCGAACTCGCCGACTGGTCTCCAAATCTCCAGATCCCGCGCAACCTTGGCGTCCTTCACCAGGTTGTGAAGGATGCGGTTTGTTTCGGGGAAGGCGTACGCAAGGTTTTGGCTCTTCTCGATCTCCCGATAGAGCACGCTCGCCGGGTTGGCCATCAGCGCTGCCATATAGTCCGAAAGAAACTCCTGCTGATCGAACTTGCCGGCCAGTCCGCGGATGATGTCGATCCCGAGGTACGGTCGCGTGTTTGAAAGCGCCTCGATGAAGCGCGGCGCCATCAGAACGCTCTCGACCACTTGGGCCGCGATGCGTTGCTCGCACGAATATGCTGGGAGAAATCGGATCACGTGCCTGGCGATTTGGTCTGGAATCCGGTCCGCAAAAGTGAGCGGTGGCTGTCCTCCCGTCTTTCGAAGAGCGTCCAGCCTCAGGATAGTGTCCTCAAAGGTTGGCAGCACTCGCGACGTGAGGCGCCGCCGAAGAGCCGGGAGCCCGTAGTCGGCGTGGTAAATGCGAAAGAACTCCTTGAGGTTCCGTGCGAGAAGAGCGACTAGCTCAGGGTATGATTCCCGCCAATTCAGCTCATGACAAAGCTCCGCGAACTTCCCGATCCGGCGCCTGGAAAGGCGAGCGAGTCGAATGCGGGTCGCCAAGAGCAGTGCGAGGAACAGAACCAGCAGCGGCTTGACGTTGGCTGGCGTGAAACCACGCGGCCAGCTCTCCGGGTCGGGCGCCCAGCGGTGCGCAACGAAGAAGGCGTAGCAGTCCAAGTAGACAACCAAGATCGAACCAACCAGGAGCGCGGACCACTCGAATAGGCCAATTCGAAAGCGCAACTCCATCTGGCGCTCTCTGGGAATGACTGCGTAGAGCGCGACAAGGAAGACGGCAAACGTGAGTACGAGCTCCACTGAACTCCTAGCAGCCCGTGGATAAAGGCGCGTTTTCGCGATGTGACCACCGACATCGATTTCGCT
>CAYGVJ010000006.1:34553-67322 GCA_964353255.1 uncultured Solibacteraceae bacterium | reverse complement strand
GAGTTGCGCCGCATGGTCGAGGGGGCTTGCCCCGGCTGCGGCAGCTGCGCCGGCATGTTCACCGCCAACTCGATGAACTGCCTGGGGGAGGCGATCGGCCTGGCCCTGCCCGGCAACGGTACCATCCCGGCGGAGCGCTGGGTGGACGGGCGCACCACCGAGCTCAACCCGGAGCGCATCGCGCTGGTGCGGCGCGCGGCGCACGTCTTGAAGCGCTGCCTGGAGCAGAACGTGCGGCCGCTGGACATCGTCACGCGGCAGGCGCTCGACAACGCTTTCGTGCTGGACATGGCCATGGGTGGCTCGACCAACACCATCCTGCACGGGCTGGCGCTGGCTCACTCGGCCGGCATCGACTACGACCTCACCCGGCTCAACGAGATCTCCGACACCACGCCCACCCTCTGCAAGGTATCGCCCAGCCGCCCGGAGGTGCATGTGGAGGACGTGCATCGGGCCGGCGGCGTTGGGGCGATACTCAAGGAACTGGCGGCGCACGGCGGCACGCCGCTCAACCTGCACGTGCCGACGGTGGCCGGTCCCCTGGCGGACTGCGTGTCCGGCGCGCCGGCGCCCGACGGCGACGTCATCCGGCCAGCCGGGAGGCCGTTTTCGCAGACCGGCGGCCTGGCGGTCCTGTTCGGCAACCTGGCGCCCAAGGGCGCAGTGGTCAAGGTGGCGGGCGTGGCCGCGGACATGATGGAGTACGAAGGCGCGGCGCACATCTACGAGTCCCAGGACGACGCGCTGCGGGGCATCCTGGGCGGCGAGGTCAGGGATGGCGAAGTCGTGGTGATCCGCTACGAAGGACCGCGCGGCGGCCCGGGCATGCAGGAGATGCTGACGCCCACCTCGGCCATGGTGGGGGCGGGCATTCGCGCCGCGCTGATCACTGACGGCCGGTTCTCGGGCGCCACACGCGGGCTGTGCGTCGGCCACATTTCTCCGGAGGCGGCGGCGGGCGGCCCCATCGCCGCAGTGCGCGACGGCGACCGCATCTACATCAATGCGGTCACGCGGCGGATCGAGCTCAAGCTGAGCGACGAGGAGATTCGCCGGCGGTTGGAGGCCCTGCCGCCCTTCGAGCCGAAGGTCAAGCGCGGCTGGCTGGCGCGCTACGCGCAGTTCGTGACCAGCGCGGACACGGGCGCGGTGCTGGAGGTCTGAGCGCTAACCGCGCGGGAGACCGGGTTCGACTTCTCGTTCGAGCGAGTCAAGGACGCGCGCCCGAATCTCGCCGGCCACTTGAAGCGCTCGGCGCGCCACCTCAGCCGTGACCTTCGGGAAAACGCCAGGATAGCGGACGTCGACCCCAAAAGGCGTCAGCTCGTCAGCCTCTTGCAAGGCCCGCGCCAGCGCGGCATCAACGCTTCCAACCAGATCCAGAAGCTCATTCAAGTCGTGGGTTTTAGGGAATTCAACCTGTCGCCAAGTCAAGTACGCCTTGAGGTACTTCTCCGCCGCTTGCTGGGCGTGGAAAGCGATCACGTGAGGGTAAGGGGCATCGCGCGAAACCAGGAACTCGGCAGCGGCGAAGTCCTCCTCCGCCTTGTCCAGCCACTGGCGGACCAAGCCGCGCAAGGCCGCGTCAGCCCCGCTCATAAATGACCCTGCCGTACTTGTTCGCCGGGTAGGCGAGGCCGCCAATGACGCTCTTGGTCTCCTCGAACCAGTCAGCGGCCATTACGACGATGTCGAACGGGTAACCCAAGCCGCGCAAGGCCCGCCGGATTCTGACGCTCTGCTGGCGAGGGTCCGGGCTGGAACGCTCGATGACCAGCAAGTCGATGTCGCTGTCGCGTGTCATCTCCGCAGTGGCAGCCGAGCCGAACAGGATGATACGGTCAGGCTGTGTCACAGCCAGGATGCGCCGGACGATTTCTTCCGCCAGTACTGGCTCAATGCCCATCCCCGTCCATGATAGCGGATCTCCGGCCCGATGAGCCTGGTACCCGGCCGGCACGTGATGCCCGCCTCGTGACCAGCGCGGACACGGGCGCGGTATTCGAGATCTGAAGGGCTTATGGCTATTGTGGACTCTATCAGGCTATAATGGCCATGAATGACCGTCAATATTGCCCAACTCAAGAACCACCTCAGCTCCTACCTTCAGCGTGTGCGTGCCGGCGAGGAGATCATCATCCGCGACCGCAACCTGCCGGTAGCGAAACTCGTGGCGTTTTCGCCCACCGACACTTCCGCAGAAGAGCTTGCGATGGTTGCCGCCGGAGAGTTGCTGCTTCCCGCTGAACCGCTCGACGAGGAAGGATTCTGGGCGCTGGGAGCGGAAAAGGTTACCGATCAAGAACTCTCGGAGGCCCTTTCGCGAGCCGTGTCGGAAGACCGCGAGGAGCGCGATGCTGGCCTTCTGGGATGCTAGCGCGATCGTGCCGCTGTGCGTGCCCGGGCAGGAGGGCGCCCGCGGCCGCCAGTTGTTGCACGACTACAAGCCGGTCGTGTGGTGGGCCACCTCCCTGGAAGTCTTGAGCGCCGTCGCGCGGCTTCGGGGCCAAGCGATCCTCTCGGAAACGCAAGCCCGGGATGCCACCGAGCGGCTGGCCCGCCTGCGCCGGTCATGGCGCGAGATTCAGCCGACCTCCCGCGTGCGCGACTTGGCCGGACGCCAGCTCGAAAAGTTCCACCTGAGCGCCGCCGACGCCTTCCAGTTGGCCGCCGCGCTGGCGTGGTCGAACGAACGCCCCAAGGGCCGCGCGTTCCTGTGCCGCGATCAACGGTTGACCGAGGCCGCAAAGCAGGCCGGCTTCGACGTACCCGGATTGTCCTGACGGAGCCGTGCGCCAAGTCCTGCTTCGAGCCCAAGTGAGGTTTCCGCGTCTCTCAGAAGTTGCAGGGGAGCTTTTCGCCGTTCCGCTTTCGCGACTCCAGCAGCAGCAGGACCAGCTTGACCGCCTGCGCCGATTCCTCCGGCGGGCACAGCGCCGGGGCGCTCCCCGTGCGGCAGCACTCCAGGAAATATTCGATCTCCGCGCGGTACCAGTCCAGCTCCGGCTCCGCGAGCGCCTCGCACTCCCCATCGGCCCGGTAGAACTTGGCCGGGCGGCCGGCGGAGCTGTACTCGACGGCTCCGCCGTCGCCCACCACCGTGTACTCCATCGAGAAGGGGTACGAGCCGATGTGGTGCCAGCCTCCGGTGATGGTCACCGGCCCAAGATCTGGGTAATGCAGGTGCGCCACGATCGAGTCGATGCCGGCGGGAACGTTTTCGTAACCCAGGGCGCACACCTGGCGCGGCGCGCCGAACAGGTGCAGGCACATGTCCACATCGTGGATCAGAAGGTCGAAGATGCCGCCGCCGCTCTGCGCCGGGTCGAACTCCCACGGGCCCCAGGCGGGGGCGGCGCCGCGGCGGCGGAAAAAGGCCGAGCGCACCGTGCCCAGCCGGCCGGACCGGACCAGCTCGGACAAGCGCTGGTGGCTGGGAATGAAGCGCAGGACCTGCGCCACCATGAGCACGCGCTTCTGCCTGCCCGCCTCGGCGATCATCTCATCGCAGTGGGCGCCGTTGAGCGCCATGGGCTTCTCGGTGAGCACATGCTTGCCGGCGCGCAGCGCCCCCAGCGCTACCGGCGCGTGCAGGCAGGTGGGCAGGCAGATGTCCACCGCCTCGATGGCCGGATCGCGCAGGGCCTCCTGCCAACTGCGGTAGCGGGCGACCGAGGAGAAATCCATCCTCTGGCCGGGTCCCCCGATGTTGCCCTGAATGTCGCTCAAATCCCCGGAGAGCCGGGCTTCGTTGAAATCCATGACCGCGGCGAGTTCCGCCTGAGGAAGGGCGGCGAGGGCTTTCAGATGGGTGCTTCCCATGAAGCCGAGGCCGAAGACGGCGATCTTCATAGCTTGATCATCCTATCACTGCCGGGCGGCCCGTTTCTCCGCGCCGGGGCGGGGCGCGTGCCGCTCATCGCTTCACAGGGATGACCACGTAAGGCGTCTCCCGCTCGAGGTCGGGGTACATGCGCCCGGCGCCCTGCGTGTCCACGGCCTCGACGAAGTACATCAGGTCCCATTTGGGATCGATGAAGGAGGCAGGAATCCGGGCGGTGTAGAGTCCGGTCTGCGGATCCAGCGCCATCTCCGCCGTCTGGTAATCCTCGTATTGCGTTAGATGCCGATATCGCAAGCGAACCCATTTGAGGCCGGCCGCACTGGCGACCTTCGCGGATACCAGGACGTCCTGTCCCGGCGACGCCGCCGGCACAGGTTGGAGCTGGACCGCGGGTGGTTTCGCGTCAGCCGCTCGCCGCGGAATGTGCACGGGCTTGGCATCCGCTCGCCGAGAGGCTTTCTCCCGTTCCGTGGTCAGCCGTCCGAAGTCGCGTTGCAGCAGCTCGAATCCCTCTTTCCAGTGGCGCGGGAACCCCTGCCTTTGCACGCCGAAGGCCAGGCTCTCGCTGTAGACATCCCCGGCCGCCTCGACTATCTCCCTCCAGGCGTCCACCGCACGCTTCTCATTGGAGATGGCCTCGTCGAAACAAGCCAGCTCGCCCGACTCGGTGTAGAGGTTATAGAAGACGCCGGCGCGAAGCCGCCACGAATAATATCCCGCCAGTCTGGCGAGGATCTTCATGTCTGTGACGGTCGATCGGAACTCATTGGCAGCGCTGCTGCCGCCGGCCTTCTGCGCCTGCGCGACCTCCGCCAGAACATGGTCGGCGACCTGCGCGAACCAGCGGCTGGTTTCTTCCGGGCGCCGCATAGCCGTGTCCGTGCCCTGGAGAATGCTCCTGGCTTCGTCGCGCAGATTCATGAACTGCTGCGTATCGCTGCCCTCCTCTCCGGCGAACCTCGGTAGATCGTCCTGCCGCTGCATCTCGGCCCACCCGCGCGTGGTGGGGAAGTACTGATAGCGGTAACTCGCTGCCACGATACGCGGGAGCACTTTGCTGGCGAGGTGGAGAGCATTCATGACATGGGGACCGGCTTGCTGGCCGAAGCGCCGCGTGAACTCGCGCTCCCAGATCTCCGCAGTGGCCTGAGGATTGTAGGTGAGGCGACCCCAAAGCTGGTAGAAGTGCCAATAGCGTTCGAACTCGTACTCGTAGTAGCGGTACCGGGAGTTGAGCAGGTCGAAGGGCTTCGTGTCATGGGGCTCGCCCAGCATCTTCGTGGCGAGCATTTCATTCACTTCGAAGCTCTGGCCATCGTAGAGGCGGGCGCTGGCCGCGAACCGCCGCACGTAGTCCGGGTCGCCCCACAGCAGTATGCGGGCCGTTCCCCCGGTCCACAACTGCCAGTGCACCCGATAGCGTTGCGGGTAGCGCAGCAGGTCGGCATAGCCGTGGCGGCGGTCAAGCTGGTTCGGCCGGTTGACGTGCGTCGGATGGAAAGGCGGTCCCATCTGTTCCATCCAGTACTTCGTGCTGACGGTGGTCCGCAGGCCCTGGTTCAGAGCGTCTTCGATCACCGCGTCAGGCAGACCTTTGGCGCGGAGATCCAGCCGCAGATCGGGACGGATCTGCTTGATCGACCCGAACACCTCGTGCCAGAAATCCGCCATCTCCTCGCGCGTCAGTCCGGACTCCTCGTGCATCCGGAACTGGATGGCGTCGATTTCCGGGAAAACTTCAAGGAAACGCCGCAGCGCCGCTTTGGTGTAGGCGGCGAGGTTTTCCGCCGTGACTCCCCACACCAGACCCGGCAAGCGTCTGCCCGCCATTTCGGATGCCCCGGGGATCCCGCCCCCCTGCACGCCTCCCCGGTAGATGTGGTCCCAGATGCCCGCCGTGACCTCTATGCCGCGCTCGTGGGCGATACGCATCATGGTCTTGAACGCGGCCGTGTTGCGCGCCTGCTGCTCGCCCGTGATGCCCACCAGGCGCACATCGGGGAACTGCTCCAGGTCAAAGAAGTAGGGATACAGAGGAGCCATGAAGCCGCCGTTCTCATAGCCGAAGATCACCACGAAGCTGTTGATCCGGCTTGCGGCCAGCATGTCAAAGTAGCGGGTCCAGTACTGCTGGTCGTACAGACGGCTCTCGAAGTAGGCGCGCTGCATCGTGTACATCGAGATGCCGCGCGTGGCAAGATAGGGCGCCTCCGCCGTGTCCCGGACGTGCTGGAACGGATCGCCGGCAGCGGCGCTCCAGGAGATGCGGTCCGCCGTATCCAAGGCGCCGTACATCAGTCCGCGAGCGTCGGCGCCGCACAGGATGATGGCAGGCTTCCCGTGGTATTGGTCGCGCCGGACGGTGAGCGCTTCGGGTCGCTCCGGCAGCGGAGCCTTCGACGCCCGCAGCAGCTTTGCCGCGGCGCCGGCGGCCGGGCACACACCCGCGAGGATCACCAAGTCCGCCTGCGCCACTCTTGCGCTCGCGGAGTTCACCACGACGAAGCCCTTGTCCCGCAGCGCCTGTTCCAGTTTCGCTAGCCCATGCCTGGCGGGCGGCGCCAATTCCCCTTCAGTCACTACCACGACCTGGCGCGCGGCAGATGCCGGCAGAGCCCCCAGCAAAAGCAGCCCAATTGTTGATTTGTGCATGAACAACATACGACCGGCTTCCGGCAGTCAGCCGCTCAGTAGCGCTCCCAGTGGAGCACCTCCGCCAGCGACCGCTTGGGTCTCTCGGGCTGTTCGGCCGGGTAGCCCAGGGCCACCATGCTCACCAGCTTGTAGCCCTCCGGGGCGACCACCAGGCGGCGGATCTGCTCCGCGTACGGCTTCTTGTCACCGGCTACCCAGCAGGAACCCAGGCCGTGCGCGCGGGCGGCCAGCAGAAGGTTCTGCGTCGCCGCGCTGCCGTCCTCCAGGTAGTACTTAGTTTCACGGCACAGCACGACCGCGCAGACCGGGGCCTCGGCGATGAACTTCCCGTAGTCGGCGATCTGCGCAATCTGGCGGCGCAACGCGGCGTCAGTCACCACCACGAACTCCCAGGGCTGGACGTTGATGGCCGTCGCCGCCAGGCGGGCGCAGTCAATGATGTCCTCGATGACCTCCTTCGGGAGGGCCTGCGGAGTATAAGCGCGCACTGAGCGCCGGGTCTTCAGTACTTCGATGGCGTCCATTCCGTGAATACCTCAGTCCTTTACGTATATTACTTGGTTGCCGCGCAGGATCACCCGCGTGAAGGAGTGATAAGTCTTGCCGTCGGGCGCGATTTCCTTCGAAGAGAACGTCAGGTGCACCACGTCCTTGATCTCGGACCGGCCGGTGGGTAGATAAATGGTGTCATAAGTCGGCGTCTCCTTGTTGATGGCCGCCGGGTCGAAGAAGTACTGGAACTTACCGCTATTCACCGCCAGGGTGCCCTGAGCAATGACCGCGCCGGGGATGACGGCCGCATAGCGAACCTCCTGTGCGGTGCTGGTCCCGGTGATGGTCAAACCAGCGGTGGGAGTGAACGTGGACTGCACCGGCAAGTTCAGCCGCAGGCGCGGAGCGTCGGCCGGCCGGTCCTTTTCCACGACGTAGAACTCGCCACCCTGAGGCGGCAGCCCGGGCATGTAGCCCTTGTAGCCCTGCCACTCAGCCTCCAGAAAGAAGCGGTAGGCGCCCGGCACGTCCAGGGTCCAGCGATCCGTGCCGGCGAAGCTGCCGAACCGGTCGCCCTGGCCGCGGGCCACCATCGTACGACCGTCGGGATACTGCAAAGTGAAGGTGATGTTGACCGGAAGAATGGGGTCGATTTGGATCGCGGGGGCGAACGCGGTCCCAGTTTCATACATCAGGCCGGGACGCGTGCCTACTAGGAAGAACCGCGTCTTGCGGCCGTTGGGGCCGGTCACGTCTTCGGAACCCGGAGCAATCACGCGGTTGTTCTTGGAGCCCTTGGGTAGGATAAAGGCGCTGGCGAGGTAGCCGGCATAGAGAGGAGGCTCCTCCTCGCGGCGCAGCACGACGCCGCCGATCAACCGGTAGATGTCGCCGGGCAAATCCCCGTTGCTGGAAGCGTTGATCTGGCCGCCGAAGCTGTTGGGGCTGGTGGGCCAGTAGGGCGCGCGGACTCCGTCCTCACCCACGACAAAGCGGGACATGAAGCCCGGGCGCGGCGCCGCTCCGTAGTAGTAAGCCCAGTCGATGATGTACTCCGGAAACATGTGCGGCGCGTACCCGTTCGAGGTCCGAAGCTGGACATTGGTCACGCCGATGCTCTGGAACCGTGCCTCGTAAGGCGCCGGGGTCTGCTTGGATTCCCAGATGAGGACCGGCTCGATCTTGTTGGCCCCCTGCTGCTCGCTGGCGATCAGCAGCACGTCGCTGGAGCTGTAAGGGAAGTTGATGTGCTCCAGGTAGCTGATGCCGGTGGTCGTGTCCACCCAGCCCTCGCGCTGGGTCTCGCCGCGATCCACGTACTTGTTACTAATCGTCAGTTTCTTGCCCCGAGCGACAATGGGGGAATCCTCGGGGTAGACCACGCCGGCATGCCGCATGCTGCACATCCACAGATGGCCGTCCTTGTCGGTGTACCTGGCCACCACGTGGCCCAGGTACTCACCGGGGGCGTCAAAAGTCAACGCTTTGTTCCCTTGCGCCGAGGTGAACATCCCGGAGGGCGAAGCTTTGCCGGTGAAGGAGAGCCGCCGGGCGTTGTTGGGGTCCGAGTTCACGTACAGCACGGCGTTGACCTCGACGTCGGCTGGTACCGCCGGAGCGAAGCCGATGTCGCGCCCGTAGCGGTTGCCCACCGGGTAGGCCATTCCCTGGAAGGTGGCCGTGGCCAGCGTCACCCGGTTGGCGATCCAGAAGCGGTAAGTCCCGCCGCCTTCATAGCGGTTGCCCCAGATGTCAGAAACCCAACCGGTCGCCTTAACCGTGTACTCGCCGTAAGCCGGAGGCTGCCAGGCGGTAAGCGCCGAGCGTCTCGTGGTAGGCCACTGCCCCGACTGGCCGATGAACGGGGCCGTGCCCAGATCGCGCGTCACCCCATCCGGCCCGGTCACCTGGATCGAGAGCTCGCCCTTGGTGTAATCCCAGGGGATGTTAGCTCGGGCTTCGATGGTGTCGGTGAGGAACTGCGGTTCGAGGGAATAGGAGACCTTGGTCCTGGTATTGCTGGGATCGCTGTACAACGGCAGGATGACGTCATCCTGGATCAGGTTGCGCCCCGCGATGGCAAAGTGCGGCTGATCCTCCTCGGCCACCACCCCTCGGTAGCCGTTGGAATTGTAATTGTTGAGGAGCACCCAGTAGATCCTGGGCTTGATGGTGGCGGCGTTCACGATCCGGCCGGAGACGTGCATGCCGCTGGCGCGGACGGGGGGCGCATAGATGAACGACTCCGTAGCCCGGCCCTTAGGGAAGGCGCGGCGAGCGAAGCTCTCCCCGTTCAAGTTGTAGTAAGTCGTCCTCACCCTCACGCCGTAGTCCAGACGCAGCCGGTAGATGCCGGGCGGCAGGTCGGTGGGCAGCTCGCCCTGCACGCTGAACTCGATCTCCCGCTGGCCGGCCAGTTGTGTGACCGCGCTGAGGGGCCGGACTACGAACTGGTCCAGCGGGGTGCGGAAGGCGTAGTAGCCGAACCGCGTGGTAGCGGCCCCCTGGACCCCGCCCTCGATGGCCTGCCCGGTCGGCGTCAGCAGGGTGCCCATGCGCTCGTCGAAGACTTGCCGGAACCGGCCCTCCGCGTCGAAGGTCCGCTCGGAGGTCACCAGCAGGCAGAAGCCGTCCGGAACTATCTTCAACGCTGCCAGCGCGGCCAGATGTTCCTCGGAGATCAGCAGCCGGGCATTGACCTTGACGACGGTCCCGGGCCGCCAGCTCGCCGGGCTGGCGCTCACCGTCGTGTACCACTGTCCGTAATCCGTGTAGCCGCTGTTGCCGAACTGGATCTCCCCGGTCGGGGCCTGGGGCAGGGCCTGGCTGAGCAGCAAATACCGCCAGGCATCCAGGATATGATGCAGAATGACGCCGGTCTGGGCCGCCGCCGGGCCAGACGCCAGCAGCCCTGCCAGAACGCCGGCAAACGCCAAACGTGCCACAGAGCGCATAATCACTCACCCTCCCGCTTCGCTTCCTTCAACCAGTATACGACTCACCCGCCATGTGCAACCCGCCTTTTGGAGGGTTCTGAAAAACGCCCGGCACCGCTCCCTGACGGTCGCGGCTCTGAAGCAGGGCGGGTGACTCTGAAGCACTTTCCGAGCCGCGCGCGTGAGCAAGCGGTCTGGAGCGGGCGTTTTTCAGCACCCTCTTTGGCACGGAGTCGCGCTGCGGGCAAGGGGCCGCCTTGCGCCGCGGCGGGATAGAAGTCAGAATTGTGGGTTCGCGCCCAGGCAGGGGGATGGTATTGTGACCGGCTTGGGTGAGCGGGAGGTTCCGCGAGGAGCTGAGGCCGTGACGCACTTTCCCGTCTCGGGGGTGGAGGTTTCGCCGCTGATTCCGCCGCTGGTGGCGTTTGTGATCGCCTCGCTTACGGCGCCGGCGGGCGTCTCGGGGGCCTTCCTGCTGCTGCCGTTCCAGATGAGCGTGCTCGGCTTTGTGAGCCCGGCCGTAAGTCCTACGAACCTGATATACAACATCGTGGCGATTCCCGGAGGCGTCTACCGGTACTTCCGCGAAGGCCGTATGGCCTGGCCGCTGACCTGGACGGTCATCCTCGGGACACTGCCGGGCGTCCTGGTTGGCGCCGTGATCCGCGTGCGCTACCTGCCGGAGGCGCGCGCCGCCAAGTTCTTCGTCGGCCTGGTGCTCGCGGGCCTGGGCGCGCGGCTGCTCTACGACTTCTCGGCGCGCTCCTCGGCAGGCCGGCAGCAGCAGATCGCCCTCGCCCGCAGGTTCGAGGCCCGCCTGAAAGATCTCCGGCAACGCGGCGGGGCCGGCCTGCCGGCTGAGGCGATTGTGAGAACCAAGTCGGTGTCCTTACGACGGATCGAATATGAATTCTGGGGCGAGGTCTTTTCCTTCAGCCCGGCGGCGGTCTTCGGCCTAGCCCTGCTGGTGGGCGTCGTCGGGGGCGTTTACGGCATCGGCGGCGGGGCGATCATCGCGCCGTTCGTGGTGGCAGTGATGGGTCTGCCGGTCTACACGGTGGCGGGAGCAGCCCTGCTGGGAACCTTTCTTACTTCGGTGGCCGGGGTAGGGGCGTTCGAGCTGCTGGGGGCGACCTCGTTAGGCGCGGGCGCAGCCGTTCAGCCCGACTGGGCGCTGGGGGCGCTGTTCGGCGTGGGCGGCTTGTGCGGCACTTACTGCGGGGCGCGCTTACAGAAGCACCTTCCGGAGCGCTGGATCCGCCTGGCGCTGGGCGTGCTAATAACAGGGCTGGCGCTAAGTTATATTAGTCAGTTTTTCCGATGAGAGGAGTGAATCGCGAATAAGCCCTTGGCGAGATGGACGGGACTCGTTGTTCTTATGCTGGGGCTCGCGCCGCAAGCGGCGCTGCCGGCGGCCAGCGAGGCCGGGACCATGGTGATTGTGGCCGACAGCCGGAGCCAGGCCGGGCTTTCCAATCTTTACAACTAAAGCCTGCTCTACTTCACGCTGCTTTCCGTCGTGGTCATACCGGCTGTGGGCGCCATCCTGGGCAAGCTCACTTTCCGGGGTGGAGGTGTTCTGGCCGGGCCTCATAATACTGGGCCTGGGCGTGGGCATCATCGGAGGCTTCTTTGGAATGGGGGGCGGATGGATGGTGACTCCGGGCCTCAACATCCTGGGCTTCCCGATGGCCTTCGCCATCGGCGCCGACATCTCGCACATGGCCGGCAAGTCGCTGGTCTCCACCATGCGTCACGCCAAGTTCGGCAACGTGGACTACAAGCTGGGCTTGATCATGACCGTCGGCACGGTGGCCGGGGTCGAGGCCGGCGCCCAGATGATCATGTGGCTGGAGCGGACCGGCGATGTGGAGGCCGCGCGGTGCGCTACGGCTACCTGGCGCTGCTGGCGCTTCGAGTGGCATCGGACGCTGCGCCGAATCCAGATCCCGCCGGTCGTCCACTTCCGCAAGGCCGGCATCCGCTGTTCGGCGTGGCAGTGGTCGGCTGCGCCGTCTCCATCGTCCTGAAACTGATCGCCGGGGCCAATCCGGCCCTGAAGATGGTCTTCGACCAGGCGGCCGCAGCGCTGATCCTGTGCCTGTTGGCCGCGTTATCACTGATAATCTTCATGAAGTTCCTCAACGGCGTCCGGAAGGAATTGGCCGAACAAAGGAAGCAATAGGAAGACGTAGCTGATGTTGCCCGCGAGAGCTTGGATCATACTGCTGGCCGGGCTGCCTCTGGCGGCGACACTGGGTTGCGGAAGCCTCGGCAGGGTCGAGCAGGGCCGGGTGATTCACTACGACCGGGACAAGGGAGTGGTGACGCTGATTCGGGACTCCAACTATAAGGACCTGGCCGACTCGATCGCCATCGGCGAGGAAGTGGCGCTGTGGGACACCGAGACCGGGGCCGTCATGGGCAGCCTCAAGGTCACCGAGAAGTACGCCATTGACAAGGCACACGAGTGCCAGCAGGTCTTTCGCACCACCGACCCGGCCCATCCCGGCGTCGAGAAGGTGCTCGGGCAAGGCCCCGTGAACCTGGCGGGCCCCGTCAAGGTGCTCTCGGAATCCTACTACCCGGAGATGTTCCGAGGCATCTACCAGCGGCCCGCCGAGGCCCTGCTGCACGCCGTCGTCCGGCAAAACTACGGATGCTCGCACCTGATCGTGGGGCGCGACCACGCCGGCGTGGGCGATTACTACGGCCCCTTCGACGCCCAGAGGATCTTCAACGAAATTCCTTCGGACGCTCTGCTGCTGCAGCCGCTATGCATGGACTGGACCTTCTACTGCTACGAGTGCGGCAGCATGGCCTCGATGAAGACCTGCCCGCATGAGAGCAAAGCGGTGATTGACGAGAACGGCGCTTACCGGGGCGGCGCGCGGCTGCTGCTTTCGGGCACCATGCTCCGCAAGCTCATGAGCGAGGGCTAGCCGGTGCCGCCGGAGTTCTCCAAACCCGAGGTGATAGCGGTCCTGAAGGAGTATTACGACAGCCTGGAGCAGAAGGTGGAAGTGAAGCTGCACGGCTTCGCCACCGGGGAGGGCCAACGGTAGGCACTCCGCCGCGCGGCTGAAGTATGCTGGCAGCATGGCCGGGCTGGGCCGGGTGCTGATTGCCATCGGGGCGGTCCTGGTGGTCATGGGGCTGCTGATCACCCTGGGCGCGCGCCTGCCCTTCCGGGTGGGGCGCCTGCCGGGCGACATCCTGGTCCGCGGGAAGCACTCGGTGTTCTACTTCCCGTTGATGACCTGCCTGCTGCTGAGCGTGGTGCTGTCGGTAGTCCTGTGGCTGCTGGGAAGGCGGTAGGCGCTATGCGCGGAGCACCTTCTCCAGATCCTCGACCGTAAACCACGGCCCCGGCCGGGCCGCGGAGCGGTTCTCCAGCACTTCGCAGAGTTCGCCGCCGGGGTCGCCCAGGCAGGTGAGGACAATCTGAGCTTGCGAGAAGTCCTCTTCGCGGCTGTAGCCGCTTACGGTGACCACGCACTTCATGCCCGCGGCCGCGGCTGAAACGACGCCGTTGTTGGAGTCCTCGATCACCACGCCGTCGGCGGGCGAGACGGCCAGGCGTTCCGCCGCCAGAAGGTAGATGTCGGGCGCCGGTTTCTTGGCCTTAACCACATCGCCGGCCAGCACCAGCGAAAAGCGGGCCGCGGTTTCCTCCCCCATCGCGCGGCGAAGCATGGCCTCGACGGATTCCTGGGCGGAGGTCGAAGCCACCGCCAGTGTCCAGCCGCGCGCCAGGGCCTCCTCGGCCAGGCGCTTGACGCCGGACCGCGGCGGGATCCGGCCCGAGTTGATGATCTCCTTGTAGATGGCGCTCTTGCGCGCGTGCCAGGCGGCCACCATCTGCTGGCGCGCCTGCGGGTCCGCCGGAGGCGTAAACACCTTCAGGCACTCCGGCTCCGCGAACAGACTGGCCATGCGCTCCTTGCCGCCGCCGATCAAGAGCTTGCGCCCGTACTCTGCCACCGACCACTGCCAGGGGACGCCGAACTCGCGCCACATCTGGTTGAAGGCCCCCAAGTGGCCGAACTGCTCGGTGTCGCCAAGCACGCCGTCGCAGTCGTAAATGAGCACCCGGCTCACGCCGCCCTCCCTTCGCTCAAGAAGACGCGCATGAAGCCGGCGGCCATGGCCTGCACGTCCTTCTTGACGGCGCCCAGGAGCTTGACCGGGTCATACTCGTTGGGGCGCTCTTCGAAGAAGCGGCGGAATGCGCCGGCGAAGGTAATCTTCAGTTGGGTGGAGATGTTGATCTTGGGCGCGCCCCGGCGGATCAACTCCTGAAAGACAGCGTCGCTCAAGCCTGTGCCGCCGTGCACCACCAGAGGGACAGGCTCGGCGGCGACGATCTGGGAGACCCGCTCGAAGTCGATCTTGGGCTCGCCCTTGTAGAGGCCGTGCACGGTGCCGATGGCCGGCGCGAAACTGTCGATGCCGGTCTCGCGGATGAAAGCCAGAGCCTTGTCCAGAGGCACTACCGGCCCGCCGGAGTCGCCGTCCACCACATCTTCGGCGCCCTTGATGGCTTCCAACTCGCCCTCGACCGCTACGCCGTAGCGGTGCGCCAGCGCCACCACTTCCTTGGTCTGCGCCAGGTTGTCTTGGTAGCTGAGCTTGGAGGCGTCGAACAGGACCGAGTTCCATCCAGCGGCGATGCACTCCTCGATGAGGGCGCGGTCCGGGCAGTGGTCCAGGTGCAAGGTGGTGGGAATGGGAACGCGGCTGGCCATCTCCTCGAACATCAGGCGGATGAGCCGGGCGCCCATGGGCTTCACCGTTTTCACCGAGATCTGGATGATGACCGGCGAGCGGGTTTCGGCGGCTGCCGCCAGCACGGCCTCCATCGTCAGATCGTTGACGACGTTGAAGGCGCCCACGCCGTAGCGGCGCTGGAAAGCGTCCTTGAGAATCTGCTGCATGGGAACGACGGGCATGAGTTGACTCCTACTCGATTGTAAACTTGCCGCTTTGGTAGAACCGGCCCAGCATGGCGGCCCCTAGCAGGGAGGACTGGTCCTGATACCGGTAGTCGAAGTCCCCGGTCCAGCGCTGCTTGGCCTGGATGAAACCTGGGATCTTGGCTGCGCCGCCGGTAGTGGAGACCGTGCGGCCCAGTTTGACCAGCCCGGCGACTTCCTTGAGATGCGTCCCATGGTAGAGGGCGTTGCCGCGGATCACGGCCAGCAGCAGGTCGTCCCGAGTGGTCTCCAGCGTGACGCCCGTGAAGGCGGCCTTCATCTGCTCGAGCGAGTAGCGGGAGCCGCCCAGAAAGGGAACGTACTCCGGCAGAGCGGCCTCGGCGCGGTCCAGGTCCGCGCGGGCGAAGAGGCGGGCCAGAACCGACGGCACGTAGTCCTGGAAAAAAATCCGCTCGCTCATGTCCGCGCAGAAGACCGAGTGGAACCACTCCAGGGCCTTGCCGCCGGTGTTAAGCACGAAGAAAGTCACCCAACGGTTGGGGATCGCGTGGCAGCGCACATTGAAGTTCGCCGAGCTGACGGGCCGGTCCACGCACACGTAGGTGATCTCGCAGGTGCCGCAGATATTGGCGATGTCGCCAGGCTCAGCCAGGCCGCCGGAGAGCGCGGCGAGCACGGCGTCGTTTCCGCCGCATAGCACGACGCAGTCCTCCGGCAACCCTAACTCGGCAGCCACCTGGGGAAGAATGCGCCCGGCCGGCTCGTGGGAGTGCATGAGCGGCGGCAGCCGGTCTTCAGGGATTTCGGCCGCTTCGAGCACATCCCGGTTCCAGGTCAGGTCGTGTCGCGCGGTGTTATAGAGGCCGGTGATGGAAACCGTGGATGGGTCGATCGCCCAGCGGCCCGTGGCGCGCTTGACCAGGTAGGTGTTGGTATGCCCGAACTTCGCCGCGGCCGCCCAAACCTCTGGCCGGCGCTGGCGGAGCCACAGAATCGAGCACAGCGAGGAGCCGCCGGAGACGGGCAGGTTGCACGTTTCGCGCAGGAACTTCTCTTCGCCCACCCGCGCGCGTATGGCGCGCGCCTGGGCATGGGAGCGGCCATCGAAGAACAGGATGGCGCGATCCAAGGCCGTGCCGTCGGCCGCCATCGGCGTCAGCCCCGGAGTGGTCACGGAGAAGGAGATGACGCCGACCGAGGCCAGGTGCTCGCACAGTTCCGCGCAGCATTCGCGCAGGGCTTGCCACCACTTCTCCGGCTCGATGTCCGCCTTGCCGCCTTCGTAAACGTGCGCCTCGTAGCGGCGCGAGACCTCGCAACGCTTCTCCAGTTCCGGCGAGAACACGCCCAGCTTGAGGGCCGTCGTGCCTACATCCACGGCCAGGATGTCGCAACTCACCGGAGCAGTCCCTCCTCGGCCAGGAAACGCCTCAGTTCCTCCTGCTGCGCCTCCGTCAGCGGCAGCAGGGGGCGGCGAGGGATGCCGCCCTTCAATCCGGCCAGGTTCATGGCCGCCTTCACGCCGGCCGGGCCAAAGGTCCCGGCCATGGCCTCGTTGATGCGCTTGACCCGCTCCTGCAACGGCGCCCCACGAACTTCGTCCCGCGCCTGGCCGCAGCGGAACAGCTCGACCGCCAGGTGGGGGAACGAGTTGGCCAGCGAGACCGTGCCGCCGATCGAGCCGCGCAGCATCGCCGGCAACAGGAAGTTGGCCGAGCCGGCCAGGACGTGGAAGTCGTCGCGCTCGTGAGCCAGAAACGCCTCGATGCCGCTGGCGGCGCTGTCCTTCATCCCCACAATGTTGGGGTGCGCCGCCAGCCGCGCCACCAGCCCGGGCGTGAGTGTAATCCCGCAGAAAGCCGGAGCGTTGTACAGCAAGATCGGGATGGGCGAAGCCTCCGCCACGCTCGAGAAGTAGCGGAACAGCACTTCCTCAGTCATCTGCCGGCGGAAGTAGCCGGGCGCGAGCGGCAAGCCGAAATCCGCGCCCAGCGCCGCCGCGTGACGGAAGAACCGCTCAGTGTCGCGCTGAGCGTCGTAGGTGGCCCCGGCCGTCACTACCTGATCGGGGTGTTTGTGCCGGACGACGGTCTCAAGCACACGTAGCTTCTCATCCTCGGTGAGGCTCTTGTTCTCGCCGTTGGAACCCAGGGCCAAGAAGCCCAGTAGTTCACTGCGGGCGTAGAAGGCGAGGTTGAACCGGAGAGCTTCGTAGTTCACCTCTTCGTCCGGCGCGAACGGAGTGGAGATAGGAGCGAACACTCCCGCGAGCTTCGAGCGCAGTTGGGCAGCGTCCATCGGAATCCAGCGACCAATGTAGCAGAAACGCGCCCGGCTATCGGACCGGCCCGATGCGGTCCAGCGGCCAGTAGACGAAGACGGCCTTGCCGTAGATGAGACTGCGGGGCACCAGGCCCCAGGTGCGGCTGTCGTTGGAGGAGTTGCGGCGGTCGCCGAGCACGAAGTAGTGCTCCGGAGCGACCTTCCTGGGAGGCATTGAGGAGTAGTCGCGGGACTCCGGGGGTATGTAATCCTCGCGCAGCGGCTGGCCGTTCACCCGCACCGCGCCGTGGTCGATTTCCACCCGGTCGCCGGGGACGCCGATCACGCGCTTGATGTAGGATTTGTCGCGGTCGCCCGGCAACCAGAACACCACCAGGTCGCCGCGCTGGATGTCGCCGACGCCGAAACGGTAGCTGAACTTGTTGACGAAGATGCGTTCCTGGTCGGCCAGCGCCGGCATCATGCTGGTGCCCTCCACCTTGACCGGCTGGTAGACGAAGATGATGACCACGGCGGCAATGAGGATGGCCAGCAGGAGATCGCGGAGCCAGTGAAGGATCGTGCTCAGTGCGGAATGGCGCACAGAACCCCCTTCCCGGTGAGAGCCCATCATATCCTTAGACGCTTCCGCCAGCGTATTTGTTGCCCCCGGCCTGGCCGCCGGCGAGTCCGTAATCCGTTCGTAGCGAGGGCTGCGCCGGCGAGACGCCCGGTGGCGCGGTGCGCGAATTGATACGGGTGTCACCGACTAGGTGAGCCAGCCGGGGGGCTGGCTCGCGGGTCGGGGACCCGCCCTACTGCGGGCCGTTGTAGGGCGGACGCCCGCGTCCGCGTCCGGCCCCCTGGCCGGACAGGTTGTTAGGTACGGATTACGGGCGAGTTTGAAACGCCCCACCAGTGGGATACGTTAGTAGATGAAGGAGGGCCGAAGATGAAAGCTATCCAAGTGGGGATCCTGGTGGCGCTTCTGGTGGTGGCGGCGCTGCTCTTCAAGGTGTACCAGCAGCAGAGCATGGCTCAGAAGGTGGAGCCGCAGGCGGCAGCCACGGCCGCCCAGAGCGCCAAGGCCGTCGCCCAAGCGGTGCAGGAAGTGGCGCAAGCGCCAACCACGCCACCCGCGGCGACCCAGAGCGCACCCAGTGCGGCGCCTGCGCCGGCGGAGAAAGCCGAGCCGCCCGTGAAGAAACCGTCGCCGACCCGGGCGTGGAGGAAGACCCCGCCAGCACCGGTGGAGACACCACCGGCCGCGCCGGCGGAGACACCACCCGCCCCGCCTGCTCAGGTAGCCGCAGTTCCCCCGAGCGCGGTCCCTCCCCAGCAGCCTGCGCCCGCCCAACCGGCGCCGCCGGAGCCGCCCCCTGCGGCGCCCGCGCAGATGAAGCTCACGCCGCCCAGTGGTACGCAGACCGCGCCCCGCGAACCGCACCGGGTCACCATCCCGGCCGGGACTCTGCTCACCGTGCGCTTGACGGAGGCCCTCTCCACCGACCACAACCAAGTCGGGGACGCCTTCTCGGCCACCTTGGATCAGCCCCTGCTGGTGGAGGGTTTCGTGATCGCCGAGCGCGGAGCACGCCTGGAGGGCCGGGTGCTGGAGTCCGAGAAAGCCGGCCGGGTTAGGGGCACATCCACGCTGGCCATCCACCTGATCAGACTGCACACCTCCGATAGCCAGGACGCGCCCATCCTGACCGAGAAGTTCGTGGTCGAGGGCGCGACCTCACGACGGGAAGATGCGACCAAAGTAGGCGCCGGGGCGGCGATTGGGGCGGCCATCGGCGCCATCGCGGGCGGCGGCAAGGGCGCCGCAATCGGAGCGGCCGTGGGAGGCGCCACCGGGGCCGGCACCGTAGCCGCCACCCGCGGCAAGCCCGCCACGCTGGCCAGCGAAACGCGCATCAGCTTCAAGCTGCAAGAAGCCGTGACTCTGACCGAGCGGATCAAGTAGGGACCCGCAGGGCAATCTCACCAAAGCGAGAACGGCACCTCGCCGGGACTGAAAGCCAGTCCTACGCTGGCATGGTAGACCCACCGATTGAAGGTCGTGTGACGCATCTCGTGATGCCGGATCCCGACGGAGCCTCTGAGCGAAAGGCCGCGGCCGATCCGGTAACCGGTGGTCAGGCCCGCGCTGTAACTCCTGTAGGGGGGAATGTCCTGTACCAGCGCCTTCCGGGTACTGGTGCCGGCCGAGAACCCCACGCTGGCGCGACGCATCCCGGTGTAGTTGTACCCCACGCTGGCGCTTTCCACTCCCGAAGTCAAGTACAAGCCGTTACCCGAGCTGATCGAGCGCATGTAGTGAAAAGAGAGGGAGCCGTGCGGGAACCGCCGCGCCAGGTCGGCCTCATAGCCGGGCACGTAACGCAGGTGATAGCCGGTAGAGACGGCGTACTGGAGACCGGTGATAGCCATGATGACGGGGTCGAGCGCGACGCGCTCCAGCCGCGATACCTCCACACGGTATCCCGCCACCCGCAGCCCCAAGGTCCAGTACCGGCCCATCTGCACCGAGTAGTTGAGGCCTGCCCCGTGCACGTCGGTGGCCCCGAAGTAGTTCCGGTACTCGTAGTGCTGGAACGAGTAGTCCACGCCAATGCTCTGGTAACGGCTGAGGCGGTAGGCCAAATCCCCACTGGACCGGTACCCGTAGACGCCCACCAGGGCGCTGGATTGGCGCCGGGCCGTAAACCCGCTGCCCCCCAGGCTGAGGGAGAGCCGGGCCGTTCTTTGGTAAATCAACCGGCCGGAGCCGACCGCGGAGTGGACCCGGTTGTCGAACAGCTCGTCGCCGGTCAGGCTGGCCAGCTCGGGATTGTAGTAGTCAGACCCGGACGCAGGCAGAAAGAAGCCCCGGGAGTAAGAGGCTACCGCGGGAGTCAACACGACGGTCACCCGCGACGAGACCCGGTGGACGAAATTCAGCGACAGGGTGTTGTCGAAGCCGTCGTAGTATCTGTACCGGCTGTAATGGCGGAACCGCCCGTGATATTGCATCGCCAGCACGCTGCGGCGCCAGGAGTGATAGCCGGAGGCGCCGAAGCCGACCTCCGCGCCGTAGGCATCGCGGTTCGGGATCTCACCCGAGGAGGTCAGGGAAACCGGCGTAAGTCCGCTGTCGTAGGCGCCCAACACCTCCACGAACGGGCGCAGCCTGACCAGCTCAGTGATCTGCCCCAGGCTGGGAATGAATCCCCGGCTCAGAAGCGCCGGCCCGCTGTACTCCGACCTGGAGGCTTCCGGCTCCTGCGCCTCGCTGGGCGGTGGAGTGGGCGCGGGCTGAGCCAGAGCGACTCCGGCATACAGCAGCAACCACGCTGGGTGTGAGCGTCTCAAAGCGTTTCTCCTCGCTTCATGGGGATCGTCCGCCCCAGCCGGAAGTCGCGGGCGCGTGGCGCTTCGGCGCGGCAGTAAATCAAAGTCTGACTCGGCGCGCGAGGGTCTGTCAAGCGCGGCGCCTTCGACGGCGCCGACCGGTGAGCCCCGTTTTGGCCGGGGCCCGGCATGCAGTATGATCGGCACTGATGCGATTCCATACTGAGTACCTCACTTTCCGGACGGCGAAGCACCGCGAGTACGTCAACATCACCAGGCAGGTCGAGGAGGCGCTGGCCAAGAGCGGCATCCGCGAAGGGATGATCCTGGTCTCGGCGATGCATATCACCGCTGGGGTCTGGGTCAATGACGCGGAAGACGGCTTGCTGGCCGACATCGACGAGTGGCTGGAGCGGGTGGCGCCCTTCCGGCGGGACTATCGCCACCACCGTACGGGCGAAACCAACGGCGATTCGCACCTGAAGAGCCTGCTGGTGCATCACCAAGTGATCGTCCCGGTGACGGAGAGCCGGCTGGACCTGGGGCCGTGGCAGCAGATCTACTACGCCGAGTTCGACGGGCAGCGCCCCAAGCGGGTCATCCTCAAGGTGATGGGGGAGTGAGCGTCAAGAGAGGCGGCCGGAAGACATGAACGTGGCGTTGATCGGGTTCGGCAACGTGGGCCGGGCGTTCGCCCGGTTGCTGGAGGCCAAACGCTCCACATTCCCTTTCCGCATTGTAGGGATCCACACGGCGCGGCACGGCACGGCCATAGACCGCCGGGGCCTGCCCGCCGAGCCGGTCTTCGGCCCCGCGGCGAGCTCGGTAGAGGAATTCCTTGCGGAGCTGCCGGCTGAGGTGGTGGTCGAAGCGACCCCGTTGAACCCGGCCACCGGGGAGCCGGCGGTTTCCCACATTCGCGCCGCCTTTCGACGCCGGATGCACGTGGTGACCTGCAACAAAGGGCCGATCGCCCACGCCTACGCGGCGCTGCGGGAAGAGGCCCGGCGCTGCGGGGTGCAGTTCCGGTTCGAGGCGACGGTCATGGACGGAGCGCCGGTCTTCAACCTGGTTCGGAATTGCCTGCCGGGAGTGGTTGTCCGAGGGTTCACCGGGGTGTTGAACTCGACCACCAGCGTGGTCATCGAAGCGCTGGAGCAGGGCCTGACGCTGGAGGAAGGCATTGAGCGGGCTCGGGCCCTGGGCATTACCGAGACGGACCCCGCCTGCGACCTGGAGGGCTGGGACGCGGCCTCGAAGGCGGCCGCACTGGCGAACGTGCTCATGGACGCCGGAATTACTCCTCAAGCAGTTGACGCGCGGGGCATCGGGCACCTGACGCCCAAGCGGGTGGGCGAGCTGGCCGCGAGCGGCAAGACCGTGAGACTGGTCAGCCGGGCCCGGCGGACCAGCGGCGGGGTACGGGTGCGGGTGCGCGCCGAAGTGCTGCGGCAGACCGACCTGCTGGCCGCGGTGAAGGGCACCTCGAACCTGTTGCTGGTGCATACCGATGTGATGGGCACCCTGGGGACGCTGTCGGTTTCACCGGGCCTGGAGCAGACCGCCTACGGTCTGTTCAGCGATCTGGTGGACATCGCGCGGGGCGAATAGCGGCGCTCGAAGTTCGGAGACTCTCTGCTAGACTGGTTCTTATGACGGGCCGGGCCTGGAGGGCTCTGAAGCGCTTCCTGTTGTGGGACTACGAGCGCGCCTCCTGGCCGTACGATCTCATGGTGGGCTTGATCCTGGCGTTCGTCTTCCTGACGCCGCGCGAGTGGTTTCGCGACCAGCCGCGCAAACCCGAGGCCAGCCGGATTGTCATGCCGCCCAGCGCAAAAGGGCACGTCCTGTATTGGATCGAGCCCGAGGCGCTGGCCGAGGTCGGGCCGGAGGAGCGAAGCCGACGGGTCAGCCAGCTTCTCAAACCCCTCCACGGGACAGCGCCGGAGGTCGTCCGCGTGGAGCCGGTGGTGGACTCCGAAGACGAGGTGAAGGGCTACGTGGCTTTTACCAAGCCGTAAGGCGCGGCGCGCGAAAAGTGGAGTATCCTTGGCGCCAGTAGTTGCGCCGTAGTATATAGGACTGCATGGTATTGACGAGTGGGCGGGGACTGCTTTTTCTGGCTGGCATCGCCGGCATGATCTGCGCCGGCGAGCCCCTGGAGGCCGTCCTGGCGCGGATGGACCAGGAGGCCGCCGGCTTCCACGGCCTGACCGCCGAGTTCAAGCGCATCACCTACACGGCGGTACTCCAGGATTCCAGCCAGGAGACCGGCAAGCTTTGGATTCGGCGGAACGGGCCGCGCAACACCCTGATGCGAATCGACTTCGCGGAGCCGAATCCGCGGGTGCTGGCTTTCGACGGGACGCGCGGACAGATCTACTACCCCAAGATCCAGACCGTGCAGATCTATGAACTGGGCAAGCACCGCTCGCTGGTGGATCAGTTCCTGCTGGTCGGCTTTGGCTCCTCGGGACGCCAGTTGGCCGGAGGTTACACGCTCAAGGCGGCGGGCGAAGAAACGGTGGCGGGCCGTAGAGCCACGCGATTGGAGCTGACGCCGAAGTCGTCCGAGGTCCTGCAATACGTCCAGAAGGTGGAGCTTTGGATTCCCGCGGACCAGGGATGCCCGCTGCAGCAGCGGTTCCTCCAGGCGGGCGGCGATTATGCGCTCATCACTTACTCGGGGATCCAGGTGAACCCCAACTTGCCGGACGACCGGGTGAAGCTCAACCTGCCCGCGGGCGTGAAGCGGGAATACCCTCAGAAGTAGGAAGGATGGTTGTTGAAGTAGCAGATGCCTAAAGCACTGACCTCAGGCGGGGCTCGACTCGCCTTCATCGACTGGACACGGGGCTTGGCGGCCATCATCATGCTGCAAGGTCACGCGTTCCATTCCTTCACCAAGGCGGAATTGCGGGACAGCGGGGGGTACGTGGCCTCGCAGTTCCTGGGCGGGCTGCCGCCGGCGATGTTTCTGTTCCTGGTTGGTGTGACCCTGGCGTTCCGGCTGGACAGCCGGGAGCGAGCGGGTCGTTCGGCCGGGAGCCGGGTGTGGGCCGCCCTGCGCCGGGCGGGCTACCTGCTCGGGATAGCCTTTCTGTTCCGCTTCCAGCTCTGGCTGTTCGCATGGCCTAACAGCCCGTGGACGGATCTGTTCCGCGTGGACATCTTGAACGCCATGGGCCTGGCGGCGGCGGTCCTGGCGGTGCTGGGAGTTTTCCCGACCGCCGACCGGATCCGCCTGGCGGCGGCGGCGGGCGTGGCTATCGCGGCGGTCTCGCCGCTGGTCTCGCAGCTGAGCTGGAGGGGAGTGCCGCCTGTGGTCAAGAGCTACCTGGCTCCCGATCCTCTGGCGTTCAGCTTTTTCCCGTGGGCCGCGTTTGTGGCTTTCGGCCTGAGCGCCGGCAGCATCATCCGCGTGCTGCGCCCCGAGCACCTGGAGCGCGCCACCGAGTGGGCTGCGCTGCTGGGGCTGGGGCTCATCGTGAGCGGCCAGTACTTCGCCAGCGTTTCCTACTCGGTATATCCCAAGTCGGAGTTCTGGCTGGACAGCCCCTGGCAGATCCTCATCAAGCTGGGCACGATTCTGCTGATTCTAGCGTTTGCCTATCTGTGGGCCCGCCAGCCGGCGGCTCAGAAGTGGAGTTGGGTGCGGCAGTTCGGCACCACCTCCTTGCTGGTCTACTGGGTGCACATAGAGCTGATCTACGGGCGCTGGCTGTGGTTCTGGAAAGAGAACTTGACCGTGCCGCAGACCGCCGTGGTGGCCGCGGCACTCATCGTGCTGATGCTGCTGATCTCGCTGGCCAAGACCGAATGGGCGGCCCAGCGGCGCTGGAACCTCCGTCCCCGCTGGAGTCTGATCTGGACGCGGAAGGCCGCCCAGCGTCGTGTTTCGCAAGTCAGTTGAGCGTTGCCAGCATCGTGGCGCAGGCGGTTTCGCCTGCCGCGGGCAGGCCGACGGCCTGCCCCACACCGGGCACCTGGCGAGGCACTTGCGAAACACGACATTGGCCGGAGTGAAGCGGCGTCAGAGGGGCGCGGGACGCTCCGCCAGCGTGCCTTTCATGAACGGTCCGCGCTTGCCGCTGGGCAAGATCGTCTCCCGGTCGGTGCGAGCCTGAGCCAGTTGAGTTGGCGTCAGCTCCCTGGCGCCCCTGAGATTGGCGCCGCGCAGATCCGCCGCCAGCAACACGGCGTTGCCGAACCGCGCCCCTTCGAGCAAGGCGCCATGGAATTCAGCCGCGGCCAGTCTGCCCTCCCGGAAATCACATCCGCTCATCAAGGCGTTGCCGAAGCAACTGCAACTCAAGTCGGCCCGGAAGAAACGCGCCGCGGTCAGCTGGGCGTCGCGGAAATCGCAGCTTTGAACTTTGGCGGAGCTGAAGTTGGCCTGCACCAGATTGGCGGCCAAGAACCGGCACACCTGGAGACGGGCGTGGTAAAGAAGGGCTCCCTCCAGGTCGGCCTCCGAGAAGTCGCTGGCGAAGATCTGGGCGTGATGCAGGCCCGCGCCTGTCATGATGGCTCCGACGAAGTCCGTCTCCCGGATGGAGGCGTCCAGCAGGCGGGCCTCACGCAGATTGGCGTCACGGAACGAGCAGCCCCACACGACGGTTTCGGAAAGGTTGGCTTCGGCCAACAGGCCGGACTGGAACTTGGCGCCGGTGAGATCGGCGCCGCTCAGGTCGGCCCCCGTCAGAACGGCTTGGCGGAGGTCGGCTTCTCGGAGATCGGCGCCGCTCAAATCGGCTCGGGCCAACCTGGCTTCCAGCAGGCTGGCGGAACTGAGCACCGCGTTGCGCAGATCGGCCCTATCCAGGTGAGCCTCATTCAGGGAGGCGCCCCGGAGAGTGGCCCGCACGCCCTCCGGCCGCTTCTCCAGCCAGGCCAGGTGGTCTTCCAGGATCTGGCGGAGCGAGCGGTGGTGCCCGGAACCAGTGGTGGCCTGCGGAAACGGACTTCCTCCGGGCTGCATCCTTATGGGCATATCGTCGGAGGGTTAGGAGAACTTTACCGGGAAGCCCGGCTGGGTTTCGGGGGCACGGTCAGGTGTGGGGCGATTTGTGCTATCTTCCATAGGTGAGGGGTTCCACTCCGGCGCCGAGATCGCCTCGACAGGGCTGGAGCACAGATGCGGCTACTGGTGATTGAGGACGAGAAGCGCATCGCCGATTCTGTGGCCCGGGTTCTGGAAGGAGCGGGATTCCAGGTCGATATCGCCCTCAGCGGCGCCCGCGCCCTGGAGCTGGCGCGGGCCAAAGCCTACGACTTGTTCATCCTGGACCTGATGCTGCCCGACATGGACGGCCTGCGGCTGCTGGAGAGGATCCGGAATCGCAAGGTCAGCACGCCGGTGCTCATCCTGAGCGCTCTGGGCGCCGTGGACGATCGGGTGAAAGGCCTGGAGCACGGCGCCGACGACTACCTGGGCAAGCCCTTCTCCTTCGTCGAGCTGCTGGCGCGGGTGCGCGCCTTGTTGCGCCGCGGTCAGCCCAGCACCGGGCGCCTTCAGGTGGGAGACTTGGTGCTGGACTGCGTGCGACGGACGGTGACGCGGGGCGGCGAACTGATCGAACTGGGGCCCAAAGAATTCAGAATCCTGGAATTCCTGATGCGGCAACGCGGGCAGGTGGTGACTCGCCCGATGATCGTCGAGCACATCTGGGAGACGGACTACGACGGACTGACCAACATCGTGGACGTCCACATCCGTCACCTGCGCAGCAGGGTGGACGACCCCTGGGAGGAGAAGCTGATTCATACGGTTCGGGGCACCGGCTACGTGCTGGACACCAAGCCGCCGCCCAGGAGGCAGTCGTGCGGACAGTGACCGGCCGCGACCAAGCTGAAATCCTGTTTCACGGCCACCCCAGGAGACCAGGGAATGAGCCTTGAGATTGGCGAACGGGAGCGAGAAGGGATCCGCATCCTGGATCTGGACGGCCGGATCACGGCCGGCGAGGAATCGATCCAACTGCGCGAGAGACTGCGCGAACTGGCCTCCGGAGAGACCCACAACGTCATCCTGAACCTGCGGGGCGTGGAGTACATCGACAGCACGGGGTTAGGGACGCTGGTGATCTGCTTCACCACGCTGAGCAAGGCGGGAGGCAAGCTGGCGCTTCTGAACCTCAGCCGCCGGACCATCGAGCTGCTGGTGTACACCAAGCTGGCCACGGTTTTCGAGATCTTCACCGATGAGCAGGAGGCGGTGAACAGCTACTTTCCGGATCGCGCCATCAAGCGCTTCGACATTCTCGACTTCGTGCAGCAAGAGGGCAAGGATTGACGCGGGGGGCCGGCTGCTGAGTTCTGCCTTGGGCGCAGGGGGGCGGGGGCCCGGATCCTCTCGCCGCGACCGACCGGGCTCGGCAGCGTCCCGCGCTAAGCGATAATGAGATCATGACGAAGACCCTGGAAGCGGTGTACGAGAACGGGCTGCTTCGTCCGCTGGAACCCCTGCCGCTGGAGGAACATCAGCGGGTGCTGCTAACCGTCAGCGAGGTCGGAGAGAGTCCGGGCAAGCCCTGGCTGGACCATGAGTACTTGGAGGAGGTCCAGCGAAGGAGAGCCGGGAAGGGCCCCAAGCCGACTCTGGAGCAGGTCCGGCGGGCGCTGTTCGCAATCCCTGGCAACCTCTCCGATGACATCCGAGCCGAGCGCGACGATCGTTGATTGGCGAGCTACTTTTTCGATTCCAGCGCTCTGGTGAAATTGTACCACGCAGAAGCGGGCTCGTTAGCGGTCGAAAAGCTGCTGGTTGAACCTGGCCGGGAGATCTTCATTTCGCGCCTTTCAGAGGTCGAACTTCACTCCGCGATCGGAGGCAAGCTTCGCGTTGGCACCATCACAGCCGAACAAGCAGAGGTCCTCGCCGATCGGTTTGATGGGGACCTCACCGACGGAGAATTTCGGCTTGCCGCCGTCACCAGCAGGCATTTTGAGGCAGCCCGCGAACTCATCCGGAGGTTTGCAGCCACCCACGGCCTGCGCACGCTCGACGCGCTCCAGCTTGCGGTAGCGCTCGACCTCCGTCGCGGCGGAGGCATCGAGCACCTTGTGACGGCTGACAAGGTCCTGTGCAAGGTTGCGGCAGTCGAAGGACTATCAGTGATCGATCCCGAGGCTGGGGCAGTATAACAGCTACTCAAAGCACCCCGGTTCAACGGGATTCCGCAGGTTCCAACAGGGCACCCGCAACTGGTTGGAGCGTAAGAGGCTCAAAACACGGCACTTCTGCGCCCAGCTTCAATCTGCCTTGGGCGCAGAGGGGGCGAGGACTCGAACCCCGCCGCGACCAACTATCTCAGCGTCTTGTGGAAATGCGCGCGATTTGACTTGTTGATCCCGGCGGAAACTGCAGCCAGCCCCCCTACAATCGCCTGGCGGCGTCAACGCAGGGAGCGGTAATCTCAAACAAACCCGCCAGAAACGTCTCAGCACCGCTGGGAGCCCACCACCGCTTAGGGTTGGTGGTCGCTCAATGGAACCAGCTCTGGTACCGTTGCCGCAATGAAAACTCTACCCGGCTGGCAGCCGACTCACCCCCCCGCGCGAGGCAACGGACGCCCAGAGCGTTTGCGCCAAGGCTTGGGCCTGCGCCAACTGCAGCAAGGATTCGAACTTCATCAGTGCGAGCACGGTCAAGGTCAGACACCTAGCCTTTTCGAAGAATTCCTGAAATGCCCAGGCAGTCTCGCGCTCGCCGTCCACAAACCGGCACATGCCGGTGTTCGCCTCAACGATCGGCTCGCCGTGCGCGAGCACATTCCGCACCCCCCGATCAATGGCGCTTACCACGGGAGCAAGGTCCGAATACGAACTCGCCGTGTCGATTAGCCGCTTCAACCCCCGGCTGCGCCACTCAGCCCAAGACCTCCGTTGACCGTGGCCTGCTGCCGAGAGATGCACAAGCAGCCGAAGCCGCTGCTCGAAGCTGGCGCTGGCGGTACGGTACTCATCCCTGAGCTGCACAACGAGCTTATCGGTCAGACGCTTGGGCGGCTGCTCTCGAGTGCGGCGCAGCGACGTTGGCAGGCGACGAACGAGATGGACATACTGCACCGCTTCCGGTGAGCCAACCCACTCCTCAAGCAACTCCTGGAGGTGCACTGGGCCGAGCTTCTGCTGGAGGTGTAGAACGAACCTCCACAGTGCTTCATGAGCCACGTGGTAGCACGGGTGCTTCGTCCACGCCGCTCGCGGAGGGGCGGCCTGACGCTCAGCAAGCCGGAGCAGTACGGCGAATGACTCCTCGTCCTCGCGCACCCGGCACCGCCGGGCGCGCAGCTGCTCTTTCAGCAGGCCCTCCAAGAGCGCGTAACGAGCACGGTGCGGATCCAAGTTGCCGCTCAGGGCCCCGAGTGCCAGCACGTACGGCTTCGAAGCTCGTAGGAACCTTCGGAGAGCATGGCGAATCTGCTCCCGGTCTCTCTTCTTGATGAGTGGCGGCTTTTTCCCGAAGAGTGCTGCCATGTGCGCCACGGCGGCATCGAGCGTCGCGTCAAATACTTCCACTAACCGTGCTAGGTCTGCGTACCGCTCCGGCGGACGAACGCCAGTCGGCAGCGCCCCCGCATTTTCGCTTGTGTCAGTCGTGGTGTTCTTCTGTCGTTCCGGCGCGTCAGCGCGGACGCGGCGGATTTCGATGGTCTTTTCACCGGTGTAAACGAAGAAGAGCCGATAGTCGCCAATCCGGAGGCGTAGTTCTTCCGCTTCGTCCTGAAGCGCCCTGATATCCCCGACGCCGGATTCGGCGAAGCGATGAAGGGCGTGGAGAATCCGCATGGCCGTGCGCTTGTCCAGACTGCGCACGTCGGTCTTGGCCTGGCCGGTCCAGGCGATCCGCTTCACGCTGGTTCCTTGTAGTCGTCGATCTCTTCCTGCGTGACGCCGAGTTCGACCAGCACCTGCTCATGCGGGATCGGCTTGTTGTGCTTGAGCCACCCCCGGGCTTCGACGAGAGCCCGCTTTTCCTCTTCTGTGACGGGTTCGTCGGCGGCGGGCGCGTCGGCTATGGCGCGGGCGACAGGGTCGAGCATGGCTTCAAGCACACCACGAACCGCCGCCAGTTGGCTTGGAACGAGCCGGTCGATCAGTTCGTGCACTTGGTGTCTTTCTTGGATGACATCCGTGAGCATGGCGTGCGCTCTGGCCTTTGCCTCATTGTACCGCTGTAGATGATTCCGTAGCTGCGGAAGGCCTCAGGATCGGGCGAGAATGGGAACTGGCGTTTGAAATGCGGCTGGTGGTGATCGGCGGACAAGCGGCGGGGCTGAGCGCGGCGGCGCGGGCCCGGCGCATTGATCGGGGGCTGGAGATCCTGGTGCTGGAGAAGGGCCAACGGATCTCCTTCGGCGCCTGCGGGCTGCCGTACTACCTCGAACACCGGGCGCGGTCCCTGGATGAGCTGTCGGTCTACACGCCCGAGTACTTCCGCCGCGAGCGCGACATCGCGGTGCGCACGGGCGTCGAGGCGGCGGCGATCGCGCACGCGCGACGTCAGGTGGCGCTGGCGGATGGAGAAGCTATCCACTACGACCGTTTGGTGGTGGCGACCGGGGCGCGGGTGGATCGGGCCGGGATCGAAGGCGTGGAACTGCCACACGTCTTCACGCTGCACACGCCGGAGGACGCCGCGCGGCTGCGGACGCAGCTTGACGAGCGGCGCCCGAGGCGGGCGGCGGTCATCGGCGCCGGCTACATCGGCCTGGAGACCGCCGAGGCACTGCGCACCGGCGGCGCCGACGCGGTCACGATCTTCGAGGCCACCCCCTACGTGCTGGGCCGCCAGGATGCGGAGCTGACCCGGCGCCTCAGCGAGCACCTGGAGCGGCATGGCATCGAGTTGCGGACATCTTCCCGCGTGACCACCATCGAGCCGGACCGGGTGGCCGACGTCCCTTGCGAGCTGGTGGTGCTGGCCACGGGGTTCCGGCCCAACGTGGAGCTGGCCGCCGAGGCCGGCGTAGAGCTGGGCCGCACTGGCGCCATCCGCACGAGCGATCGCATGGAAACCAACCTCAATGGAGTCTACGCGGCCGGCGACTGCGCCGAAACCCAGCACCTGGTCAGCGGCTGTGCGGTCTACCTGCCGTTGGGAACCACCGCCAACAAGATGGGGCGGGTGGCCGGCGCCAACGCGGCGGGCGCCCGCGAGCGGTTCGAGGGTGTGACGGGGACAACAATCCTGCGGGTCTGTGGCCTGGGGGTGGCCATGACGGGCCTGTCGGAAGCCCAGGCTCGCAAGAACGGATTCGACCCCGCCGAAGTGTGGATTGACGCTCAAGACCGGCCCCGCTACTTCGGCGCGCGGCCCACCGCCATCCACTTGGTGGCCGACCGCCGCAGCGGCCGGTTGCTGGGAGGAACGGTGATGGGGGAGGAGGGCGTGGCCGGCCGGATCAACGTGATCGCTACGGCGCTGGCCAGCCAGATCCGCCTGGAGCAGTTCCAGCAGCTCGACCTGGCCTACTCGCCGCCCTTTGCGCCGGTCTGGGACCCGCTGCTGGTGGCCGCGCAGCAGTTGGCCAAGTTGTTACACTGACCACATGGGTTTCTGGAATCAGCGCAAGACGCTCGAAGCAGGCGACCGCGCCCCGGATTTCCAGCTTCGCACCCTGGGCGGTGAAGCCAAGTCGCTCCAGGCCATCCTGGAAAGCGGTCCGGCGGTGCTGGCCTTCTTCAAGGTCAGTTGCCCGGTCTGCCAGTTCACATTTCCTTTCCTGGAGCGAATCCATAAAGGCGCCGGCCAGGGCGGGCTTCAGTTGTTCGGCGTTTCGCAGGACGATGAGCGCGCCACGCGGGAATACAACCGCGAGTACGGTGTCACCTTTGCAACCTTGCTGGACGAAAGCAGGAAGAGCTATCCGGCCAGCAACGCCTTCGGCATCTCGGTGGTCCCCTCGTTATTCCTGGTAGAACCCGACGGCAGGATTTCGCTTGCCTCGAACGGGTTCTCCAAGCAGGATATTGAAACCCTGGGCCAGAGAGCCGGGGTGACGCCCTTCAAGCCCGGTGAGCAGGTGCCGGAATTCCAGCCCGGTTGAGGCTCCAAGAACTAGGCTCCCGGCGGGAGCCCCGATAGGTTGAGTTTTTGAGAGATGGCCCGGCGAATTCACGAGATCCTGGACGGCGCGGCAGCCATCGCTAAGGGGTTGAGCGTCACTTTGCGGGAGATGCTGACCCCCGCGGTGACAGAGGTCTACCCGGATGAGCCGGCGCGTTTCGAGGAACGTTACCGCGGCGTGCACATACTGGAGCGCGACTCGGGCGGCCTGGAGAAATGCGTGGCCTGCTTCTTGTGCGCGGCGGCGTGCCCATCCAACTGCATCTACATCGAAGCCGCGGAGAACACCGACGAGGTGCGCATCAGCGGCGCGGACCGTTACGCCAAGGTCTACAACATAGACTACAACCGCTGCATTTTCTGCGGCTTCTGCGTGGAGGCCTGCCCCACCGACGCCATCACTCACGGCCACGGGTTCGAGATCGCCAGCTACCACACCGCGACGCTGATCTACCGCAAGGAGCAGTTGCTGGCGCCGCGGCCGTGGCTGCCGCAGGCGTTCAGCGCGTCTCGAACTGAAGCATCCCTAGACGTTCCGGCGTCGTCCTTTCGCTGAGCCTGAGGAATTCGACCCCCACGACCTTGCCCTCGGCGTTGTAGTCCAGAACCACGCCGGCTTCTACCTCTTCAGACTCCACGATAGCGGACTCGTCCAACCTGAAGTAGAGAGCATCGCTTTCCTTGTCCACCCTCAATCTCATGGCCGCCTCCTCAGGCGCCGGTCGAAGAAGACCGTGACCACCCGGACCGGAATTCCCCGGGCACTGGCTACCACACGGAGGACCCGTCCCCCGTACTCCGGAATGGCTTTCAAGAAGTGCCTGTTCCCATCATCGCTCAATTCGGACTGATCCGGCGACTGGATTGCGGCCCGCACCCAGTCCTCCGGGATCTGGCGCTCCGCCATCACTACTCGCGCGTGCGCCGAGAATTCCAGAAACTCCGCGGGGATCACGGCCATATCACGAGGCGCCGCCCGCACCAGCGGCTTGGCCGAGCAGCCGGTAGGCCCTCCGCGCCACGACCAGCTCTTCGTTAGCGGCCACAGCCAGAACCGCCACGGGCGCGTCGTCGGCAGAGAGGAGGCGGTCGCCGGCGCCCTGCTCGTTGCGGGTCCTATCGAGCTTGATGCCCAGGAATTCCAGGCCCGCGCAGCAGGCGGCGCGCAGGGTGGTCGAGTTCTCGCCGATGCCCCCGGTGAAGGCCACCGCGTCCAGGCCCTCCAGGGCG
>CAYGVJ010000006.1:0-34453 GCA_964353255.1 uncultured Solibacteraceae bacterium | reverse complement strand
CGAGTTCTCGCCGATGCCCCCGGTGAAGGCCACCGCGTCCAGGCCCTCCAGGGCGGCGGCGTAGGCCCCGATGGTCTTCTTCACCTGATAGGCCAAGACCTCCAAGGCCAGAGCGGCGTCCGCGCTGCCTTCGGCGGCGGCCTTTTCCAAATCGCGGACGTCCCCGCTGGCCACTCCCGAGAGACCGGCCAGGCCCCCCGTGAGAGTCAACTGGCGTCGCACTTCTTCCAAGCCCCAGCCGCAGCGCTCCATCATGTAAAGAACGGCGAAGACGTCCAGGTCGCCGTGGCGGGTGGCGTTCTCCAGACCCGACTGCGGGGAGAAACCCATAGTGATGTCGATGGAGCGGCCGCCCGCCACCGCGCAGATCGAGGAACTGCCGCCCAGGTGGCAGCTCACCAGGCGGAGCGAAGCCTCGGGCCGGCCCAGCAACTCCGCCACGCGCCCAGCCACATACTGGTGAGAGGCCCCGTGGAAGCCATAGCGACGCACGCCGTAACGCTCGCACCACTCTGCCGGCACGCCGTAGCGGGCGGCGTACTCGGGCATGGTGGCGTGGAACTCCGTCTCGAAAGCCGCCACCAGCGGCACGCCTGGCAGAGTCTCACGGAACGCCCGGATGCCGGTGAGGTAGATGGCGTTGTGCGCCGGAGCGGCGGGCAGGTACTCCTCCAGCGCCGCAATCACGCCGTCGTCGATCAGGAAGGCGCCGCGGTAGTTGGGTCCCGCGTGGACGGCTTTGAAGGCCACGGCGTCGATGGGCGTCGGGCCAAGCCGGATCTCGGCGATGGCGGAGCGGTAGTCAGCGACCCGCTCCAGCCGCCCGCGGGCCAGCACCCGCTCGGAGGGCATCTCCAGGACCTGGTATTTCAGCGACGTGGAGCCGAGGTTCGGGACCAGAATGTTCATTGGACGCGGTATTTGGAGCGAATGAACTTGAGGTTCTGGCGGGCCCGGCTCTGATACGGTCCGGCGACGGCGGCGCACTGCTCGTTGAAACGGATGGCATCGTAAATGCGGTCGCTATCCCCCTTCTCTCCAAGGCGGAAATTCGCCAGGCCGAGGTAGAACAAGGCCTCGGCCGTGATCTGCTCGTCGTCTTTGATTCCGGGCAAGGCGGCGCGCAGAGTCTGATCGGCCTGGGCCCACTGGCTTTGTATGGCGTAGGTGACCCCGGCGATGTACTGAGCGCGGCCGGAGAGCTGGGTCTTGCGCCTCTCCCAATCAGCGTCGCTGACGCCTTCGGGCTTGGACTTGGTCTTGACCAGTTCGAGCACCTTGTTGCACAAGGCATGGACCTTCTCCAGGTCTTTCTGCTGGGAGCGGTAGCTGTCGGCCACCGCCAGCATCATGTCTTCGTTGGTCTGGTCCTTCTCGAAGATCTTTTCCGCCAGGGCGATGGCTTTGGCGCTCTCGCCAGCCTGAAAGTAGGCCATGAAGCGCTGGTTCGCAATCTGGGGCAAGTACTGGCTCTGCGGGCTGCGCTGCTCGAGCAGCTCCCCCAGCGCCGACTTCTTGCGCGGGTCGGCGGTCTGAAGCGCCATCGCATACAGGGAGTATTCCGTGTAGACATCCAACTGCTTGGCGAAGTCCACTCGGCCTTTCCACTCTTCGGCGGCCTCCTCCTCCTTGGGCTTCTCCGATTGCGACACCTTGCGAGCCAGATCGGAGACCTTGGCGGCCCAGGCCATCAGCACGTCCGGGTCCTTCTTGCCGAGGGCCGCCCCCAAAGCGGCGTGAGCGGTTTCCAGGTCTCCGGGCTCCATGCCCAGAACCTTATCGCCGGCTTCCAGGGCCTTATCGAACTGGCCGGTCTTGGCATAAGCGGGGACGATCTGGGAGTAGACCCACCCGATACCTTCGTGCTGAGGGAACTTGGCGGCGAACTGCTCGAGCAGCGCGAGCTTCTTGGCCGCGTCTTCTTCCTGGCCAA
This sequence comes from uncultured Solibacteraceae bacterium, assembly GCA_964353255.1. Taxonomy (GTDB): domain Bacteria; phylum Acidobacteriota; class Terriglobia; order Bryobacterales; family Bryobacteraceae; genus VFZS01. The sequence goes on along the minus strand of CAYGVJ010000006.1, from coordinate 32,520 downwards.
TTTGAGCGAGCAATTGACCCTCGGGCGTCTCCGTGTTGATGGTAAACTTGTAGCGCTGCGGGGCGGCCGGCGCGGCCGCGAGCAGCAAGGCGAACAGAACTGCCAACCCTCTCATCTGAGCCTCCTGGCCTTGTCGGGATGTTATCATACAACAGAACGCGGGTGGGAAGTCTTCACCGAGGAGAAACCGATTCAATGCACCGCAGGATCATGCTGATAGCCATGCTGGCCGCGCTGGCCAGCGCCGGGGCGGCAATGGCCGCCGAAAACGCCGTGGTGGGCCTCTGGCAGGTGGTGTCCGACAGCCCGGGCGGCGAGCAGTACCAGTGGAAGCTGGAAATCAAGGAGGAGGACGGAAAGCTCTCCGGCTCCCTCAGCGGCGGTCCGGGCCAGTTCCCGTTGCTCGAGCCCAGGTTCGAGAGCGGCACTTTGACGTTCAAGGTGACCATCGAGGAACAGACCTACGCCATCCAAATGAAAGTGACCGGCGCGAAGATCGAGGGCACTTGGAAGGGCCCCAGCAGCCAGGGAACGATGAAGGGGAGCAAGCAGTCCTAGGCCGACAGCAACAGCTAGCGGATCACCCGGATCTCGATTCCGACTCGCAGCTTCCCCCACGCCCGGTCGGCGGTGAGGACAGGGAGTTGCAAGGTCCGGCCCAACGCCAGGCAGGCGCGGTCAGCTAGGGACGCTCCTGCGCGCCTGGTCGGCAGACGCAAGCGTGCGATCTCCCGGGCCTGTGCCTCATCCAGAGGCACAATCAACAAAGCGTTGCCTGTCAAGCCGTGTTGCGCAAGTCCCCGGGCCACCGCGTCCGCATCCTGGCCCAGTTCAGAAAGCTTCGATAACACCTCGGCAAAGTTCACGGCGCTGATCGCGGCCGATCCTTCAAGCGCATCCCTCACGGTTTCGGCGCCCGGCTCCCCGAAGAAGTACGCCAGCAGCGCGGAGGCATCCAGGACTACGGCGGCGCGCATTCATCTACGCCCTTCCCGGTCCGCCTCGCGTCTGCGCTCGGCAATGAGCTCGTCGGAAACCCGTTGCTTCGGGCGCGCCAGATGCCGGAACATCCCCATGCACTGTTCGATCTGCTTGCGCAGGCTGGCCAGGCGCATCTCCCCCGACTCATCCACCACCAGAACCAGCCGATCGCCCGGCCTGAGCCCCACCTGTTTCCGTACCGGAGCCGGCAGCACCAGGCGGCCTCTTGCGCCCAGTTCGAGCTGGTACGCCTTCGGTGGGCCGGTTACTGCTTTGTGGGCCATTGAATCAATTGTACCACAAGACATCTGACGTGGAACTCGTTGGCAGGCGAACCTCTGACCGGGAGGTTGCTTTGCGCCGCCCGATGCGTTGTCATGGACCCATGAGAACTACACGACACCTCCCGGCATTGCTGGCGGCGCTGGTGGCCGCGCCACTGGTCAGCGTAGGCGCCCAAGGCGCCGGCAAGCCCGCCAAGGGCGACTACCTCGTCTACATCGGCGCCTACACCCGGCAGAAAAGCAAGGGCATCTATGCCTACCGCCTCCAGGTGGCCACAGGTTCGGTGACCCCGCTGGGGCTGGCGGCGGAGGCCCAGAACCCCTCGTTCCTGGCCGTGCATCCGAACCGGCGGCTTCTGTACGCGGTGAGCGAGATGTCCGGCTCAGCCGGACAGAAAGGCGGGGCCGTCAGCGCCTTCGCCATCGACGAGAAGACCGCCAGGCTGACTTTGCTGAATACGGTTTCTTCCGGGGGCGCCGGTCCTGCACACCTCACGGTGGACAAGACCGGCAGGAACGTCCTGGTGGCGAACTACGGAAGCGGCAGCGTGGCGTGCCTGCCGGTGAAGGAGGACGGACGGCTGGCCGAGGCGTCGGCCTTCATTCAGCACACCGGTTCGAGCGTGAATCCCCAGCGCCAGCAGGGGCCGCATGCACACTCGGTCAACATGTCGCCTGACAACCGCTTTGCGATGGTGGCGGACCTGGGGCTGGACGAAGTCCTGGTCTACCGGTTCGATCCGGTCAAGGGCTCGCTGGCGGCCAACGACCCTCCGTTCGCCAAGGTTAAGCCGGGTTCTGGGCCACGCCATTTCGCGTTCCACCCGGGCGGCAAGTTCGCTTACGTGATCAACGAGCTGGCCTCGACGGTGACGGCCTTTGCCTATGATGCGCGGCGGGGCATCCTGAGCGAGGTGCAGACCGTATCGACGCTGCCGCCCGGCTTCACCGGCACGAGCACCACGGCCGAAGTGCAGGTGCATCCCTCGGGAAAGTTCCTGTACGGCTCGAACCGGGGCCACGACAGCATCGCGGTCTTTGGAATCGACGCGCGCAAGGGCACGCTCGCGCCCATCGAGCACGTGGCAACACAGGGGAAGACGCCGCGCAACTTCGGCATCGACCCGACGGGCTCCTACCTGCTGGCCGCGAACCAAAGCTCCGACAACGTGGTCGTCTTTCGCATTGACCCGCAAACCGGCCGCCTGACCGCGACCGGGCAGGCGCTGGAAGTGGGCATTCCGGTTTGCGTGAAGTTCGTGGCGGCCAGATGAGGGCCTGCGGGGCCGGTAAGTCGCCCCACGGCCGCACCCTGATGTAGTACGCTGGGCAATTATGCTGCATCCTGCCCCAAATTCCATGAGATTCCAGCAGAAGCTTGCGCCGGTGTTGTGCGCGCTAATCCTAGGCGCCATCCCGCTGGCCGCCCAGTGGGAAGACGAACCCGGAGACGTTCCGTATGTGCCCAGCCCTCACGAGGTGGTAGAGGCGATGTTGAAGCTGGCCGACGTCAAGGCCGGCGACATCGTCTACGACCTAGGCTGCGGCGACGGGCGGATCGTGATTGCGGCCGCCCAGAAGTTCCATGCCCGCGGAGTGGGCATCGACCTCAACCCGGAGCGAATCCAGGAGGCGGAAGAGAACGCGCGCAAGGCGGGTGTGACAGACCGGGTGCGGTTCGTCACGGGGAACCTGTTTGAGGCCGACATCAAGGAAGCGACCGTGGTGACGCTGTACCTGCTGTCGGACGTCAACCTCAGGCTGCGCCCCAAGCTGCTCAAGGAGCTGAAGCCCGGCACGCGGATCGTGTCGCACAGCTTCGACATGGGCGACTGGAAGCCCGACAAGAAGGCCGAGGTGAACGGGCGCCGGATTTATCTCTGGATCGTGCGGCCGAACGCCAAGGTGAACTGAGGGGCGCGGTCAGCGTTCAACCCTGGTGGTCAGCTTGTCCAGCATGTCCCGGTCGATCTCGTAACCCAGGCCGGGCTTCGTCGGCGCGTACACGTAACCGTCGTTGGCGATGCGGATGCGGTCCTTGATGTACGGCCGGTCGGCGGTCCCCTGCGGCACGGTCATCTCGAACCAGGCGTTGTTGGGCATAGCCAGCTCGCAATGGAAATGCACGGCGTGGTCCAGCGTGTCGCCCCAGTTGTGCGGGGCGCACTCCATGCCGAAGCACTCCGCCAGAGCCGCCAGCTTCATGCCGCCGGTGATGCCGCCGACGTTGTCCACGATGAACCGCAGCACGTCGAAAGCGCCGCGCCGGATGTACTCGGCGTAGTCGTAAATCGAGAAGATGAACTCGCCGGCGTGGATGGGGAGGTCCAGCGCGCGAGTCAGCTCGACGTAGCCTTCGAGGTCCTTGGTGGGGATGGGGTCCTCGTAGGCCACGAAACCCAGCGCGTCCAGCAGGCGCCCGACCCGCATCGCCTCGTCGCGGCTGTAGACCCCGACGGGATCCATCAGCAGCAGGAAGTCGTCCCCCAGGGCTTTGCGCAGCGCCTTGCAGATCTCCACGTCCAGCTTGTAGTCACTGCCGCCGCTGGGCGGCACCGAAGGCGGATGAATCTTGTAGGCTTTAAAGCCCTCGGCCTTGCACTTCAGCGCCGACTCGACGAACTGCTCCACGGTCTTCAGGTGTTGCGAGCTGGCGCAGGCCAGCACCCGGTGCCGGTAAGCGCCTAGGATCCGGTACACCGGGAGCCCCACTGCCTTGCCAAGAATATCCCAGAGGCAGTTGTCGATGGCCGAGGCATACGAGCTCTGCCCGCGGCGGCGCTTGGGCGGGTCCCATTGCGAGGTAAGGGCCGGCCGGTCCAGAGCGCTCTTGCCCACCAGGACGCGCTTGGCGAATTCCAGCCAGCCCTCGTTGTTCCAGTCCGGGTGCCAGTAGCGCGTACCCAAGGTGTAGTTGCCCTCGAGGCCGCTGTTGGTGACCACGCAGGCCAGCCGGCCCTGAGGCGTCACGTGGACTTTGACCTCCTTGATGGTCAAATCGGGGAGGTCCGAAGGAGCGATTCCGGCGGCGGCGCAGGCGCCCGCGACGGAGCCCAGCGCGGCGGAACCGAAGAAAGTGCGACGCGATACGGTATTGCGTGCCATGTTCATGCCTTCACCTAACGGTTACGCAGAACGGCGGTCAGCCGGATGGGACCGAGCAGGCCGGAGGGAAGAGGCTTGACCCGGTCCATGTCCTGGGCTTGAAAGCGCTCGGTGTAGCGGAGGTTCAGGAGGCGATAGTCGGGCAGCCTCCGGCCGGCCATGTGATTGATCGCGGTGTTGGCCACCACGATGCGGACGCGGTTCTCGCCGCGGCGGAGCAGTCCCGTGACCTCCACCGAATAAGGCGGGCACCAGACGGAGCCGGCGCGGCGGTCGTTCACGTAAACCACCGCCGCCTCCGCCACCGGAGGGTCAAGCCACGCCTGCATGCCCGTCCCGCGGCCCACCTCGGCAACCGGTTTCCCTTCCCCGAGGTCGAGCCGCACCTCCAGCCCGGCTTGCAGCATTTCCTCCGGTGCGCCGAAGGTCTTCTCGTAGGTCGCCAGCCCGGAGAAGAAGCGCGTGTCCTCACTGTCGGTCCACGAACGTAGTTGCTCCATCGTGACGCGCTGGCCGTTCGGCCCGAAGGTCACCGTCCAGCCGCCGCTCAGGTCCAGCGCGGGCGGAGCCGCGGCGGCGCTCTGCTCGGAGGAAGGCGCCGGTTTCCGCGTCGTGAAGACCAGCACACGAGACCCATAAGGCTCAAAATCGAGCGCGACGGTAGTCCCTCCTTGAGGCCCGGCGAGAATCTCGGCCGGGCTCGTGCGCCCGGTGAGCGGGTCCCACGATTCCGGCTGCATGCCTTCGAGGCGGAACGTCGCCTTCACGCTCTGACGCCGGTTGCCGGTGTTGGCCAGGAAATAGATTTCGGCGGAGCCGGCGCTGCGGTGCACGAAGCCTATCTCCGGCGCCGCCGGCGACAGGGAGACATCTGGGCGTACGCGCGCCGCGAGCGCCTCCGCCAAGCCGCGGTCCTCATCCTCGACAAAACGCCCCGGCGCGCCCGGCGCTTCAAACAGGCGCCGCGAGATTTCGCGCACCTCGGCGCGATCGGCGGCGCTTGCCATCAGCCCCGGCGCCAGCGCGGGCAGCCGCCGCGTGGCAATGAGCGTGCCGCCGGCCCGCGCGAATTCCTCCAGCGTCTGTAGCGTCCGCAGGGGAATGCGCTCGACGTTGGGCAGAACCACGATACGGTAACGGTTGCCGCCCAGCGCCAGCGCCCCTTTATCGACGCGACCGACCTGCTCGAGCGCGCCGTCGTCGAAGAAGTCCAGGTTGAATCCGGCTTCGAGCACCCGCGCCACAACGTTGGGCCCCAGCCGTTGCCCCAGAATCTGCAACAGCTCGACGCGGCCGTTGGAGAACTGCCCCCAGGCGTCGGAGTCGGGCAGGTAGAGCGCCACGTCGTTGGCCGGCCGTCCGGCGCGCATCAGGAAGCTGGTCCGTTGCAGGTACAGCGCGAGATCCGGCATCACCAGCCACCACGGGTTCTTCTCGTTGAAGACGCCCGAGGCGTAGAACCGCCAACCGGGGTACGCGACGCCTTCCGCCGTGTACGGCCAGCCGTGGCCGATCAGTTGGTTGATGCCCTGGAGAAAATGCCGGTCCGCTTCGGCCTTCACGTCCAGGGGCGTGGCCCGGAAGGAAGGCGAGTGGAGCCAAGTCCAGGTTTCCGAAGAGGTGACCGGGCGCCCGAAGATGTGGCTGCCAGAGGAAGCCCAGCGCGAGGCGCGCAACACCTTCCACTGCGAACCTTCTCCCTCCGGCAGGTCCGCATGGGCGTAGCTGGATACCGTCGCAGGTGGGACTCCGTACGCCTGCACCCGGAACAGCGTGCGGTTCCGCTGCGACCACTCCCGCATGGGCGCCAGGAAGCGGTCGTTGAGCAGCTCCGTCAGGGTCTTGCCCCAATCGTGCCGGATGTCGGCCGTCTTCTCGCCGATGTCGGTGACCAGCGCCGGCAGGTAGGGCGTGAGGTCGTAGCCGCGGCGCTTGCGGAATTCGTCCAGGAAGTCGCCGGTCCAGTCGGACTGGTACACCTCCAGGCTGTCGCAGAAGATGGCGTAGGGCGGATAGGACCCCAGCGCCTTCATCATCGGGTCGCCGACCGCGCTCAGGTAAGCCTGAGTCGCCGAGCGGTCGTAGTGATCCACGACAAAGCCCTCGGCACCGAGGGCCGGCCGCTTCACCTGCTGCCCGGTTCGGCTGGAGATGAAGAAGAGGATCTCGTGGGGCCCCTCCAGCCCGGCGGGCAGCGCCAGCACGCCGTCCTCGGGCCGGGCGTTGATCTGCCGCAGCTTCTCGGCCACGATCCGGTCGTTCTGGAGGGGTGCGGCGAAGACGGCCAACAGCGCCTCGCCCCCGCCGGTGTCCGGCGCCGGCACGCGCCGCGCGCCGCCCTCGACACGGACCCGCTCCGAGCGCAGCCGGCCTGCGGCTTGCGCGACCGGGACCTGCGGACCGCCATAGGGCCAGCCGCTGCCCAGCGTGAGGTCCATACGAAGGCCGAGCTTCCGGGCGGTCTCCGAGGTGAACCGCAGCGCCTCCAGGAACTCGGCCGAGAGGAACGGCAGGTTGCGGATGCCGGTCTTAGCGTCATCGAGCGCCAGCGGATAGACCGGTTGCACTTCGAAGCCGCCAATGCCGCCCTCCTTCATCAGCCGCATCTCGCGCTCCAGCTCGGGCTTGGTAACGGCCGATCCGAACCACCACCAGCGCATCATGATGCGGGCGTCATCCGGCGGGCGCTCGAAGGCGCGCTGCAATTCGTCAGTCGTTGCCGGAGGCTGGGGCGCAGCCGCGCTGACGGCACACAACAAAAACCCAAGGATCAGAATTCGGCGAATGGTCACATTTCCCCCCGATGTCATAGAGTAGCCACAGACTACGGTATCTCAGGCCGGGCCGGCGGGCAATGTGACCATATGCGCACTCCGTGGCGCACGCACTCTTGCGTGCGGCGTCCACACTCGTGTGGACGCAGGAGCCTTGCGAAATCCGCGAGAGTCTCGCGCAGCGGCAGTCACTACATCCATGTGAAGTCCCGCCGCCGTCTCCCGCACGTCTATCCCCCAGACCGCTGGCTCTTCGTCACCTGGCACTTGCACGGCAGCCTTCCCCTGGGCCTGTACCCACCGCCGCACAAGGCCAACGCAGGCCAAGCCTTCGTTTGGATGGATCGTCACCTGGATCAGGAGCGCTCCGGTCCACATTACCTGCGGCAGAACTCCATCGCCCAGGCGGTTGTCGATTCCCTATTGCGCGGCGTAAGTCTGGGCCATTACCGGCTGGCTGCGTTCGTGGTCATGGCCAACCACGTCCACGTGCTGCTGTGGCCTCTGATCCCGCCCAGCCGCTTGCTCAAGGCGCTCAAGGGCACCACGGCACGCGAGGCTAACCGGCTGCTGGGCCGCAGCGGCGAACGGTTCTGGCAAGCTGAATCCTATGACCACTGGGTGCGCGACGAGCAGGAGTTTCACCAGATTGCCGCTTACATCGAGAACAATCCGGTGGCCGCCGGCCTGGTGTCACGGGCAGAAGACCACCCGTGGTCCAGTGCACATGAAGAGTGGCTGAGGAAGTTGAACGGCGCACGCGTCCACACGAGTGTGGACGCCGCAAGCACGAGTGCTTGCGCCACGAAGACAAATATACCCGGCCCTACCAAAACATCACGTTGATCACGACGAAGGCCACTGCCACCACCCCGGCCCAGAAAACCGGCCGTTTCAGCAGGGGGTACTGGCCCTCGGGCGGGATTGGCGTCAGGCCGTAGACGAGCCCCTCCAACTCGGCCTGCGGCTTGGGCTTCGTCCACAGGCTCACCAGGACGGTGACGAGCACGCCGACCAGCAGCGTCCAGATGCCGCGGTACCAGTTCTCGGCCATGTCCTTGGCGTGCGGCGAGAGGGCGATGATCGCCACCGCGCTCCGGTCAAACTGCGTCCACAGGAACATGCCGATGGAGGCCACGGTGCCCGCCAGCAGGCCCCAGAAGCCGGCGGCCGGGGTGGCCCGCTTCCACAACATGCCGAGCATCACGGTCCCGAACAGAGGCACCAGAAAGAAGGTAGCCAGCGCCTGGACGTAAATGATGATGCTCGACCACTGCATCACGAGGTAGGCGGCGCCGATGCTGACGAAGACGCCGAGCAGCGCGCTCCAGCGGCCCATCCTGACGTAGTGGGCGTCGGTGGAGTCCTTGCGGATCAGGGGCCGGTAGATGTCGTAGGTCCAGACCGTGGCGAAGGCGCTCACGTTGCCGGCCATTCCGGACATGAACCCGGCGATCAGCGCGGTGACGCCGAGGCCGAGCAGGCCCGGCCCGAGGTAGCGAGCCATCAGCAGCGGCAGCACCTCGTTGTAACTGTGGGCGCCGCTGGCCACGGCCGTGCCCTCGCTGACCAGGCTGATCGGCAGCACGGCGCGCCCGAGCAGCCCGGGGAGGGTGACGATGAACAGCACGCACATCTTCAGGGCCGCGCCGATGATCGTGCCCAGCTTGGCCGAGCGCAGGTCCTTGGCCGCCATCACGCGTTGCACCACCAGGAAATCCGTGGTCCAGTACCCGAAAGAAATCGCCAGCCCCAGGCCGAAAACCAGCCCGAACCAGTCGGCGCCGGCCGGATTGTCGGTGAACGAGCCCAGATTCCGCCACAGGTGCGTGAACCCCTGCCCGCCGGTGTTGGCGTCGATCCGCGCCACCATGTTGCCCCAGCCGCCCGCCTCGATCAGCCCGAAGACGGGGATGAGCAGCGCGCCCAGCCAGATGAGGAAGAACTGAAGCACCTCGTTGAAAATGGCCGAGAGCAGGCCGCCCGCGGCCACGTAGACCGCCACGGTCAGCGAGGAGACCCAGATCGAGAAGTGGATGTCCCAGCCGAGGATGACCTTCATCACCAGCGCCATGGCGTACATGTTGATGCCGCTCATCAGCACCGTCATGAAGGCGAAGGAGAGGCCCGACAGCGCGCGCGTGGATTCGCCGAACCGCAGCTTCAAGTAGCCCGGCACGGAATGCGTCCTGCAAATGTAATAGAAGGGCATCATCACGATGGCCAGGACCAGGATGGCCGGGATGGCGCCGATCAGGTAGGCGTGCCCGGCCAGCGCGCCGTACTGATAGGCGGCCGCCGACCAGCCCATCATCTCCAGCGAGCCCAGGTTGGCCGAGATGAAACTCAGCCCCGCGATCCAGGCCGTCATGCCCCGGCCGGCCATGAAGAAATCCTCGCCCGTGCGGGCGAAGCGTTTGAGGTAAAACCCGATGGCCAGCACCACGGCGAAGTAGATGACGATGAGGGTGACATCCACCGGCGCCATCGAGAGCAAGCGCTGGGGCGCGGCGGTCGAAGCGAGTGCGAGCGCAAAGTGCATCAGACCTCCCAGGTGCCGACTATACGGCACTCCCAGCCCATATCGGCGCTGAAGTAACCGATAATACTAGCACACCCTCGGCGGGCGGCGGGGGCGGTTTGTTTTCTTCCCTGTTTAAGTAAACGACGTGGCATAATCAAAGCATGGCCGTTCGGATGAAAGACATCGCCCGCGACCTGGGCGTCTCGGTGGTCACCGTCTCGAAGGTCCTGCGCGGTCACAGCGACATCAGCCCGGAGACCCGCGCGCGCGTGCTCAGGCGGATGAAGGAACTGAACTACCGGCCGAACCTGGCCGCCCGCGCCCTGGTCACCGGGCGGACGTGCATGATCGGCCTGGTGGTGCCGGACCTGGTCCATGCGTTTTTCGCCGAGGTTGCCAAGGGCCTCTCCCGCGTGCTGCGGAAGAAAGGCTACAGCCTGGTCATATCCTCCTCGGAGGAAGATCCGGAACTGGAGCAGCAGGAGATCGACCAGTTGCTGGCCCGGCGGGTGGACGCCCTGGTCATCGCCTCCACCCAGTGGACCGTCGAGAGCTTCCGGCGCATCGAGGAGCAAAAGACGCCGTATGTGCTGATCGACCGGCGCTTCGTGGGGCTGGTGGCCAATTTCGTAGGGGTGGACGACGAGCAGGTTGGCATGCTGGCCACCGAACACCTGATCCAGGTGGGCTGCCAGCGCATCGCGCACATCCGGGGCCCGGAAATCAGCACCGCCCTGGGCCGGCTGGAAGGCTACCGGCGCGCGCTGACGCAGCACGGGCTGAGCGTTCTGCCGGGATACCTGGTGGCGGGCAAGAGCGGAGACGACGCCAGCGACGTCAGCGGATACCACGCCATGCGCCAGTTGCTGCGGCTGGAGCCGCGGCCGGATGGGGTGTTCTGCTACAACGATCCGACCGCCATGGGCGGCCTGAAGGCCATTCTGGAAGCCAGCCTGCGGATCCCGGACGATGTGGCCGTAATCGGCTGCGGCAATCTCAAGTACGCGGAACTGCTCCGGGTGCCGCTGAGCAGCATCGATCAGGACAGCACGCTGATCGGCGAGCGCGCGGCCAAACTGGCGCTCAGTCTGGTGGAAGCCAAGTCCCCGGTCCGGCCGCGCACGATTCTGCTGGAGCCGAGGCTGGTCGCCCGGCAGTCAACCGCAAGAGGGAGCGCGTAGCGGGGCCCGCAGCGTCCCCCTCACCAAGAGAACTGGATCAGCGAGACGCCCTGCCGCGGCAGGCTGAAGCTGACCTCCAGCTTGCCGGCGCTGAAGAGCCACTGCGGGGACTCGAGCAACTCCAGCCGCCCGGCGGCTTCCAGCCGCGCATACTGCTCCGGCGTGGGCGACTGCGGCGAGCCCATCTGCTTCCAGGCGGCATGGGCATTGCTGTAGCGCTGGTCGATGCGGAAGTGGCGCATCAGGACGCGCCGCGCCGAGGCGGGCAGGCCGGAAACGGCCAGCGCGACGGCGGCGTCGGGGGCGGCCACGTCGTCATCGTGGTAGTTCCAGACCAGGACCGAGATCTCGCGCTCCTTGCGGCTGGCCAGCGCGTTGACATCGGGCGACTGGCGCACCCCCGCCTTCAAGACCGAGTCGAGGGGCGCCGCGCCGTCGCTCTCCACCTTCAGCCGGTCTCCGCCCAGGAGACCGAACATGCGGAACACGTTGAGCACGGGCTTGTCGATGCCGTTGCTGGCCAGAGTGCGGAAACCGTCGAAGTAGGGCTGGCCCTCGAACTCGAAGGCCCAGGTCACCACGCCTTCCAGGTTGGCGCCGTAGCGCCCGGCCAGGTCGAGCGTGTGCTTGAGCATCGCGGCCGTGTAGCACGAATAGAGCGGCCCGTTACGGTAGGCATTCTGCGGATGGGTCCGCGCCGAACAGGCGGCGCAGCCTTCGGGGTCGGACTCGCCGATGATCACCGGCTTGCCGCGCAGCTCCGGAAAAGAGGCCACGATCTCGAAGCCGCGCGCAACGCTCAGCGCCTGGTTGCGGATGCCCATGCGAACGTGCCCGTCAACCGCCGCGGGGCTACCCTTGGCATGGAAGCCGATGTAATCCAGCGGCGCGCCCGTCCCGCCCGTGGCCTGGTTCTTGCCGCGCAAGCAGTGTTCCAGGAAACCGCGCAGGAACTCGGCGGCCTTGGCGTCCGCCGGGCCGGTCGAGTGCGGTCCGCCGATGCGCGCCGTCGGGAGCGCCCGCTTCAGGGCGTCGGAGGTGAAGTCGTACAGCTTGAAGTACTCCTCCGCGGTGCCGCGCCAGTAGGAAATGTCCGGCTCGTTCCACAGTTCCCAATACCAGGACTCGACGGCCTGCTGGCCGTGGCGCTCGACGGCATGGCGCACCCAGCGGTACACCAGCTCCGCCCACTTCCGATAGTCCTTGGGCGGGTAGGCGAAGCCCGTCGAGAACTGCTCCGGCCACAGCGTCTTGTAAGGCTGCGGGCGGGTGGACAAAGCCTCGGGCATGAATGCGATTTCGACCAGCGGGACGACGCGGGTGTCCCGAAAGGTGTCGAAAATCCGGTCCACAATGGTCCAGTCGTAGACGGGCCGGCCGGAGGCGTCTTCGGTATAGGCGTTGGTCGAGCCCCATTTCAGGCTAGGCGTGCCGTCGCCGGTATTCAGCAAGTTGTGGCAGCGAATGTAGACCGGCGCCGGGCTGAGAGCAGAAAGCTCCGCCAGGAGCTTGCGGCCGTACTGCATGTAGGTGTAGTTCGGCTCATCGTAGCCGAAAAAGCTCCACACGGGTTTGAGCGGCCCGGCGGCAGCGCGTCCGTCAACGTGGATGCGGACCGCCGGCTGAGCCAGCGCGGAGGCGGGCGCCAGCAGAGCCGCACACAGGAGCAGGGAGATGGCGTTCATACAGATTCCTCAGTGACCTGACCGCACAGCGTCTTCCAAAGTTCCCAGGCTACGCCGATCGAGCGCCCCAGGGCAACCGCATCCTTGCGGCGCGCTCACCGGCTTGCCCGCCGTTGACCGAAACGTCAGAACTGGCATATAATCGCGGCGCGTATGAACCACCATCACCGCCATTACAGAACCGTGACCGTATGGCTGCTGCTGGCAGCTCTGAGCTGCGTACAGCCGCTGGCCGCGCAGCCTCAACCGCCGGGGAACCGCCCGGACCGCCTGGAATGGTTCCGCGACCTGGGCTTCGGCATGTTCATTCACTGGAGCATGGACAGCCAGCTCGGGTCCGTCATCAGCCATTCCATGGTGGGCGCCTCCGAGGACTACCTCAAGCGCTTCACCGTGGATTTGCCGACGAGCTTCAACCCGCGCAAATTCCACCCGCAGGATTGGGCGGTGCTGGCCAAGCTGGCCGGCATGAAGTACGTCGTATTCACGACCAAGCACCATTCCGGCTTCTGCATGTTCGACACGCGAACGACGGACTTCAGCATCCTGCACACGCCGTTCCGCCGCGACATCACGGCCGAGATCGTCACGGCCTTCCGCGAACAAGGCATCGCCCCGGGCTTCTACTTTTCGCCCGACGATTTCTGGTGGCTCTACAAGAACGGCAAGAACATCCAGCGGAACACGCCCGATGTGGCTCCGGCCAACAACCCGGGCCTGATGGCGCACGACCAGGCGCAGGTGAAGGAACTGCTGGCCAACTACGGCCCGATCGATGTCATGTTCTTCGACGGCCCGGCGGAGGGTTTGCGCGAGCTGGCCTGGAAGCTGCAACCGAACGTCGTCGTGACGCGGGGCGCCATTCAGACACCCGAGCAGTACATTCCGGGCGCGCCGCTCGAGGGGGTCTGGGAGTCCAATCTGACCATGGGCACCCAGTGGCAGTACAAGCCGACCAACGAGCTCTACAAGTCGGGCGGGAGGCTCATCGAGATCCTGATCGAGACCCGGGCCAAGGGCGGCAACCTGCTGCTGAACGTCGGGCCCAAGCCTGACGGCGAACTCCCCATCGAGCAGGAGGAGCGGCTGCGCGAGATCGCGTTGTGGATGTTCGTCAACCACGAGTCCATCTATGCCACGCGCCCCTGGGTGCTGACCAATGAGGGTGAGATCTGGTTCACGAAAAGGAAAGACGAGAACACCGTTTACGCTTTCATCAAGCAGACGCCGCACCTGTGGACGCTGGGCGACTGGAGGGACATCGTCCTGAAGTCGGTGCGGGCTACCGAGAAAACCGAGGCGAGCGTGCTGGGACAGAACGACAAGGTTCTGGAGTACAAACCCGACGTGGCGCCGAAGACCACCTGGAAACAGGAAGCGGACGGCTTACACGTGCGCGTGATGCGCGCGCAGCGGCTGTACAACGACCGGAAGTGGCCGAATCCGGTAGTAGTGAAGCTCACCAACGTCAGAGCGGCGCCGCGACCCGGCATCCAGAAACCGCCGAATTGACAGGCGCCGCCTCTGCTCGTATGCTGAATGGTCAAATGAGACTCCTTATCGCGCTTCTTTTGCCGATCGCGCTGCTGGGCGCCGGACCCGTCCTGATCGTCGCCGACGAGATACCCGCCATGGAGGTGCTCGCCGCCAAGCTGAAGGCGGGAGCAGGCGTGGAAAGCCAGATCGTGACCCAGGAAAACATGCCGGCGAAGCTGGATTCTTTCCCGGTAGTCTTGGTGTACATTCACGAGCGGATCGGGGAGCCCGCCGAGCGGGCGTTCATCGATTACGCGGAGGGCGGAGGCCGGCTCATCCTGCTGCATCACTCGATCAGTTCCGGGAAGCGGCGGAACAAGTTCTGGTTCCCGTTCCTGAAGATCGCGCTGCCGGAAACGCCTTTCGAGCAAGGCGGCTACCGATGGATCGAAGGCGTGACGCTCGAGGTCGTCAACCTCGCCCCGCAGGAGTTCATCACCACCCACAAGGTCGCCTACCCGCTGCGCGTGGCGTACAGAAGCACGGAAAGCACCGAGCAGCAGCGCGCCGGCTTCCATCTGGAGGACACCGAGGTTTACCTCAACCACGTCTTCCACGGCCCGCGCACCCTACTGCTGGGATTCAAGTACACCGACGCGAAAACCGGCACGACGTACATGCAGGACCGGGCCGGCTGGTACATGACGGCGGGGCGCGGCCTGGTGATGTACTTCATGCCCGGGCACACGGTCCACGAGTTCGAGAACCCGGTCTACGCTCAGATCCTGGTGAACGCGGTCACATTCAAGCCGTAGAGGGGCGCGCCGCGAGCGGCTCCTCTGGACTACAATCGAATTAACCAGAGGAGGTGCTATGGCGGCAGCGGCTGTACAACCCTCGGCATTACCCAGCAAACGGCCCAATATGGGCGCGATTCCATTCCCTGGCGGCGTTACGTTCCGCGTCTGGGCTCCCTTCGCGGAAGGGGTTTGCGTGGCCGGCGAGTTCAACGGCTGGAACCCCTCCAGCCACCCGCTGGCGCATGAGGGAGCGGGGTACTGGTCGGTGGATGTGGAGGGCGCCGAAGCCGGCCAGCAGTATAAGTTCCTCATCCACCGGGACGGGCAGGCGCATTGGCGTATCGACCCGTACGTGAAAGAGGTGACCAGCTCGGTCGGAAACGGCATAATCCGCGACAGCGAGTTCGACTGGGGGGATCAGACCTTCCACGCTCCTGCGTGGCACGAACTGGTCATCTACGAGCTTCACACCGGCACCTTCAACGATCACACGCCGGGCACGCCCGGGGTGTACGACGCGGTTCGGGAGAAGCTGCCGTACTTGCGCGAGCTCGGGGTCAACGCCATCGAAGTCATGCCCACCAGCGAGTTTCCCGGCGGGATCTCCTGGGGCTACAACCCCTCGCAGATCTTCGCCGTCGAGTCGGACTACGGCGGGCCGAAAGCGCTGAAGCGGTTCGTCAAGGACGCCCACGCACACGGCATTGCCGTGATCCTCGACGTAGTCTACAACCATCTGGGGCCGACGGATCTGGACCTCTGGCGGTTCGACGGCTGGTTCGAGGGGCGCTACGGCGGGATCTACTTCTACAACGACTGGCGGGCATCGACGCCGTGGGGAGATACCAGGCCCGACTACGGCCGTCCGGAGGTGCGGCAGTTCCTGCGCGACAACCTGCTGAGCTGGGCCGAGGAGTTTCGCATGGACGGATTCCGGTTCGACGCCACATCCTACATCCGCACGGTGTACGGCGACACCGCCGACCTGGAAGACGGCTGGAACCTGCTCCGGTGGCTGAATGACGAATTGCAGCGGCACCAGGCGTGGAAGATCACCGTCTCCGAGGACTTGCGGAACGATGCCTGGCTGACCCGGCCGACCGAATGGGGAGGCGCCGGATTCGACTCGCAGTGGGACGGCGACTTCGTCCACCCAGTGCGGCGCGCGCTGACCAATCCGTTCGATCAGTACCGCGACATGAACGAGATTGTGCAGGCCATCTACCACCGGTACGGCACGGACGCGCTCGAGCGCGTGATTTACACCGAGTCACACGACGAGGTCGGCGCGAACAACGCCAAACAGAGACTGCCGAGCGACATCGATGGCCGCAACCCCGCGAGCTGGTTCGCGCGAAAACGCGCGGCGCTGGGCGCCGTTCTGGTCTTCACGTCGCCGGGCATACCGATGATCTTCCAAGGACAGGAGTTCCTGGAGACCGGCCCGTGGCGCGACAGCGTGCCGCTCGATTGGGAGAACCTGGAGCGCCAGGCGGGCGTACACCGTATGTACTGCGACCTGATCCGGCTGCGCCGCAACTGGTACGACAACACGCGCGGCCTGCGCGGGCAGCACGTCAACGTCCACCACGTGAACCATTCAGACAAGGTGGTGGCATTTCATCGCTGGTCGGAGGGCGGCCCCGGAGACGATGTGGTCGTGGTGTGCAATTTCGCCAATCGCGGCTACGACAGTTACACCATCGGCGTGCCGCGGGACGGACTGTGGCGCGTGCGGTTCAATTCCGACTCGAACTTCTACTCGCCCGATTTCGGGAACCATTCGGTTCCCGACAACTGGGCCGCGGCGCCGGGCTGGGACTCCATGCCGTACCGTCTCAGCATCGGCCTGGGGCCGTACAGCGCCGTGATTCTGTCGCAATAACACCACTACCGCTGTTGCGGTTCGAAGCCGCGGCAGTGTAGACTGTGCAGCGAAATGCGCAGACTACTCGCGTTTTGCTTTGGCTTGCTGGCCATGGCTCCGGCCTGGTCACAGGATCGCCCGGCACTGTGGTACCGCCAGCCCGCCCAGCAGTGGGTGGAGGCGCTGCCCATAGGCAACGGCCGCCTGGGCGCGATGGTGTTCGGCCAGGTCCAGGAAGAGCGCATCCAGCTCAACGAAGACACGGTCTGGGCGGGCGAGAAGCGCGACCGAAACAACCCGGCGGCGCGGGAGAGCGTGCTCGAGATCCGGCGGCTGCTGTTCGCGGGACGCATCGCTGAGGCGCAGGCGCTCGCGGAGAAGGGAATGCTGAGCATCCCCAGGCGGCTCCCGCCCTACCAGACCCTCGGCGACCTGTGGCTGCGGTTCTCCGGGCAGGAGGCGGTCAGGGACTACCGTCGCGAGCTGGATCTTGACACCGGCATCGTGCGGGTGACTTATGGCAGCGGCGGGGCCCGGTTCACACGCGAGGTCTTCTCCACGGCGGTGGACCAGGTGATCGTGATCCGCCTGAGCTGCGACCAACCCGGCAAGCTCTCCTTCGGCGCCACCATGACCCGGCCCGCCGACAGCCAGAGCAGCGCCACGCCGCCCGACCGGCTGGTCATGACGGGCGAGGCGATACCGCAGGACAAGGGCGGAGAGCGGATGGTGGGAGTGAAGTTCCGCGCCCAGGTGCGCGCCATCGCCGATGGCGGGCGCGTGCGCGCGGAGGGCGAACGGCTCAGCGTGGAAGGGGCCAACGCCGTGACGCTGCTGGTTGCGGCCGCGACCAACTTCCGCGTCCCCGACACCGCGGCCGCGTGCGAGCGCTACCTGAAGAGCGCCAACCAGCCTTACGAGCGCCTGCGCTCGGCCCACGTGGCCGATCACCAGCGGCTCTTCCGCCGGGTGAGACTTGAACTCCCCGCCGGCGGCGATGCGGCCGGCCTCCCCACCGACGAGCGTCTGAAGCGCGTGCAGGGCGGCGCGACCGACGAGCAACTTCTGGCGCTCTACTTCCAGTACGGCCGCTACCTGCTGATCGCCTCGAGCCGCCCCGGCGCCATGCCCGCCAATCTGCAAGGCATCTGGAACGAGAGCCTGACTCCCTCCTGGGGCAGCAAATACACCATCAACATCAACACCGAAATGAACTACTGGCCGGCGGAGGTCACGAACCTCTCGGAGCTGCATGAGCCGCTCTTCGACCTCATCGACATGGCGCGCGGGCCGGGACGCCAGACGGCCAAAGCCTACTACGGCGCGCGCGGCTTCGTCGTGCATCACAACACCGACCTCTGGGGCGACGCGGTGCCGATCGACGGCGTTCCGTCCGGGATCTGGCCGATGGGCGGCGCCTGGCTGACGCTCGATTTGTGGGAGCACTACGATTTCACCCGCGACCGCAACTTTTTGGCGAAACGCGCCTACCCGGTGATGAAGGAAGCCGCCGAGTTCCTGCTGGATTACATGGTGGAGGACGGGAAGGGCCATTTGGTCACCGGGCCGTCGCTCTCGCCCGAGAATCGCTACGTGGCGCCGGATGGCACGGCCGGCTCGCTCGCCATGGGGCCCTTTATGGACATCGAAATCGCCCATGCGCTTTTCAGCCGGCTGATCCAGGCGAGCGAGATCCTGGGGACCGACGCCGAATTCCGCCGGAAGCTGGCCGCCGCGCGCGCCCGGCTGCCCGCCCTGAAGATCGGAAAGTACGGCCAGCTCCAGGAATGGCAGGAGGACTACGAGGAGCGGGACCCCGGGCACCGGCACATCTCGCACCTGTTCGCGCTGCACCCGGGGAACCAGATCACGCTGCGCGGAACACCCGAGCTGGCCCAGGCGGCGCGAGTGACACTGGAGCGTCGGCTCAGCCGCGGCAGCGGCCACACCGGCTGGAGCCGCGCCTGGATCATCAACTTCTGGGCGCGTCTGGAGGAGGGCGACATCGCGCACGAGCACCTACTGGCGCTGCTCGCCAAGTCCACGCTGCCGAATCTGTTCGACAACCATCCGCCGTTCCAGATCGACGGCAATTTCGGCGGCGCGGCCGGCATGGCCGAGATGCTGCTACAGAGCCACGCCGGGGAGATTCATTTCCTCCCGGCGCTTCCCAAGGCCTGGCCGCAAGGCTCTTTCACCGGCCTGCGGGCGCGCGGCGCCCTCGAAATCGACCTGACGTGGCGTGACGGCAAGGCGGTCGGCGCCCTGCTGCGCGCCGGGGCCGATGGCGAACACCGCATCCGTCCGCCGCGCGGGCAGGCGGCGTCTGTCGAAGTCGGCAGAAAACAGATACGGGTTTCGCCTTCGGCGGAAGGAACGTTCCTCCTCAAGGTGCGGTCCGGACAGACCTACCGGATCCGATTCTCCTGATCTTCAGATTCCGGAACCAGGCCTCGGTGGTGTGGTGCTGGAGGCAGATAAGTCCGGCGGGCTTGGGCTTGGTGAACATCTCCACCAGGATCGGGTATCGCCCCCAACGCTGCTGGGCGGCCTATCGGCCGGCCCGCCCATACAGAGCCTCGATCTCCTGCGGCGCGAGCGCACGATTGTAAACCCGCACGTCGTCGATAAGCCCGTTCCATCGCCGGCCTGGGCGCTGGGAGTTCTCGCCAATGTAAACCGGCTGATCGTTGACCGGGATACTCGTCGCCGTTTCGGCTGAAAGGTCGAGCTTGCCGTCAACGTACAGAAACATCTTGCGGCCGTCGTAGACGCCGGCGACGTGGTGCCACTGACCGTCATTGACGTTGATCCGTCCCTTGAGCAACTGCTCCTTCGGAACGGAGCTGAACGCGAACTGGACGCAGTCCCGGTCCCGGTCCCTGGCGATCCTCCAGGCAGTATCGCCCTTGGTGACAATGGCCTGCCAGTTCCTGTCGAAGCGGCGAACCTTCACCCACGCCGTGACAGCGATGCCCTCGGTGAGATCGAACTGCGATTGATTGCCGATCACGATGTGGTCGCCGATGCCGTCGAACTCCAGCGCTCCGCCGATGACACCCCCGTCTGGCCGCCACTTCGGTTCGCCCACCAGGGTTCCGTGAAGACCGTTGCCAGAAGAGTCGGCAGCCTGGCGACCGCCGGTCTCGTCCAGTTTCCACCATGCCACCAAACCCGTGGTCAATGAGTCCTGGGCCGGCGCTGAAGTCACGCAAAACGAGAGCACCGCAAGAGCGATGCTCGCCGGTTTCTTGGTTCCCATACGCTTCCCCGCCACCACTCAAAAGTAAATCTTGGCCGCGAGCTGGATGATGCGGGCAGTGCGCGCCCCATTCACCGCCCCAAACCCGTACAGGCCGCCTCCGCCGCCCTGTGAAGTAGGCAGGTTGGTGATCTTCCCGGTAGCGTCAAAGGTCGCCGTCGAGTTGATGCCGCTGAACTGGGTGTGGTTGAAGGCGTTGAACAGCTCCACTCGGAGCTGAATGTACCGCTGCTCGGCCCTCGCATACCGCACGTTCTTGAAGACGGAGATGTCCCAATTGTTGATGCCCGGCCCACGAATAACCCCCCTCCCGGAATCCATGGCGAGGCTGCCCTTCGCCGCCGGCTTGAAGACGCTGGTGTTGATCCACCGATCGAGGGTACGATCGCCAGGGGCGAGGTTCGGGTTACCTGTGAACACCACCCTTGGCGCCCAGCTCTCCGAGCCGGTAATCTGCCGATTGAGCAGCGCAGAGCTCACCCCGCTTACGCTATAGCTGGGAGTGATCGGCGCGCCGGAATTCAACGTGGTGATGCCGGAAACCTGCCAGTTGTCCAAGATCACGCGACCCACCGGATGGTCCAGGATGCTGCCCCGCGGCAGCCGTGGCAGCGTGTAGATGTAGTTCACCACCAGATTCTGCGTGCGGTCGTAGTCAAGCGGGCCGTAGTCCGCCTTGCGTGTGTCCAAAACGTTGTTCGAAGTGCTGGTTGTCGAGGACTGCGTGCCCAGAGCTTTCGACCACATGTAGCTTAAGCCGAACTCGATCCCTCCTCTCATGCGGCGCGTCAAGGAGATCTGCATCGAGTTGAAGTTCGAACTGCCGCCGTAGGTTGCGAGATTGATGCCGCCGTATCCGGCGTAGGGGCGTAGGAAATTAACGGGGAGCGCAGTCGAGCCGTCGAACTTCGGCGTTGTCGTCGGGTCCTGGTACTGGGCCAGCCAGGCTCTGCCAAAAGGCGCCTCGTTCACCTTGTAAGTCACCCACAGGTGACGCGAGATGGAGCCGACATAGGCGACGTCAAGCTGCACCATGCCGGGCAGCTCACGCTGCACCCCCAGGTTCCAGTTGTAGGTGGTCCCAACTTTGCCGTCCCGCGTCATTCCCCCGGCCAGTTCCGCCGGGAAGAGACTCTGCTGGGCGGACGAGATTGTTGAAAGGTTGCCGTAGTACAACTGCCCATTGCGGAAGTTGGGAGGGTTCCCCAGAGTGGAGAAAATTGGGTTGCCCTGAATCCGATCGTAGAACACCCCTGCCCCGAATCGGATGACCGTGCGGCGGTTCTGTCCGGGACTCCACGCCAGCCCGAACCGCGGAGCGTAGTGAATGCCCCGGTCTTCGATCATTCCCTTGGGGTAGCCGTTCACGCCGCCGACCGCGATCCCGTCGTCGATGTTGCCCACGCCCGGCACTATCCCTCCGATAAAGACACTGGGTAAAAGTTCTCCTGTTAGCGGATTACGGGCAACCTTTTTCCCACTTGCATCCAGCGCCGGCTGGTACAGCACCACCGCCTGCGCCGGGTTATACAACCCCGCGTTGAAGGTCGAGACCTGCTGTAATGTTTCGTACCATGGCGGAATCCAGTAAAACCGGATCCCGTAATCCAGCGTCAAATTGCGTTTTACCTTCCAGTTGTCCTGGATATACCACTCCACGTTGAAATACTGGTAATGGCCTTCGGGAAATTTCTCGTTCTGGTTGTAAGAGCGGAAGTTTCCCAGCAGGGCGTTGGAGTAGGCCCAGTTGGTGTCGCCCGGGTTCAGTGAATCGCGGTCGAAATAAACCCTCGGGTCCACCCATGACTGCGAAACCTGATCCTTCTTGTTCCATAAAACAAACACCCCGGCTTTGACTATGTGCGCGGGAAAAACCTTCGCTAAATGATCTGCCAGGTCCCAGTTGGCTGGGGTGTTGGTGTACGGCAAGCCCTGAAACGACGTCGAGGGAGGATTCGAAACTCCTCCATAATAGAAGTTGGGGACCAGTTTCAGCTTGTCCGCGTCCGGGTACAGTTGCCGGAACGTAATGCCCGCCTTCTCGCGACTGTAAGCATCGTCGGAGGGGTGCGACTGGGGGTGGGCGACGGTGGTGCCCCAGATGAATTCGTTGGTAAAGGTGGGATTGATGATGGTGGTCAGGTTCATCATATACATGTAGGACGGCTTGGTAGTGTCCCATCCGTTTCCCAAACCGAGGTTGTTCTGGCAGTTGTTTCCGAACGGGGTTCCGTAAGGGTCACGGCTCTCCCGGAAGTTGGGGACGTAGCGGCCGAAGGCGCGCCAGCTTGAACTGATGTTGTAATCGACCCGATAGATACCCCGGTAGGGCTTGCTCACCGCGGGAATCTGCGACTGGTAGTTGTAGTCGGGACGCCCCGCGACGTTGGGCAGAGGATAGAAGCTCAAGATTTTCTGGCCGTCCGTGCCCCAGCGGGAGGGAGGGATATAGTTGTTCGGGAACGGAAGGCTGCTGGCCGGATCCTTGATCGTCACCAGCTTTCCGTCGGATTCATGAGTCAGCGAGAAGTCGCCCTGCCGCTCGGCGGCTGTCGGCATCGTTAGCGAATACAGCGAGGGCAGAGAAAGCTCCCGCTGCCACTCCTGACCAATGAAGAAGAACAGCCGGTCCTTGTTCTGGTTGAATTTCCCGGGGATATAAACCGGGCCGCCGATATTGAAGCCCTGCGTGTTGAAACGGTAGCGCGGCCGTGGCTGTTTGTCCGCGTTGTTGCGCCAGTTATTGGCATTCAGATCCTCGTGCCGGTGAAACCAGTACCCGGTCCCGTGGAACTCGCGCGTCCCGCTCTTGGTCACGAGTTCGATGGAACCTCCGGAGGACTTGCCGAATTCGGCTTGCTGGCTGTTCGTCAGAACCTTGAACTCGGCGATCGAGTCAATGACGACAGCGACCACATCCAGGCTGTTGCTCCCGGCGTCCACGGTGGTAATGCCGTCCACCGTTTGGTTGTTCTGGTCGGTGCGTTGCCCGTTCACGGCGTTCGTGTCCGCCACGATTCCCGGCGCCAGCTTCAAGAGGCCCGTCCAGCTTCGGCCGTTCAGCGCCAGGTCTAGCACCTGTGTACCGGTGATTACGCCGCCGCGCTCCGCGCTCTGCGTCTGTAACTGCACCACGCTGGCCTCCACCGTCACGGTCTCGGTCAGGGTCCCAATCTCCAGGGCCACCGGAAGCGACAGCCGGTCGTTGGCGTACAGCCGGATGTCTCGTTGCACGAACTTCTTGAACCCGCTCGCCTCCACGCTCAGCGTGTAGATCGCGGGCTGCAAGGGAGTAAATACGAACGTGCCCTCCGTAGTAGTACTCATGGCGCGGCTGGATCCCTGAAGCTGGTTCATCAGCTCTACCCTGGCTCCGGGAACCAGGGCTCCCGCAGAATCCTGGACCACGCCGCTGATGGAGCCGGACGGCTGCTGGGCGGGAGCGGGAGCGGCTGCCATCAGCAGAGCGACTAGCACAGATACGGTGATGATCGTCGAAGATCTCATAACACGCTCAACCTTTCTCGGTTTTTCAACGCGTTTCGAAAACCGGACAATCAAACTAAAGTCCTAGAAATAGATCTTGGCCGCGATCTGAATGCGGCGCTCAGTGCGCGCCGAGGTCACCGTCCCAAACCCATACAGGCCGCCTCCGCCGCCCTGTGAAGTAGGCAGGTTGGTGATCTTCCCGGTAGCGTCAAAGGTCGCCGTCGAGTTGATGCCGCTGAACTGGGTGTGGTTGAAGGCGTTGAACAGCTCCACTCGGAGCTGGATGTGCCGCTGCTCACCCCCCGCATACGGCACGTTCTTGAAGATGGAGATGTCCCAATTGTTGATGCCCGGCCCACGAATAACCCCCCGCCCGGAATCCATGGAGAGGCTGCCCTTCGCCGCCGGCTGGAAGACGCTGGTGTTGATCCACCGTTCGAGGGCACGATCGCCAGGGGCGAGGTTCGGATTGCCTGTGAACACCACCCTTGGCGCCCAGCTCTCCGAACCGGTAATCTGCCGATTGCGCAGCTCAGTGCTCACCCCGCTTACGCTATAGCTGGGAGTGATCGGCGCGCCGGAAGTGAACGAGGCGATGCCGGAAACCTGCCAGTTGTCCAAGATCACGCGACCGACCGGATGGTCCAGTAAGCTGCCCCGCGTCAGCCGTGGCAGCGTGTAGATATAGTTCACCACCAGGTTCTGCGTGCGGTCGATGTCCAGCGGGCCGTAGTCCGCCTTGTGTGTGTCCACAATGTTGTTCGCACTACTAGTTGTCGCGGCGTTCGTGCCTAGAGCCTTCGACCACATGTAGTTCATGCCAAGCTCGAGCCCTCCTCTCATGCGGCGCGTCAAGGAGATCTGCATCGAGTTGAAGTTCGAACTGCCGCCGCTGGTTGTCATGGTGACACCGGCGTATCCAGCGTAGGGGCGTAGGAAATTAACGGGGAGCGTAGTCGAGCCGTCGAACTTCGGGGTTTTCGTCGGGTCCTGGTACTGGGGCAGCCAGGCGCTGCCATATGGCGCCTCGTTTACTAGAAAGGTAAGCGGCAGATGGCGCGAGATCGAACCCACATAGGCGACGTCTAGCTGTACCATGCCGGGCAGCTCACGCTGCACCCCCAGGTTCCAGTTGTAGGTCGTTCCAATTTTGCCGTCCTTCGTCATCCCCCCGCGCAGTACCGCCGGGAACAAAGTCGTCTGGCCGGGCGAGAGTGATGAGAGGTTGCCGTAGTACAACTGCGCATTGCGGAAGTTGGGAGGGTTCCCGACCGAGTTGAAGATTGGGTTGCCCTGAATCCGGTCGTAGAACACCCCGGCCCCGAACCGGATGACCGTGCGGCGGTTCTGTCCGGGACTCCACGCGAGTCCGAACCGGGGAGCATAGTGAATGCCCCGGTCTTCCATCATTCCCTTGGGGTAGCCGTTCACGCCGCCGACCGCGATCCCGTTGTACGCGTTGCCCTCGCCCGGCACTATCCCTCCCATAAAGACGAAGGGTAAAAGTTCTCCCGTTCGCGGATTACGGGCAACGTTTTGCCCACTCGCATTCAGCGCCGGCTGGTACAGCACCACCGCCAGCGACGGGTTATACAACTCCGCGTTGAAGGTCGAGGCCTGCTGTATTTTTTCGTACCACGGCGGAACCCAGTAAAACCGCATCCCGTAATCGAGCGTCAAATTGCGTTTTACCTTCCAGTTGTCCTGGATATACCACTCCACGTTGTGGAACTGGTAATGCCCTTCGGGAAATTTCTCGTCCTGGTTGTAAGAGCGGAAGTTTCCCAGCAGGGCGTTGGAGTAGGCCCAATTGGTGTCGCCCGGGTTCAGTGAATCGCGGTCGAAATAAATCCTCGGGGCCACCCATGCCGTTGTAACCTGATTCTTAAGGTTCGACAGGACAAACACCCCGGCTTTGAGCGTGTGCGTGGGAAAGACCTTGGCCACATGATCTGCCAGGTCCCAGTTGGCAGGGTAGTTGGTGTACGGCAGACCACTAAATTCGGTGCTGGGGGCACCCGGAACTCCTCCGAAATTGAAGTTGGGGACCAGTTTCAGCTTGTCCGCGTTCGGGTAAAGTTGCTGGAAGCTAATGCCTGACTTCGCCAGCTTATAAGGTTCGTAGTCGTCCATGCTGAAGCAGTAGTTGTCGCGCTGGGCGAAGCCCCAAATGAGCTCGTTGGTGAAGGTGGGATTTATGATGGTGGTCAGGTTCAATGCACCCCCCCAGTTCTTGTACCCAGTGTCGAATCCCGCTCCGTAGCCCAGGTTGTTCCGGCAGTTGTTTCCGTATGGGCTTCCGTAAGGGATGACGATTACATCGTGGTTGTTAATGATGCGGCCGAACAGTCGCCAGTTGTCACTTATGTTGTAATCGCCGCGGTACACACCCTGGATGCGCTTGTCGCTTCCGGGGATCTGCGACTGGTAGTTGTAGGCGGGATTCCCCGCGACGGTGGGCAGAGGATAGAAAGTCAAGATTTTCTGGCCGTCCGGGTGCCAGCGGGTGCGGGGGATGATGTTGTTGGAAAACGGAAGGCCCCTGGTCGGATCCTTGATGGTCACCAGCCTTCCGTCGGCTTCGTGAGTCAGCCCGAAGTCGCCCTGCCGCTCGGCCTCTGTCGGCATCGTTAGCGAATACAGCGAGGATATGCTAAGCTGCCGATTCCACTCATGGCCGATGAAGAAGAACAGCCGGTCCTTGTTCTGGTTGAATTTCCCGGGGATGTAAACCGGGCCGCCGACATTGTACCCAAACGTCTTGTAACGGCCGAGCGGCCGTCGCACTTTGTCCGCGTTGTTGCGCCAGTTATTGGCATTCAGGTTCTCGTGCCTGTGGAACAAGTACCCGGTCCCGTGGAACTCGCGCGTCCCGCCCTTGGTCACAAGTTGGATGGAGGCTCCGGCGGACTTGCCGAATTCGGCTTGCTGGCTGTTCGTCAGGACCTTCACCTCGGCGATCGAGTCAATGTTGATGGCGACCACATTAAAGCCGTTGCTGCCGGCGTCCATGGTGGTAATGCCGTCCACCGTTTGGTTGTTCTGGTCGGTCCGTGCCCCGTTGAAAGCCGTGGTGTCCGAGGGCGTTCCCGGCACCAGCTTCAAGAGCCCCGTCCAACCCCGGCCGTTCAGCGCGATTTCGACCATCTGCGTGCCGGTGACTACGCCCCCGCGCTCCGCGCTCTGCGTCTGTAACTGCACCGCGCTGGCCTCCACCGTCACAGTCTCGGTCAGGGTCCCAATCTCCAGGGTAACGGGAAGCGACAGCCGGTCGTTGGCATACAGTGTGATGTCCGTTTGCACGGACTTCTTGAAGCCGCTCGCCTCCACGCTGAGGGTGTAGATGGCGGGCTGCAAGGGCGTAAATACGAACGTGCCCTCCGTGCTAGTACTCATGACGCGGCTGGATCCCTGAAGCTGGTTCGTCAGCTCCACCCTGGCGCCGGGAACCAGCGCTCCCGCAGAATCCTGTACCACGCCGCTGATGGAGCCGGACGGCTGCTGGGCGGCGGCCGGAATGCTTCCTATCAGCAACCCAGCCAGAAGCACAAATACGCTCACGACCATCCCTGAGAACCTCATGGTATCCTCCTCCATTCCCTCTGCACTTACGCTCGTTTGCGAAACCGAACAACCGTAGAGCCTACCCCTCAGTTGCTTCACCAGCGCCAGGCCACGCCGATCCGCGGAAGCCGCCCCGGGATATTCCCTGTCCCCGTGGCTGGCGCACACAAGGCCAATGACACCGACCAACTTCACCGGCGCTTTGCCCCTCTAATGAACGGCGCCAATAGCGTTCAGGTTCTGGTCCCGAGTCCAGTGTGCCCGCGCTTGAGTGAGGTCGGCCGCCCAATACAAACCTCCTGAACCAAACCGGCTATCCCTTCGAGTATACTTTGTCGCGTAGATCGCGCAGGTATTGCAGCGTCTTCGTCGTCTCGATGCGCATATTGAGTTTGCCAGAGCCCGTCGTGTCTACCCACGGGCACGCGGTGGAGACCGCCCGCGTGTAACCGCTATCGCGGAGCATCTGGAACAGGCGCGTGTGGTATGCCACCAGATCGCCGACGCCGGGCTGGCCCTTCACGCCGGAAATGTGCCAATGTATACAGTATTCCGGCGCTTTCAGAGTATCCTCTAGCGGCTGGTCATATCGAACGAAATAGGTCATGTCGGCCATCACCCGGATCTCAGGCCGGCCAATCTCGCGAGCGAACGCCAAGCCGTCCAGATATGTCGGAAACACCGTTGTGGGCGACCCCATCGGCTCGATCGCGATCAATATCCCGTGCCGCCGTGCATGGTCCGCCACTTGGTTGAAGTACCGCAGCGCCTGGTCGCGAGCTTTCGTTTTCGAGAAGCCCTCCGGCACAGGGAAGAAACCGCCGTACACCCCCGCTATTTCGACCCCCACTTCCGCCAGCCGCGGGAACGCGCGCTTCAGCCAGAACTCGTGCCATTCGGTATCGACGTCCGCCCCGGTTACGTTCACGCCAACCCCGCCAACGAAGTGGCTCGAAACTTTGATCGGCGGCAGCTTCCAGGAAGCGATTTCGGCCTGTTTCCTCACCCAGGCCTCCTGCGTCGCCGTCGGAATCAACTGATATTGGATCGGGATCTCGGACATGTCCCAGCCGGAACAGATATCGCCCGGCGGCCGCTCCACTACGTCGCCGAAAGAGACACAGAGCTTAAAGTGTTTGGCTTCCGTCTGGACAGCAGCGGAGGATGTCGCAGCGGCCAGTCCAGTCGAGGCTACGGCGGTTGCCGCAGCGCCGGCAATGATCGAATCCTTCATGAACTCACGTCGATTCATACCGTTAATCTAAACCTCCAGTCATAAGGACACCGACCAACTTCAGCGGCACCTTGTCCTCTAATGAATAACCCGCATAGCGTTCGGGTCCTGGTGCCTCCCGACTCCAGTGTGCCCGCGCTTGAGTGAGGTCGGCCGAGCGGCACACACCCTCCTGAAACGGACCGTCTATCCCTTCGAGTACACTTTGTCGCGCAGGTCTTGCAGGTATCGCAGCGCCTTCGCCGTCTCGACGCCGAACTGGAGTTTGCCAGAGCCCGTGGTGTCCACCCAGGGGCAGGCGCAGGAGACCGCCCGGGTGTAACCCATGTCGCGAAAGATCTCAAACAGGCGCGTGTGGTAGGCCACCCGATCGCCGACGCCCGGTTGGCCCTTCACGCCGGCGATGTGGCAATGCAGGCAGTATTCCGGCGCTTTCAAGATGTCCTCCAGTGGCTGGTTACGCCCAAGGAAATAGGCGGTGTCGGCCATCAACCGGATCTCGGGCCGGTTAATCTCGCGAGCGAACGCCAGGCCGTCTAAATACAGCGGCCACATCGTCTCGGGCCGCCCCATCGGTTCGAGCACGACCCGCATCCGGTGCTGCTTAGCATGGTCCGCCAGCGAGTTGACGAAGCGCAGCGCCTGGTCGCGGGCTTTCGTCTTCGAGAAGCCCTCCGGCCAGGTGAAGAAAGCGCCGTACACGCCCACTAGTTCGACCCCCACCTGCGCCAGGCGCATGAACGAACGCTTCACCCATAAATCGAGCCACTCGGTATCGACGTCCGGCCCGGTTACGGTCCCGTTGATGAAGTGGCTCGAAACCTTGATCGGCGGCAGCTTCCAGGCAGCGACTTGGGCCTGGCTCTTCACCCAAGCCCGCTCCGCCGAGAGCGGATCCACCAGTATTGTGTTTGGGATTTCGGCTTCGTCAAAGCCAGGGGCGATCTCGGCCGGCGGCCGGTCCGGGGCGTCGCCGAAAAGAATACAGAGCTTAAGGCGTTTGGCTTCCGCCATGGCAGCGGCGGATGATGTTGCAGCGGCCAGTCCGGCCGAGGCTACGGCCGTTGCCGCAGCGGCGCTGGAAATGATCGATTCCTTCATGAACTCACGTCGGTTTGTACGTTTCATAGAAACCTCCAGGTGATCTCAGAGTGGTGCTGGGGCGCATGCCCTTGAAGCCTTCGGGGTGGGCGGTGACCTCATATTGGCCGGGCGGCAAAGACAGGATGGTGTAGCTGCCCTCCTGGTTGGTGGCGGCGGTGCGCACAACGTTGGCGGCCACGTGGCGCACCGAAACTGGCGCGGCGGCCAGACCCACGGCCATGGAGAGGGAAACCACACCCACCCTTCAGTCTCCTCAGGTTCGCAAGCGCTTGCCAGTTTACTATGAGCAGGCGCCCGGTGTCAAGGGAAGAATTTCGGGATGTAGATGCTCCAAAATAATGTCACCCTAACTGCAACGAAACTCTGTCACCCCGTGGCAGTCTGGAGGGTGATCGAATTGAGCCAGAAGCAGTTGCAGAGGTTGAGAGTGGTTGAGAACGCGGTGGCCGGGTACATCACGGTTCCCCAGGCGGCCGAGCTGCTAGACCTCAGTGAGCGCCAGGTGCAGCGGCTTAAAGGCCGCTGCCAGCCTGGAGAGGTGGATTGGGTGCGGCACGGCAACTGGGGCCGCCCCAAGCCCTGGGGCCTGCGGGAAGAGGTGCGGCAGCAGGTCTTGGAGTTGGCCCGGGGCAAGTACGCCGGCTTCAATGACTCGCACTTGACCGAGAAGCTCCGGGAGCAGGAGGACGTGGCCTTGAGCCGGGAGACCGTACGACGGATCCTGCGCGGCGCCGGGATGCCCTCGCCGCAGAAACGCCGACCGCCGCGCTATCGCTCCCGCCGGGAGCGCAAGGCGCGCTTCGGCCTGATGGTGCTGGCGGACGCCAGCCGCGAGGACTGGCTGGAGGGTCGCGGGCCGCTGTTGACCCTGCTCGGCTTTCAGGACGATGCCACCGGCCAGGTGCTGGCGGCGCGCTTCCAGGTGGAATACGAAGACACTCTAGGCTACCTACGCCTGCTGCGGATGCTGGTCCAGCGCCACGGCGTCCCCCTCAGCCTCTACCGCGACCAGCACGGGACTTTCCAGCGCAATGACAAGAACTGGACCCCGGAGGAGGAACTGGCCGGTCGCCAGACGCCCACCCATTTGGGCCGCGTGTTGGAGGAGCTGGGTATCCAGCAGATCCCGGCGCTTTCGCCCCAAGCCAAGGGGCGTATCGAGCGGTTGTGGAGGACCTTTCAAGACCGCCTACGCAGCGAGCTTCGCTTAGCCGGAGCCAGCACCCCGGAGGAGGCCAACCGCCAGCTCGAGACGTTCATCCAGGACCACAACCGACGCTTCGCCAAGCCGGCCCGGGAAGCCGGCAACGACTTCCGGCCCCTGAGCAAGAAGCTCAACTGGGACCGGCTGTTCAGCCTGCGCTACGAGCGAGTGGTGGGCAAGGATCATGTGATCCCTTTCGGGGCGCACCCCATGCAGTTGCCATCGGTCAAAGGCAAGTGCGGCTACGCCGGCCAGCGGGTCGAGCTCTCTCACCAGCTCAACGGCGAGTTGCACGTTTGGTTGGGTGACCAGCGCCTCTACCAAATGCCCCTGGGACTGCACTACACCCCGGGTGCGGCGCCGCGCAGACCCGCCACCGCCAAAAGGAAACTGCCCAGGATCTATGTCTATGCCGGACGCCCGGCCGTGGCGATTCGCCCGTGAGAACCGAGCGCCCACAGAAGCGATGGAAAAACGGAATGAACCCAAATCCAAAGAACCAGAAAAGCGTGAGGGTCGTTGTGGGCGGTGGGAATGTGGAAATCGCGCAGCGATTTCCAAGCGGCGGTGGGAAGGGTGGAAAACCGCTCCGCGGTTTTCCATGCTTTCCACGGCCGCGTCATTTCCACCGCTCTTCAGGGTGACATTTCTTCGTTGCAGTTAGGGTGACATTTTTTCGTTGCAACAACAGGGAAGAATTTCGGGAAACCCCCATTGACCCGCCCCGAAGCCGCGTGGCACAATAGGAAGCGCTTGCAAATATGTCCGTTACTCTGGCCCACGTAGCCCGCGCCGTCGGCGTCAACATCTCCACCGTCTCCCGAGCCCTGCGTGGCGCCTACGGCATCCACCGCAACACCCGCCAGAAGGTTCGCCAGGCTGCTGAACGCCTCGGCTACCGCCCCAACCGTGTGGCCCGCGACCTGGCCACCGGCCGCTCCCATACCCTGGGCCTCATCGTCAGCGACATCCGCAACCCCTATTTCGCCGAGGTAGCCCGCGGGGCCGAGGACGCCGCCTACCGAGCGGGCTATGACGTGGTGCTGTGCAACAGCGATCTGGATCCCGCTAAGCAGATGCGCTACGTGCACTCCCTGCTGGAAAAGCGCGTGGACGGGCTGCTGATGAACTCGGTGGCCGATTTGGGCCGTCCCGAGCAGCAGGAGCTAGCTACCTCGGGGGTGCCCATCGTGCTGCTGAACATCACCCCGGGGGTGCGGGCCTTCTCCACCGTCAGCGGCGACAACTTCGTCGGCGGCCGCCTAGCCGGAGCCTATCTGCTGAAGCTGGGGCACCGCGTCATCGCACATCTGACCGGCCCTCGGCGGCACGGCAACCTGGCGGCCCGGGCGCGGGGTTTCCTCAGCGCCATGCACAGCGGCCGGGCCCGGCCCACGCCGGTGGTGATGCACGGCGATCAGTCTTATCAGGGCGGCTACGAGCTGACGCGGAGGTTGCTGGCCAGGCACCCGGAAGCAACCGCCATCTTCGCCGGCAACGATGCCATGGCCTTCGGCGCCATCCGCGCGATTGTGGAGGCGGGGCGCAGCGTCCCGGAGGATCTCTCCGTGGTGGGCTTCGACAACGTGGAGCTGGCCGCCATCATCCGCCCGCCGCTGACCACCATTCACCAGCCTAGATATGAGATCGGCCAAGTGGCAGTGGAGATCCTGCTGCGCAAGGCCGGGCGCGAAGCGCCTTCCGCCCCGGAGCACCATGTGCTGGGTGTGGAGCTCATCGAACGCCAGTCCTGCCGGCCGCTCTGATCCGGGCAGCGGCCTCCACCGGGCTCAGGCGCCAGTCACTGCGGCTGCAAGTGCCGCCTCTCCTGAAAATACCCGCAAGCTGTTGATTCTACGTGGGGCCGCGGTGAGCATTTTCATGCCGTGTTATGAACCGCCAGGTTCATAGCTCAGAACTGTCCCGGTTTTACACCGGCTGGAGCCGCGCCTGGATCATCAACTTCTGGGCGCGTCTGGAGGAGGG
>CAYGVJ010000005.1:0-83374 GCA_964353255.1 uncultured Solibacteraceae bacterium | reverse complement strand
GAACCGGTAGCCCCAGCGGCGACGCCTGTCAAGATGTAGTTCGCCTGACGCTTACCGTGAAAGAGTGTACTGTCCCGGCTTTCCGTATAATCTGAAGAGACTGATGCGCAAGCGTTTCCTCTACGGGGCGGGTGTCGTCCTGCTGATCATTTCCGCCACCCTGGTCATCTGGCAGGGCTCGTTCAGTTTCGGCGAATTCGGCCCCACCAGCTCGCAGGAGACCTTCCTGTACTGGGCGGTCTCCACCCTGGTCTTCCTGCTGACGGTGACCCTGGGCTTCATCCTGTTCCGCACCGGCGTCAAGCTGTACGTCGAGCGGCGCAGCGGCCGCGAGGGCTCCCGCATCCGCACCAAGCTGGTGCTGGGCGCGCTGGCGCTGAGCTTCATCCCGGTGTTCTTCCTGGTGCTGTGGAGCGTCTCGGTGCTGAACCGCAACCTGGACAAGTGGTTCAGCCGCCCGGCGGAGGGCGTGCGCCTGAACCTGGCCGAGATCGCGCGGATGCTGAACCGCGAGGCACGCGGGGAAACCAGCGAGGCGGCGCGCCTGGATCTGAAACAGAAAGAGGCCGAGATCCAGCGTTACCTTGACGACTACCAGCGGCTGGCCGACCAGCGCAAGAACGTCCGCAAATTCTACCTGCTGCTGCTGTTGCTGCTCACGCTCTTCATCCTGTTCCTGGCCACCTGGCTGGCCTTGTTCCTGGCCAAGCAGATCTCCAATCCCATCTCGGCTTTGCTGGACGCCGCCGGGGAGGTGCGGCGGGGCAACCTGGCCCACCGGGTCGAGGTGCGCGCCATCGACGAACTGGCCAGCCTGGTGCGCGCCTTCAACGAAATGACCCAGGAGCTGGAGGCCAACAGCCGGGAACTGGAGAGCCGCCGGCGCTTTACCGAAGCCATACTGGAGAGCATCCCCACGGGGGTTATCTCTCTGACCGCCGACGGCCGCATCCAGCGGGTCAACCACGCCCTCAGCCAGATCTTTCCCCCCGAGAAAGTGGCCGCGGCGACGCGCCTGGAAGACCTGCTCTCGCGCGAGGACACTGCGGTCGTCAAGTACATGATGAAGCGGGCCCGCAGAAGCGGGGCGGCGGTCCGCCAACTGGAACTGAAGACCGAGCGGGGCACTTTGCTACTGGCCGCCACGGTTTCCGCCCTGGAGGACAAACTCACCTCCGGCTTCGTGCTGGTGCTGGAGGACACCAGCGAGCTGCTGCGCGCCCAGAAGGCTACGGCCTGGCACGAGGTGGCGCGCCGGATTGCCCACGAAATCAAGAACCCGCTCACCCCCATCGCCTTGTGCGGCGAGCGCATCGGCCGCCAGCTCGAGCGCGTCTCAGCCCCGCCCGAGGTCCAGCGCATCCTGCGCGAGTGCACCACCACCATCGCCCGCGAGGTCGAATCGGTCAAGACCCTGGTCAACCAGTTCTCGCAGTTGGCCGGCTTCCCCACCGCCCAGCCGGCGCCCTCGGACCTCAACGAGGTGGTCGAGAACGCGCTGGCCCTGTTCTCCGGCCGCTGGAACGGCATCCAGCTCGACAAGGAGCTGGCGCCCGGGCTGCCGCCGGCCAACATCGACCGCGAGCAGTTCAAGCGAGTGGTGGTCAACCTGGTGGATAACGCCTCCGACGCTATGCAAGAGGCCCCGCTGAAGCGCCTGCACGTGGCCACCCGGATGGGCCCGGCCGAAATGCTGGAGCTGATTGTGGCCGACACCGGCTGCGGCATCTCCCCAGAGGACAAGGACCGGCTCTTCCTGCCCTACTTCTCGACCAAGGGGCGGGGCACCGGGCTGGGCCTGGCCATCGTGCATCACATCCTGGCCGAGCACAACGCCTCGATCCGCGTGGAGGACAACCTCCCCACCGGCGCGCGTTTCATCGTCGAGATTCCGGCGCTGGCGACGGGGGAGGCTCCCCTATGAAGCGCCGGCGCATCCTGGTGGTGGATGACGAGCCGGGCATCCGCCAGTCGCTGGCCGGGGTACTGGAGGACGAAGGCTACCGGGTCACGGCGGTCGAAAGCGGCGAGCAGTGCCTGGAGGAACTGGCCCGGCAGGCCTGCGAGCTGGTGCTGCTGGATGTCTGGCTGCCGGGCCTGGACGGCATGGAAACCCTGGCTCGCATCCAGGAAATGCCCCCGCCCGATCGCCCCGTGGTGGTGATGATCTCCGGCCACGGCACCATCGAGACGGCGGTCAAGGCTACCAAGCTGGGGGCCTTCGATTTCCTGGAGAAGCCCCTCACCATCGAGAAGGTTTTCATCGTGGTCAAAAATGCCCTCCGGCACCGGCGCCTGGAGCTGGAAAACCTCCAGTTGAGGCAGGGGCCGGGGAAGTACCGCATCGTCGGCGAGTGCGTCCCCATGAAGGCCCTCCGGCAGCAACTGGCGCTCATGGCCGGCACTAACGGCAGGGTCCTGATCTATGGCGAGAGCGGAACCGGCAAGGAGCTGGTGGCCCGCGCCCTCCACGCCATGAGCCAGCGCGCCGCCGAGCCGTTCGTCGAGGTCAACTGCGCCGCCATCCCTGAGGAACTTATCGAGAGCGAGCTGTTCGGCCACCGCAAGGGCAGCTTCACCGGGGCCAGCGAAGACAAGATCGGCAAGTTCCAGAAGGCCGACGGCGGCACGCTGTTTCTGGACGAAGTGGGCGACATGAGCCTGAAGACCCAGTCCAAGGTGCTGCGCGTGCTCGAGGAGCAGCGTTTCGAGCCGGTGGGCGCCACGCAGTTCGTCCAGGTGGACGTGCGCGTGATCGCCGCCACTAACAAGCACCTGGAGGAGGAGATCGAGCGGGGCAATTTCCGCGAGGACCTCTTCTACCGGCTGAACGTGATCCCCTTCTACGTGCCGCCGCTGCGCGACCGGCGCGAGGACATCCCGCTGTTGGCCGACTACTTCCTCAGCGAGTTCACCACGGCCTATGGGCGCCGGCCCAAGGAGCTGACGCCGGAGGCCTACCGGCTGCTTCAGGAGTACGCGTGGCCGGGCAACGTGCGCGAGCTGCGCAACCTGATGGAGCGGATCGTGATCATGAACCCGCAGGTGCGCGTGGACGCGCGCCACGTCCCCCTGGGGCCGCTGCGCCGGGCCTCCGACCGAACCGTCAACAACTACGCCAGCTTGCAGGAAGTGCGCCAGGCGGCCGAGCGCGACTACATCCTCAAGAAGCTCGAAGAGACCGGAGGCAATGTGACCCGCGCCGCTGAGCTGCTGGGCCTGGAGCGCAGCCACCTCTACCGCAAGATGAAAGCCCTGGGGATTGCGCCGAAAGAGAGCTGAGTAGGACAGGCCACCCAAAGGGTACCCGGCCTGTGAGAGCTCGGGCAGGCGCGACGGTGTGCATCTTCGTCAGCCGTGAGGCTGTTCCGGTTCTGCCGGAAACTCGACGGCCAAGACGCGCTCGATCTTCGGCCGGAGCTCAGGGGCGTCCGAGGTAGCCGCTTTCCAAACCATCGGCCACTGCACGCTGAAGTAGGCGTGGACGGCGATATTTCGGAAGCCGATGATCTCCTTCCATTCGATGTCCGGATGGCGGGCGTGGAGTTCCCGAGATAACCGGGCGGCAGCCTCACCGATCACCGTCAGCTTCTGCAAAACCGCGCTCTGAAGGACTTCGTCAGCCAGGAACTCCTCGCGGCTCTTTCCCGCCACGAAACGGTTCAGCGCGTCGGCCGCATCGAGGATGTCCAACAGGTAGAGCCGTTCACGCCGCATAAAGGAGCCTAGCTTCCGCCAGCACCTGATTCCGGATGGCCGCCTTGAGTCCCGCTTTCGGCACCAAGTCAACCTTCCGTCCGACCAGGGCCGAGAGCTCCTCTGCCAGCCGGTTGAACGCAATGAAGCCGATCTCGGCTTCGGGCGCGAATTCCACCAGCAGGTCGATGTCGCTGTCGGGCCGCAAGTCGCCCCGCGCCGCCGAGCCGAACACGGCCAGCTCCCGCACCTGATGCCGTTCGCAGAGGCGACGGAGTCCCGGGCTGCCCAACGCCAAGTCCGTCACCGCGGTCATCTGACACCCCTTCTCTATTGTATAGGTGCCCGGGGGAACTCACCGCAAGATGAAGGCGCTGGGAATAGCGCCGAAGGAGAGTTGACGGCTGGCCGGCACAGCTCGTCCCCCTTGAATCGTGCCCAACCGCACCGCACGCGTGTTCTGTCCCAGGTTATCCCAGCTTATCCGGCCACTCACTCCGGCGAAGCCTGACAACTCCGCCACCGCGTCCCGGATGCGCGCGCGGTTGAGTCCCGCCCGGCGAATGGCCGCCACCGCCAAGCGCGTGGCGTCGTAAGCGTGGGCCGCGGCATAGTCCCGCACGTCGCGCCCGGACCCCTCCAGCAGCCAGGGAAACAAGACGCCCTCGGCCGCGCCGCCCGCCTCCTCCAGGAACGCGCGGCGCCCGGCGGAGGGGCCGCAGAGAATCGGCGCCGCACAACCCAAACTGCGCAGCGCTGCCACCACGCGCGCGCTGTCGCGCGCCCCCGCAATGACCACCACCGCTTGCGGCGCCGCGTCCGCCACGCGCCGAGCCAGTGCGCTCACATCGGGCGTACCGGTCTGGAACTCGATGTGAAACGCGGGCGTCGCCTTCAGCTCCGCCACAAAGGCGCGGGAGTCGTGGTCGGTGGCCGAGACCAGCAGAAACGGCCTGCCGCCCAGCGCCTTGACCAACACGGGAGCCTGAACGTGGTCGCCTGGCACGCAGGAGAACATCCAGGGGACGTTGGCCCCGTGGAGGGTGCGGTCGCTCGCGGCGGGGTTGATCAGCGTCAGGCGCGCCTTGGCTACCACCTGCTCAGCGAGGTGGGTGGAGGCGCCGTCGATCGAGCCGATCAGGGCCCAGACGCGCTCCTGGTAGATCAGCCGCACCAGCACGCCCGCGCCCGCGATCCACGGGTTCTCCGCCCAGGCCGGGACCAAACGGAACGGCAAGCCCTTGTAGCCGCCCTCTCGATTGGCCTCCTCGATGGCGCGCTGGGCGCCCTCCCAGAGCGTGCCGCCTTCCGGATGCCGCGCATCGGGAGGCCCGAAGTACCCGATCAGCACTTCACGCAGATCGCGCGGCTCTGCTTGTTCGCGCCCAGGCCCGTGGTAGTCGAGTCGCTGCTCGCGGGCGTCACGATAGACCTGACAGGCCATGGGCCTGTCCCACAGCAGCAAGACCAGGAGCAGCAGCGCCCCTCTCATTGGGTCTTGGCTGACTCGAGGCCCCGGCTGACGCGGTCCCGCGGCGGAATGTAGCCGCGCGGGATCGCCAGGTCCTCGCGCGAATAGTACCTCCAGGCGCCGTTCTCCCGCCGCGCCACGTACGTTTCGCTCACGTCGTCCAGGCAAGCGCTGAGCGTGATGTCACCAGTGACCCCCGGCCAGGGCTTGGTTCGATAAGCCAGCAAGTCGCGGATCTTCGCCCGGTTCAGCCCGGCCACCTGGATGGCCCAGAGCAGCAGGTTCATGCCGTCGTAGGCGTGAGCGGCATAGGTCTCCGGCTCGTCGCCAAAGCGCGTGCGGAAGGCTTTGCGGAAGGCCTCCAGTTTCGGATCCTGCCGGGTGGGGTTCCAGGGGTAAGCGCAGACGACGCCCTCGGCGTTGGCCCCGGCGAGCTGGACGAACTCCTCCGAGACGCTGCGGTCGCAGGTGAAGTAAGGCTGCCGCATGCCCATTTGCCGCATCTGGTTGAGGATGATGGCGCTCTCTCGCGCGTCGCCCCAGTGCACGACGGCGTCCAGGTTGGCCTCTCTCAGGCGCTCCAGTTGCAGGCTGAAATCCTCGGCGCCCAGCCGGTAGGCCATCTCCAGCACGACCGGGTGGCCCAGCCGGCGCGCGCCGTCGCGCACCTCGCGCACCCCGAAGCGCCCGTAGCGGTTGCTGCCGCGAATGAGGCCCAGGCGCTGGTAGCCCAGCTTGCGGATCATGTAGCCCACCAGCAGGTAGCTCTGCTGGCGGTCGTCGCCGATCACCCGCATCACCCAGGGGATGTTG
Organism: uncultured Solibacteraceae bacterium; assembly: GCA_964353255.1. GTDB lineage: Bacteria > Acidobacteriota > Terriglobia > Bryobacterales > Bryobacteraceae > VFZS01. The sequence continues at coordinate 77,394 of CAYGVJ010000005.1, read as the reverse complement.
GTCTCGATGAAGGTGGGGTCGGTGTCGCCCGTGTTCATCATCACCAGCTCGGCCTTGAGCGCCACGCGGATGGCGATGTGGCTGTTGGCCCCGTCGATGGTCCCCAAGATGGCCCAGACGTGGTCCCTGTAAGCCATCTTGATGATCTCGTTGCCGGAGGAGCCCCACAGGCCGTTGTCGTTGCTGATGATCAGCTCGAAGGGGATCTTACGCTTCAGATACCCGCCGCGCGCATTGGCCTCTTCGAGGGCCAGCCGGGCGCCCTGCAACATCTTTATGCCGAGCGCCTCCTCGTGGCTCTTGCCGCCGGTGGCCACCGAGACCGTGGACATGATCGGGCCGATGAAACCGATCTTGACCGTCTTCAGGTCCATGGGCGGCTCCGGGAGGGCGCGCCCCGCGCCGGTGTACTCAATCTGGAGCAGGAAGTGTTCCTTGTACGGCTTGACTGCCCCAAACGGCTCGACATCCTGGGGCGTGTTGGCGTAGTTGTCGTCCTTCCTGAGCTTGAGCTCAGGAACCTGGTAGGCGCTGGCGGCGTTGATGCGGCGCAGCACCTCGGCGGTGTCCGGGTCGATGAGCGGCTTCTGCGCCACCATGCCGCCCGCCACCAAACACAATCCCAGCAGGCGCCTCCCCCTCATGGTTTACCTCCCTTCTTCACGGCGGCCGTCAGACCTGGGCGTTCGCGCAGGCCGGGGTAGTAGCCCTCGCCAATGCCGTGGCCCAGGCCCTTGCCGGTGCCAACCCAGACATCGTTGCCGTCGAGATCGGCGCAAATCATGAAGCTGTGGGGCACGCCCACTTCCAATTCGACGGTTTCGAGCACCTGCTTGTCGCGCGTCACCACCGCCTTGCCCCCTTTGCCGGTCGGGTTGCGCGTGTAGGCCACCCAGGTGTTAGTGGGCACATCGGTGACCACGCCCAGCCCCTTGTCGCTGCAAAACCAAGCCTCGTTGGCGCTGCGGGCGCGCAGGTTGTTAACGAAGTCGCTGGGCAGGCCCGAGTCCTGGTTGAAGAAGCCGCGCCAGTGACGCCCGTCGTAGCGGCACACCCCGAAGTAGGTTGACACCCACAGGGTCTTCTCGACGTAGTCGGCGCCCGTCGTGATGACGTGGATGATGCCGTCGTCGCGGTACAGGTCGATCTCCATCTCCCCGTCCGGGTCCAGGTAGTCCTTCCAGCGCCCTGTGGCTACGTCGTACTCCAACACCCCGCTGCCCCATACCGCCAGGTACACTTTGCCGTCGGCGTAATGCACGCCGTAGTTCCAGATCTCCTCCATGGGCGCGTTCTTCTCGGTGAAGATGGTCCATTCCCCGGTCACCGTGTTGTAGCGGCTGGCCCCGGCGGTGGTAGCGGCCCACACGTTGTCGTTTTCGACCGCCACGCCATATACCACGTCGTTGACCAAGCCGCTGTTGAGCTGGTGCCAGTGATCGAAGCGCCCGCCGCTGAAGCGCGCCAGGCCCCCGCCGAACAGCGCCAGCCAGACCTCGCCCGTCTTCTGATTGACATCGATTCCCGTCACCACCCGCCAGGGCAGGCCGTCTTTCTCGCGCCAGCTTCGGATCTTCCCCGTGCGCTTGTCGATCATCGCCAGGCCGTCTTCGGTGCCTACCCAAACACGCGGGCCATCCACCTTCACGGCGAAGATGTGATCGTTGGGCAAGCCGCTCTCCACCGTGAAGTGCTTCCACCGGGTGTAGACGTAGGGCAGCTTCGGGGGCGGAGCTGCGTTAGCGGCCACCAGGCTCAGCGTTAACACAATAAGCGGCCTCATTTGCATTCCTAAAGAGTCCTCAAATACTCAATCAAGTCGTTGAGCTGGTCCTTGGTCAAGTCGTTGGTTACCCCGTGCCGGTCGTCGGGGTTGAAGACCGTCCAAATCTCCTCCAGCGTGGGCGCTATGCCGTTATGCAGGTAAGGCGCCGAATCGTAAATGTTGTTCAGGTGCGGCGTATCGAAGCGGCCCTGGCGGTCGTAGACATGCCGGGTGCCGATGTCGTGGACCCGCCGGTCCGTGTAGTACGGCGGGAAATGGCAGGTGACGCAGCGGTTCTCGATCGAGATCACCCGCCCGTCGGCGGTTATGCTCCGCTCGAAGACGGCCTTGCCGCGACGCTGGGCCGGGCTAAGCGGCGCGCCCAGCGCCCGGTAGCGGTTGGGCGGGCGCGGAATGGTCGTTATGTAGTAGTCCACCGCCGCCAACTCCTCGGGCGTAAAGGGCTGGATGCGGGTGAAAAACACCGACAGCCGCGCCCCGCACTGCCGCGCCAGGCTGGGATTGGTGCCTTCCCATTTGAACGGCGCCGTGTCCAGGATGCCGCGCAGCGTCCGGTTGTCCACCGGGCTGATGCCGATGCCGTCGGCCTCGATGTCGTAGCTGAGGGCGTCCACGTGTCCGTCCGGATGGCAGGAGTGACAAGAGTACTGGCGGTGGAAGGTGATGCTGGCGTTGTGAAACAGCCGCTCGCCGTAGCGGGCCTTGGTGACCTCCTTCGGTCCGCCTAGATCCACGCGGGCAACGGCCTCCAGCCGCGCCAGGTCGATGACGGTGAGCGAATCGTCCAGCGAGTTGGCCACGAAGGCCCCCTTGCTGTCCGGCGTGACCAGGACGCCGCGGGGGCTGCGGCCTGTGGCGATGTGCTTGACGATGAACTCGCTCGAGTGGCCCAGATGATTGGGCAGCACGTGCTCCCGCTCGTAGGCGGTCGAGCGGCGCAGCAGGTCCATCAGCCGCCGGATCTCCACCACGGCCACGCGGTCAGTACCGGAACTGGTCGCCAGAGCGTAGCGCCCATCCGGGGTGCAGGCCACGTCGGTGGCGTCGGCGAAGCCCAGGTCGGCTTCATCCAGCAAGACCTCATCGACCCGCCCGTCGCGCCACAGGATGGCCAGGCCGTTGGTTATGGTCCAGCCTTGCAGCAGCCGCGTCATCGGCACCAGCGTCTTGGTGCGGTTCAAGGTGGCCAGGGCGAACTGCCCGCTGGGGTGCCAGTCCACCCCTATCATCAGGTTGGCGCCAGGAACGATGAGCCGGTCCTCGACCACGCCCCGCCCGGTTTCGATGACCGTCGCTTCCGAGACGAACGGAGCGCGAAAAGCGAAGCGCGCCAGGGTGTTGGTCACCAGGATCCGGTCGCCGGCGGGCGAGCGCGCCAGCGACCACGGCCCCCGGCTGGCGCTCAGGTTCTTCACCCACTTCAGGCTGGCAGCGTCGAAAACGGAGATGTCGTCTGAGGAGGTGTTCAGCACATAGAGCAGCTTGCCCTGCTGATCGGTCAGCAGGCCGTGCGGCTCATCGCCCACGCGCAGGGTCTGGATGAGTTTGCGCGCGGCCACGTCGATCACCGAGACGGTGTCATCCAGGCGGTTGCTCACAAAGGCGCGCCGCCCGTCCGGCGAGAAGGTCACGTCCGCCGGGTTGCCGCCCACCGGGATCTCGGCCACCTTCTCCCGCTGCGCCAGGTCCACCACGATGACCGAATCCGAAGACTCGCAGGCGACGTAGAGTTCCCTTCCGTCCGGCCGCAGCGCCAGGTTCAGCGGGGTCCTGTAGCGCGGTGTGTTGGCCGCCGCAGGCAGCTTGGTGGGATGGGCGATCTTCTTGAGAGCCTCCGCCAGGTTGAACTTCTGCGACTGGTGGCAGGCCGCGCAGGCCTCGCGCGGCGCGGGCTTCAGGCCCGCGGCCGTGGCCGCTGGCCGGTCGCGCATGATGGCTTCGGCCAAATACTCGCTGCCCGGGCCGTGGCACGCCTCGCAGCCCACACCCTCATCGACCGTCGAGGAGGCCAGGTGCGCCGCTCCGTACCCCATCGCGTGGCACTTCAGGCATTCGGCCGCCCTCTGCGGCTCCTCCTTGAGGCCCTGCCGGGCGGCCATTTCGTAAGCCCTCGGGGTACTGAGGCTGGCCCAGGCCCGGGCATGGGCGCTCATGCGCCACAGGCTGTACTGGTGGCCCATCCCGGCGCCTCTGTGGCACTTGCCGCAGGCCGCCGAACCGGCATACTTGGGGCCGGCCGTCTGCTGGGAAGCCGCCCGAGCAGGGACCGCCCCTGAAACCGGGGCTTTGGGCAAGGGATGCGCGATCTGCCCCAGGCCCTTCTTGGGGTCGAGCTGCGGCGAATGCAGCACAGCCACGTGCGAGCCTAGCTCGAGGTGGCAGTTCATGCATTCGCGCTCACCGGGCATCATCAGGCCGGCTTTCATGGCCGCCGGGCGGTCGCGCATGACGTTTTCGAAGGCGTACTCGCTGCCCGGCCCGTGGCAGCCTTCGCACTGCACGCCGTCCTCGATGCGGAAGGTCTCGTCCTTCTCCCAATCCTCGGCGGAGAACGCGGTGGCGTGGCAGCCCAGGCAGATGGGGGCCTGCTGGGGCGGCTGCCGCAGGCCGCTGATCCTGGCGATCTCGGGCGCCTCGGGCCGTGCCAGGGCGGCATGCGCCTGGCTGTGCTTCGAATTCAGCCACAGGCCGTATTGGTTTCCGACGGCTTTCCCCGAGTGGCAGCCCGCGCAGACCCGAGCGCCGACATGTACCGGCCTCTTCGGCGCGCCTTGGAGGGCCAGCGTCAACAGCAGGAGCAGACAGCCGGTTCTCACTTTGCCTTCGCCTCGTGCACCAGCTTCAGGAACTGGTTGGCTTTGACCTTCGCGAACTTCTCGACCGCGCCGTCGGGCCAGCGGATCTCGACCAGGTCGGCGTAAGCCGCCTGGCCCAGGCCGAAGTGCAGCCGCGGGTCGCCCTGCGAGAGGTATCCCCGAACCGGGTTGACATCGTCGATCTGGCGCAGCGCGCCGGTCGTCACCGTCACGCGCGCCCCGATGGCAGTGCGCGTCCCGGTGGGGAACTTCAGCCTTGCCTCGACCGAGAGCCAGTTGCTCCGGTTGCCGCCGTCGTTGCGGAGCAGCTTGGCGGAGTCGTTCAAGTTGACCACCAGCAGGTCGATGTCGCCGTCGTTGTCGTAGTCGGCCCAGGCGGCTCCGCGACCCACGTACTTCTCGTGGAAGAACTGGCCGGACTGATCGGAGACATCCTCGAAGGCGCCGTCGCCGCGGTTCCGCATGAGGGTGTCTTCCTGCACGTATTCGTGGTGCGCGTCGCCGTGGACCGTGAAGACATCCAGCCAGCCGTCGTTGTCGTAGTCAAACAGGACCGCGCCCCAGCCGGCGTATTGGCCCAAGCTCATCGACAGGCCGGCGGGGTGAGTGCGGTCCTCGAAGCCGCGCTTGCCCTGCTGGAACAGGATGCAGTAGTTCAGGTTGGGGATGAAGATGTCCAGGCGGCCGTCGCGGTTGACGTCGCCCACCACCGGGCCCATGTTGGCGACCCCCTGGCCGCTCTCGCCGAAGGCCACCCCCATCCCCAGCGCTTTCTCGACGAACCTGCCGTTGCCCTGGTTCTGGAAGTAGAAGTTCTCCATCGCGTCATTGGCGACGAAGATGTCCAGCAACCCGCAGTTGCGGAAGTCGGCGGCGGTCACGCTCATGGCCCGCCCGTCTCGTTTGTAGACGCCGGCCTCCTGGGTGACGTCGGTGAAGGCGCCGTCGCCGTTGTTGCGGTAAAGCGCGTCGGGCTCGCCGCTGTAGCTGAGCGGTCCTGGGTAGCCTGCGGCCGGGTAGAAGTCGCGGAACTTGCCGTCGTCGTACTTTAGGTAGTTGGCGACGTAGACATCCAGCCAGCCGTCGTTGTTGTAGTCGAACCAGACGGCGTGCAGGCTCCAGCGCGGGCTGTCCAGGCCGGATTTCTTCGAGACGTCGGTGAAGGTGCCGCCCCCATTGTTGTGGTAGAGGATGTTGGGGCCGTAGTTGAGCACGTAAAGATCGACGTGGCCGTCGTTGTCGTAGTCCGCCGCCGAGCAGCCCGAGCTGAAGATCCCTTTGCCGTCCACCCCGGCCCGCTCGGTGACATCCGTGAAAGTGCCGTCGCCGTTGTTGCGGTACAGGCGGTTGGAGAGCTTCCCCCTGAGGTCCCGGCCTTCGTTGTCGCTGACGTTGCGCGTCCAGGTGCCGGTGACGAAGTAGATGTCCAGGAAGCCGTCGTTGTTGTAGTCGAAGAAGCAGGCGCCTGCGCCCGTGCCCTCGACGATGTTGTCCAGATGGTGGTCGCCGTAGCTGTGCTTGAAGGTGATGCCGGCGGCCTTCGTGACATCGGTGAAGACGGGCAGGTTAGGACCTGCCGCGGCGAAGGCCACTACCGCCGCCAGCCAGAATGCGCCCGCTCCCCTCACGGCTGTGCTCCCAGGTCGATCCATTCGATGATGGTCCGCTTCTCGTCTGGAGTCAAGGGCGGGGAGCCGCCAGGGGGCATGGGCTTGGCATGCCCCAGCACGGACCGGACGAGCGGGCTGGTGCGCGCCTGCCCGGGATGGATGAACTTCGAGAAAACGCCAAGGCCGCCGGCGTGGCAGGCTTGAGTGGCGCACTTGGCCGCCAGGATGGGCGCGACGTCCCGGCGGAAGTCCACCGTGCGGCGCTTCTCCGGCGGCAGCGTCAGCGGGATCGAGGGGCGCGTCAGCGCCTGGGCCAGGCGGTTCTCGGGCGTCAGTTCACCGTCTTCGTGGCACCCGATGCAGCCGCGCGACTCGCGGTTCTTCACCCAAATCCAGGCGCTCGACCGCAGGGCCATCCCGCGGGCGTCGAGCACTTGCAGTCGAATCGGAATGTTCGCCGGCGTCTGGATGTTGAATGAGCCGTCCTCTTCCAGATTGATCTCCCCCAGCAGCCGCGTAGGTAGCAGGCCCGTCTGGCGCCGCTCTCCCACACGGCGCGGCAAACCCTCCAGTACTCGTAAGCGCTTCGCCTCCCCGGCCGGCAGCCGCACATCCGCAGTGTAAGCGCTGAGGCAATAGAACTTCCCCGTCGGGTCCTTCTCTTCGACCACCGAGGAGCGCCCATCCGGCTCGGGACGCGGCGCCACCAGCTTGGCCTGGATGTCGTGCCAGCCGGGGTCGTCAAAGAGCAGCTCGCGCCGCCCGGTGGCCGGATCCAGCCGGTAGATGCCGTGCGTTCCCGCGCCGTCAGCGGGCCGGCGCGAGACCAGCACCGCTCCGTCCGGCAGCGGCGAGGGCGAATGGAATAGGCCGTCCGCCGGCGCGGTAATCGCTCGATGAGAATGCAGGTTACGGCGCAGGCTCACCGCGGCCAGACGCCCCGCCCCGTCCCAGGGCGCCTGGTCGGTTTCGACGAACACCGCCATACGGTCGGAGGTGACGCAGGGCATGTGCTTGATCCGGAGGCCCTCCTCCGCGGCGAACAGCGCGAAGTCGGTGCCATCCAGGTTCACTCCGAACAACGCCACCCGGCCCCGCAACCCGCGCTCGAGGTCATGGCGCTGCCAGCTCGCAAACAGAATGCGCCCATCGCCCATCTGGAACGGATCCAGGCTCGCGGAGGGGTTGAAAGTCAGCCGGCGGAGACTGGTGCCGTCCAGCTTCACCGAGTACAGGTTCGTGGACGCCGAGCCGCCATACTCGTTTTCCTCGTCGGCCGCATCGCTCACAAAGGTGACTTGATACCAGGGCCGGTCCGAGTCCAGCACAAACAGGGAAGACTGGTAAACCGGGCTGCGGCAGTTGCCCACGCCGCGGGTGATCTGCCGCACACCCGCGCCGTCCGCCAGCATCTCGTAGATGTTCCAGTTGTCCGCGGCGCTCTTCTTGGCGGCGAACAGGATGCGCTGGCCATCGAAAGATACATCCGGGTCGGCGGCGCTCTGGAAACCCTCGCTCAAACCGCGAGTGGCGCCGTCCGGGGAAAGCAGCACCAGCCGGGCGCCTTCGCCGTAGCTGGCCCGCAACACGCCGCCAGCGGGCGGCTTCGCCGGGACGCCCGTGGGGAGCTGGGTGAAGACCACGCCCCGGTGTGAGCGGGCCAGCGGGCGCAGAAGCTCCCGGCGCGCCGTGAGCTCCGCCGGAAACAGTGCGGTCGCCGTCAACAGTGCACCGAGCCACAATCCGCTGCGGTGTACGTGGAGGCGCGGCATGATTCTCCGCCGCCCGCCGAGGCCGTCAGGGCCGGGGTTCGGTCGCGGGACGTTTCGGGAAGATGGCCACCGCTTCCATCTCCACGAGCAGTTCCGGCCGGCAGAGCTTGGCCTCGACTCCGGTGGAAGCCGGCAGCGGATCCAGGCCCTGCTCGGCGTAAAAGGCGGTGCGCTCCTCGTTGAACGCCGCGTAATCGCGGTCGATGTCCCGCAGGTAGTACCAGGTGCGCACCACGTCCTTCCAGGTGCCGCCGCCATGCTCGAGTAGCGCGGTCACGTTCTGGAGCATCCGCCGGGTTTGGGCGCGGAAGTCGCCGACATGAACCGAGTTGCCGTTCTCATCCACGCTGGCCGTGCCGGAGATGAGCAGCACAGCCACCTCGCCGACTTCCACCCGCAAGGCGCGGGAAAAAGAACTGGGGCGCTGGTAATCGTAAGCTTCGTTCAGCGCTTCCGGGGCGCTGATGGCCTGCTTGACCACCGTTACGCCCGCGATCTCATTCATGATTCCGCCAATGACCACGGTTCTGCTCCTTTGCGCATACCTGGAAGACGACCCTCAAGTCCGGGACTCTAAAGACTTCCTACCTCGGGACATTATACCGTGAGACCCGCGGATTGCGTGGGCTGCATCGTCGAGATCAAGCGTATCCGCCGGCACCCCTTGTCACCACGAGTAGTGGACGGTATAGTTGATCACGGCCTCGCCGTTGGCCGCAATCCTCGGCCGAAACTCGATGGTCCGGGCGTCGGTCTTCTGAAAGTCCATGGTCTTGCCGGTGATCTCCCACTGGATCCAGCGGTACAGGTGCTCGACCACCCGCGCCTCGACTGCCTCGTTCTTGTGGTTGCGCACCTTGATCTCGAAGGATTCCTCCGCCCACCGGCGGCTGGTGTCGAGCCGGAAGTTGGTCTGGCGGCGTTCCCCGATCAGGTCGAAGGCGTTGCCCGTGTACAGGCGCACCACCTCGTCCTTGGGCGTGTGATCGATCTGGTCCTCCCCGACGAACTCGTTGCGGTTGTCGATGTCGCGCCGGTAGACCTTCACCGTGCCTCGGGGCAGCGGCATCCCCAGGCGGGATTCCTGCGAATTCCGGAACTCCAGCATCACCCACACCTTGGGATTGCTCACCGTGCCGTACTCGGCCTGCGTGCGGATATTCTGGTAGTCCCAGCCCCGATACCGCGGGTCCACCTTGAAGCCGTCGTAGACGTAGATGCGCTGGGCGGGCACGTTGGCGGCGCGCACGAACTCCACCTGCTTGATCTCGCGATCCAGCACCGTAGTCGGGCGCGGCAGGGTGTAGAGGTGGTACTCGTCGAAAGTCCGCTCCGTGACGGGCACCGGGACGCCGGCCACCACGCCCAACTCGGCGCGCGCGGCGGTGTCTCTCTCCCCTTCCGCGCGCGCCCGCGCCACGTCGCCCGCCATCAGCTTGACGCTGGCGTTCTCGAAATCTTTGCCGCTCATGTTCTCCAGCGTCACCCAGCCGACGAGGTCGAACGCGTCGCCCTTCTCGGGCGCGACGACATTGTAGGTCGCCTCCCAGCGCATCCCGCCGGTGAGATAGGAGAACTCGGTCTCGTGCCGCCCGGCGCGGTCGGTCCACAGCCGCCACAGCAGCGTCGGCTTCAGGAAGGCCTTCGGGTCCAGCGCCTGGAAGATCGGTTTGCCCGGCAGCCCGAACTGGATCTTGCCGTCCACCTCCACGATGGGCTGTCCCCCGCCTTGGGGGCTGGCCATCGCCATCTGCGAGTAGCGGTACTGCTGGCCGTAGCGCTGAAAGGCGGAGGTGTGCGGCACGTAGCCACTGCGCAGGACCCTGCCCTTGACGATTCTCTTCTCCCCGGTTTGAGGCACGGTGATCTCGAAATCCAGCACCTGGCCCTCCGACTTGCGCAGCAGCAGCCCTTCGCTGAGCGGGTCGCTCTCGTAGTTCTGCTCCAGAATGCGAATCGCGTCGGGGCGCTTGAGGTGACGCAGCACCACCGAGTCGGGCTCCAGGTGGGCGGTGACGTCCGAAACGCGCACCTCGCTCTCGCCCTGTTTCAGCTCCAGGACGCGCTGCTCCTTCACCACCGCGAAGTTCTGATTGTAGATGGTAAGCTGCGTCTGGCCCGAGAGGGCCGCGGCGCCTGCCAGACATGCCGCCAAGGCAACCTTGTTCATGCCACTACAAATAGCATGGACAAAGTGTTCAGCGTGAGGCCGGCATGTAGGGGAGCCACACCTGCATCTCCGTCAGCTCCCGGTTGGCGAAGGCGTAGTAGGGGATCAGGTTCAGGATGACGAAGCGGTTACGGCGCTCGGTTGAGGCCCCCAGTGGCTGATACAGCGGGTCCTCGGAGAGGGGCTTCTCGTATACGGCGCCGGCGTGCTGGATGAGCACCACGCCGCCCAGCAGATCGGGCCGCCAGACGGCGCGGGGGGCGTCCGGAAGCAGGAACGCATCGAACAGCGAGGACACGCCCTGCTGGTCGATTCGCTCGGCCGCGTAGACCAGCGGGCCCAACTCTACCGCCACGCGTCCGGCATTCTCGCTTAACCGCGGATTGGCCACTGTCAAGCGTGGCCGCACGTCCAGCGTCAGCACCACCCGGTCATCCGCCTGCCAGGTGCGCCGCAACGGCAGGTACTCGCCCGCGCGGATGTCCCCCTTCCACGGCTGGCCGTTCACCGCCACCGCCGTCCTGGCCGACCAGGCCGGTACCCGTAGGAACAACGTGAACTCGCGCGGCTCCGCCGGGCTCACCCTGATCTCGACGGCGCCCTCCCAGGGATAGCGGGTCTTCTGTTCCAGCTTCAAACCGCTCCAGTCCAGCTCCGAGCTATGGTAGAGATGCACGAAAACTCCCTCTTGGCTGGTCGAGTACATGTAGCCCGGCAGCGATGCCAGCGTGCGCTCGAGGTTGGGCGGGCAGCAGGTCGTATCGTACCAGGGGTTACGAATCTTCTCGAGGCCCAGCTCGAGCGGGTTGCGGTAGCAGTACAGGGTGCCGTCCAGCGACATGCCGGAGTTGGTGCCGTTGTACAGCGCCCGCTCAAGCATGTCCGCGTAGCGGGCCTCGCCCGTGGCAGCCAGCAGGCGCCAATTCCACATCAGGTTGCCAATCGCGGCGCAGCTCTCTGTGTAAGCCTGGCGGTTGGGCAGCTCGTACGGCTCGCCGAAAGCCTCGCCCTGCGCCCGCGAGCCCACGGCCCCGGTGATGTACATTTTGGAACTCACCATGTCCCGCCAGAGCAGCTCCAGGGTCTTGCCGTAGGCCGGGTCGCCCGTTTCAAGGTAGTAGTCGGTGGCGCCGCTGGCCGCGTACATGGCGCGCACGGCGTGACCCTCAAGCTGGGTCCGCGCGGGGAAGGGCCTGCCGCTGAACATGTACCGCAGCTCCTGCTCCCGCAGCTTGAGCCGCTCGCGTTCGACCCCGCTGAGCAGGTAGCGGGCTAGTTCGAGATGCCGCGGGTCGCGCGTGACCCGATACAGCTCGATCACCGCCAGCTCGAACTCCGGATGGCCGGTCAACAGCGGCCGTTTCACGGGACCGAAATCCTCCGCCAGGTAGTTGACGAACTTGATGCCGGCATCCAGCAGCCGGCGATTCCCCGTGGCCCGCCAGCAGGCGATAGCCGCCTGAAGCATGTGGCCCAGGCAGTAGAGCTCGTGGCCGCGCTGCATCTCCTGGAAGCGCAGGCGCGCCCGGTCGTCAACATAGTAAGTGTTGAGATACCCGCTGGGCTCCTGCGCGGTTACCACCTCCTCGATGACCCGATCGAGTTGGGCGCGCAGCTCGGGGCGATCGCCCGATTGCAGCACGAGGGCGGCCGCCTCCATCCACTTGTAGAGGTCCGAGTCTGTGTAAAGCGGCCCGCGGCGCGGTACATCCTTGCGCCCGGTAAGGCGCCGGAAGTTGTCCACCACGCCGTGCTCCTCCAGAAGCTGGAGCATCGTCGGCATGCTGCGCTCGACGTTCACCCGCATCCGGGCGCTCCAGAAACCTTCGCCCATCTTGACCGCCCGCACGGGCACCGAGCGCAGCTTCGCATAGGGCGATTGGTCCAGGTGCAGGATTCCCTGGGACCGCCACTCCGGCTGGGCCGCCAGGGACATGGAAGCGAGCAGCAAGCAAGTTGAGGCCAGGCGCATAATCGACATCATACTTCTTGTTTCACTGCCAGTGAAGCCCCGGCCGGGCCGTGCCCGGCTGGCCCCGCCCCGCTGGTTAGCCGCGGCGCCTTCCATTGCGCCTTCTGCGCCAGCGCAATGAAGGCCTGAACCGGGCGCGGAACGAAACTGGACTCCCGCCTCATCCAGGCGACCTTCGACAGCAGCGGCGGCTCCGCCTGCCGGATCAGCCAGAGCCGGCCCTGCCGCAACTCGCTGTCCACGCTCCACATGGGCAGCATGGAGATTCCCAAACCCGTGCGGATCATGGCCTTGATGGCCTCCGCCGTGTCGGACCTCATAATGACACGCGGCCGGAAGCCGTGGGCCGCAAAGTAGCGGTCGATGGGATCTCCCACGCGGGAGCCTCTCGGGAACAGGATGAAGGGGAAACCCTCCAGTTCCGCCAGCGAGCACCGCCGCGGGGCGTGCCGCAGGTGCGACACCAGCACCATCTCGAAGTCCCAGTGGGCTTCCACCCGGATATCCGGCCCCTCGGTCAGGTCCGAGGACACCAGCAGCGCCAGATCCAGTGAGCCCTGGTTCAGCTTGTTGATCACCACCGGCGCGGTTCCGGTCTCCACCAGCAGGTCCACGAGCGGGTATACGCGCCGGAACCTTTTCAGAAACACCGGCAGAATCGAGCTGCTCAAGGCCGGCCCCGCCCCGATGCGAACCTGCCCGCGTCTCACGCCCTTCCACTCCTCCAGCGCCGAGCGCGCCGCGTCACATTGCCCTAGCGCGTCTTTCAGATAGGGAAGCAGGATCTCCGCCGCCTGCGTCAGTTGCAGGCGGCGCCCGATCCTCTCATACAGCCGCGCCTCCAGTTCCGCTTCCAGGGCTTTGAGCTGCTTATGAATGGCGGCCGGACATAGATGCAGCCTCTGCGCCGTCAGGCTGATGCTCCCCAGCTCCGCCAGGGTGACCAGGCTGTGAATTTGCTTCAGTTCCACGTTCACCCAGGGTAAATCTTCCTTGAAAAAAAGTCAATTGCCCCGGGCCGCCTTTGCGGCTATTGTCGAAGGTGAGGTTGGTCTAACACCAAAGAGGAGGTATATAGTGCGACCTTTGAACAAATACGCTTGGTCCGGCAGGGCCGCCATCCTGCTGATCGTGCTGTGCTGTGTTTCCACGCTGGCCTGGGCCCAGCAGACCTCGGGCTCCATTTCGGGCGTGGTCAAGGACCGGCAGGGGGCGGTCGTCCCCAACGCCAAGGTTATCCTGGTCAACCAGGCCCAGGGCACCGTGACCCGCGAGCTGACCAGCGGCCCCGACGGGAGTTTCGTCATCACCCCGCTCGTGCCGGCTGCCTACACGCTGACGGTAGAGGCGACGGGCTTCAAAAAGTTTGAAAGAAAAGACATAAGGCTGTTCGCTAACGACCGCATCGGCATCGGCGACATCACGCTGGAGGTTGGCGCGCTGACCGAGACCATCACCGTCGAGGCCAGCACGGTGCAGTTGCAGACCCAGAGCGCCGAGCGCTCCGGCGTCATCACCGGGATCCAGACGGTGAACCTCGCCCTGAATGGGCGCAACTACCTCAGCCTGGTCGGTGTCGTGCCGGGTGTGGTCAGCACCTTCGATGGGCAGGTGGCCGGACCGGGCGGCATCGGCAACATTTTCGCCAACGGCCAGCGCGGCGACCAGAACAACGTCACGCTGGACGGCGTGACCAACATGGACACCGGGTCCAACGGCACGCAGCATACCAGCCTGAACATCGACGCGGTGGCCGAGTTTAAGGTCATCACCAACAGCCAGCCGGCGGACTTCGGGCGCTCCACGGGCGCCGCCATCAACATTGTGACCAAGAGCGGCACCCAGAACTTCCACGGGACCGGCTACTGGTTCCACCGCCATGAAGGCTTGAACGCCCAGACCTGGCGCAACAACGCCGACAACGTCACCACCAAGAAGAAGTACCGGTACAACTACCAGGGCTTCAACCTCGGCGGTCCGGCCTACATCCCCGGGCGATTCAACAAGAACAAGGACAAGCTGTTCTTCTTCGTGGGGAGAGAGTGGCAGAACCAGTTGATCCCCAACACCACCCGGTACGTTACGGTTCCGACGGCCGAGGAGCGTCAGGGCAACTTCTCGAAGACCCACGAGAGCGACGGGCGTGCGGTGACCATCACGGACCCCACGACCAAGCAGCCCTTCCCCGGCAACATCATTCCGCAACAGCGGTGGAATGCGGATGGGGCCAAGATTCTGAGCTGGTATCCCGCGCCCAACGTCTCCGACCGGCCGGACTACAACTACCAGTCGCAGATCTCGGCGTCCTATCCGCGGCGGCAGCTCATCGCGCGCATCGACTGGAACGTCAGCGAAAAGTGGCGCGCCTACTTCCGCGTGATCCGCGACAAAGACGACCAGATCATGCCCTACGGGCAGTGGAACGCGGACTACAACATCCCGTTCGGGCCGATGCACTTTGGCCAGCCCGGCCTGTCGGCCATCGCCAACCTGACCACCATCATCAACCCCACCCTAACCAACGAGTTCATCTTCGGGCCCAGCCGCAACCGCCTGGACATCACCCCGGTGGACCAGGCCTTCCAGCGCTCGAAGGTGAACCTGAGCTACGTCATGCCGTTCCCCAACGCCGATCCGCTCGGCCTGGTACAGAACTGGAGGTACGGCGGGGTGCCCAATGCGCCCAACTCCAGCTTCAACGGCACGCCGTTCCTGAACGTGAACAACACCTTCGACTTCACCGATAACCTCGCCAAGGTGTTCACGGGCCATCAGCTCAAGGTGGGCTTCTACATCCAGCGCAGCCGCAAGGACCAGACCGCGTTCACGCCGGCCAACGGCAGCATCGATTTCGCCCGCGACACCAGCAACCCCGGCAACACGGGCTGGGCGTTCTCCAACGCGCTGCTGGGCAACTTCAACACCCTCCAGCAGTCCAACATCATCCGCAACGGCCTGTACCGCTACACTAACGTGGAGTGGTACATCGCCGACACCTGGAAGGTGGCCCCGCGGGTGACCATCGACGTCGGCATTCGGTTCTACATCATCCAGCCGCAGTTCGATGCCGACCTACAGACCTCCTCGTTCAACCCCTTGCTGTGGAATCCGAGCCAGGTGGCGGCGATGTATCAGCGGCGGATCAACCCGGCCACGGGCAGCGCCGGGGCGTACAACCCGGTGGATGGCAAGTTCTACCCGGCCGCCTACATCGGCGGGCTGGTCTCCGGCACGGGCCGGCTGATCGACGGCGCTTATGTGAACGGCATCGGGCAGGCGGGCGTGAACGGGTACCCGCGAGGCCTGATGGACAGCCGTGGCGTGCATTATGCCCCACGCTTTGGCCTCGCTTACAACCCCGAGTGGTCCACCAAGACCGTCTTCCGCCTGGGCGGCGGAGTCTTCTACGAGCGGGTCCAGGGGAATCCCGTGTTCGACACGCTGCCGAACCCGCCCTCGACGCTCACGCCGACCCTGTACTACGGGAACCTGGCCACGATTGCCTCCACGCAGGGCGTGCTTTACCCCGTCTCAGTGAACAGCTTCGCCAAGAGCGGCGAGATCCCGACCACCTATAACTGGAACTTGAGCATCCAGCACCAGTTGCCGGGGCAGATGCTGCTCGATGCCGGTTACGCGGGCTCGATCTCGCGCCACCTGGCGGGCACCTGGAACCTGAACCGTCCCGGATTCGGCACCGCCTGGCTGCCGCAGAACCAGGATCCGACGGTGACGCCCAAGTACGACGGCAGCACGACCCTGTCCCCGAACTTTTACCGCCCTTACCCGGGCTATGGGGACATCAACCTCCGGCAGTTCACCGCCATCTCCAATTACAACGCGCTCCAGTTGGCCTTGAACCGCCGGCTGGCGAAGGGCCTCCAATTCGGGGTGGCTTACACCTGGTCCAAGGCGTTGGGAATGACCGGAGGCCACGGCGACGCTCTGGCTCCGCTCAACAGCCGGATGGGGAACTACGCCCCGCTGGCGTTCGACCGGCGCCAGTACCTGGTGTTCAACTACATCTACGACACGCCCAAGGTGGCCAAGGGAGGCAACTTCCTGGATAACCCCGTCGGCCGGGCAGTCTTCAACGGCTGGACGATCTCCGGCGTTACGGCGATGACCACCGGCAGCCCCACCAACGTCGGCTGGACCATCTCGGGCCTGAGCAACCTGGCCGAACGGTACACCGGCGACCCGACCTGGGGGGCGCGGGTAGTCCTCAAGGGCAACCCGCAGGTGTCGGGCGACAAGCGGACCATCTACTCCTGGCTGGACTCCTCGGTGCTGGCGCCGCCGGCGAAGGGGAGCGTGGGCCTCGAGTCGGCCCTGCGCTACATCTATAACCCGGGCGTGAACAACTGGAACGTCTCTATCTTCAAGAGCTTCCCTTACACCAGCAACGAGCAGCGGTTTATCCAGGTCCGCCTGGAGATGTTCAACGCTCCCAACCACACGCAGTTCAGCGGGTTCAACAACGGCGTCACCTTCGACCAGACCGGGAAGGTGACCAACCTGCCCACCGCGCTCGGCGGCACCGGCGGGCGCTGGGGCTTCGGCACGGTCACCGGCACGCTCGATCCGCGCATCATCCAGATCGCTGCGAAGTTGTACTTCTGAGTTATTCTCCTGTCCGCTGGGGAGCAGAACCTGCTCCTCAGCGGATGGGTTGCTGAACACAGGCACGAATGCCTGTGCCACCGGTGGCACAGACTTCCCAGTTTGTGTTAAGGCCGCAGGCCCGCCAGCAGCCGGAGCGCCGGGCGCGTGTTGTACTTCCTCAAGTACTCCTGATGGAGGGCATCCCCCGGGTAGCGTTCGCCCGGCCCATAAGGATAGCCGCTCATGGCGTGGAAGGGCAGCGGTTCGACGCTCTGGGAGAACGCCGTGTTGGGGTCCTGGTCCTTCTCCCAGCCGTCCACCTTGAGCAGGAAGTCCCGCTTCCAGCCGGCGGGGAGCGCGGGCAGCGCGGCGGAGCGGAATCGCAAGCGCAGCTCGTCGCCCGAGCCCATGATGACGTAGCGGTCGTCCGGCTCGCGCAGCAACTCGCCGACCTCGCCGTAGCGCGTGTAGAGTCCGGGCGTTGAGTTCCAGGGAGCGGCGGGGGTCGCCGCGCTGTAGATGAACGTCTCCGGCTGCTTGCGCTCCGGATGGGTGATCAGCCCGGAGAAGCCGTGGAAACGCAGCTCGGAGCGCTCGGCCTCCACTTCGGTCAGGCGCGCGTGCGGCGCTGCGGTCTGCTCGCTCAGGAAGATCTCGTCCCAGTAGACGCACAGGTTCGTTACAATGCGCACCGCCCGCGCCGCCGACAGGAACCTGCCGGTCAAGTCCACGACGATAGTCTTGGGCATGCCCGCCGGAATGCCCATGTCCGGGATGACGGTCTGCCACCGCCCGGAGGCGTCCTTCACCTGCAAATAAGGCAGGACGAGCCCGCCACGGCCCTCCTGCGCGGCGCCCAGGAACGTGCTGCCGTCAGCCCAATCCACCCAGCCGTGGAGCACCAGGAGGGCCCGGCCCTCTCGCGCCGCACCGCCGGGGAATTCCAGTTCGAGCGCGTGCATCTCAGCCACCCCTGTGGCGTCGCGCCGGAACTCGTCCGGGTAGGCGCGGTCCCGGCGCAGAAGCTTCCCGAGCACGTCGCGGCCGCGATCGTCCACCGACGTCGCCGGATAGATGCGCCGCTCGACGCCGAACAGGCGGAACTCCGGGAAGGGCGGCGCCTTGAACTTGTCGTTGGTGAAGACCTCCATGCCGGCCGGATGATCCACCGCCATCAGCCGGACCTGGTCCACGTAGGAAACCTCGCGCAGCTCGTTCACCAGGCGGATCTCGTAGCCGCCGTCCACGGCGGCCAGGGCGCGACCGGCAATCTGGACGTACTCGTCGTGATCGACAGGAAAATACTTGCCCTCGCCCGCGCTGGCCCCCAGCGGCGCCACCCCTAGCACGTCGGCGATGAACTGGAATTCCTGCCCGTTCCAGGCAAAGATCATGGGACAGGACCCGGACAGCCGCGGGGCCTCCTTGTAGCTGGCGGCCTGCCCGGCGCGCTGCTCGGTCTGGTTCTGGATCATTCCGTTGGCCCAGGTGATGCGCACTGTCTCCGCCCCTGGCGCAGACCCCAGACCGAACAGCAGCGGCGCACCCTGGTACGTCTTCTTCTGGTAGTGCGTGCCAGCCTTGACCTCGACTTCCGCGCCCGCGCCCAGCTTGAGGTTCTTCACCCCGCTCAGGCCCACGCGCAACCAGCGGTTGCGGGTGGCGGTCTGATTGAGGAGCAGTTGCAGGCTCCCGTCAGGGGTCACTGCGGCCAGGTCCACGCGGCCGTCCTGATCGAAATCCGCCTCAGCCCAGGCTGCCGCGCGCAGAAGCCCTGCCGGCGTTTCCGCCGCAGCGAATTTTCCCAGGCCGCGATTCCGGTAGACCGCTCCGCCCGCCACCAGTTCTCCAGCGCCGCGATTGGCGAGATCCGCGAACACGAAGCCGCCCGCGCCAGCCGGCGTAGCCATGGCTTCCAGCCTGCCTTGGCGGTTCATCAGGAACCCCACACCCTTCTCCGTGCTGAATGCCACATCCAGCCAGCCGTCGTTGTCGATATCAAATGCCTGCAAGTAGGCCGCCCCAGCGGGCAAGCTCTCCAGCGGCGCCGCCTCGTACTTGCCCCCGAGCAGGTCCCGATAGAGGACGCCGCTGCCGTCCCGGCGGCTCACCACGAACTCGAATCCCTTGCCGTGGGCGATCAGGCGGAACGGGACGCCGTCAATCGCCTCTCCGGCGAGGAACGGGAACTCGACGCGGCGAAAACCGGCGGCGCCTTCATTGCGGACGACCGCGGAGGTGGCGCCCAGCAGGAACAGGTCCAGGTCGTAGTCGTGGTCGTAGTCCAGCCAGGACGCCTTCCTGAAGCGCCCGGCAGGGAGGTTCGCCTTCAAGCGTTCGAATCTGCCACCGGCGTTGTGGTATAGCATCGCCTCGGTCTCGGTCACCAGGCACAGATCCGCGAGGCCGTCGTTATCGTAATCGCCGGCCGCAACGGAAATCACGCCCGCGGGCCAGGATTGCCCCGCGAGCAGCTCGGTTCCCCTCTTGTACAGGGAGACGCCCAGACGCGACCACGCCAGCAGATCGGGGCGCGCGTCGCCGTCGGCAGCCAGCACCAGCAGGCCGGCGCTTGCCGCGTCCGCGCCGCCGCTCAATCGGCGAGCCTGGAACTTGAGCGGCGCCCCATCCTCCCCCAGCGGCTCGGCTTGGCGCGGCTCGTAAACCTCCGCGTAGTAGCTCCATTCCATGTCCTCCGACTCGTCGGCGGCCTTCTGGGCCTCCTTGACCCGCTGGAACTCGGCCAGAGCGCTGGCGGATTCCGCCTCGCGCCCACCGAGCCGATGGGCGTTGTAGATCTGGAAGCGCGGCGCCACCAAGTTCGCATCCAGGCCCGCGGCGACGCGGAACTCCTTGGGCGCGCGCTCCTCCTGGCCGGTGAGGTTGTAGAGCAGGCCCAGATTGTAGTGCGAGACCGGCTCGTCGGGCGCCAGCCGGACCATGCGCTCGAACTGCTCGATGGCGGCCGGGTAGCGGCCCTCCCGCTTGTAAGCAATGCCCAGGTTGAACCAAGTGTGCGGCAAAGAAGGATCCTGTTTCTGCGCCTTCTCCAGTTCCGCGATTCCCTCCTTGACGCTGCCGGCGCGCAGCAGCGCCAGGCCGTAGTTCAGCCGCTCACGGAAGGAGCCCGGCGCCAGCTCCAGCGCCCGCCGAAACTCCTCGACGGCCTCGAGATGAGTGGTGGGATTCTCGTAAAAGGCCTTGCCCAAGTTGCGGTGGCGCCACAGGCGCTCCTCGACCGCCCCGGGAGGCTGGGCCGCCTGGAAGACCAGCGCTGCTGCCAAGGCCAGCGCCGCGGGAAACACGCACCAATGCAGCTTCTTCATCGAATCAAGTGTACAGCCGGACGCCGTTCCGAATCAGCCGCCGGTAGAAGGCTTATAATCGGGGTGTGAAGTTCCACGCCGCCTTCTGTTGCCTGCTGGCTGTCCTGCTGTTCGGTTGCGGACGGGGGAGCCAGACCCCGGAGGCGGTGCGCCAGGGCGTCGTCGATTACCTCTCCTCCCGTCCGGATCTGGACCCGGCGGCTATCGAAGTGAGCGTGATCTCGGTGTCCTTCCGCCAGAATGAAGCGGATGCTACGGTGGCCTTCCGGCCCAAGGGCGGCGGGCCGGCCTCGGGGATGGAGATGCGCTACAGCCTGGAGCGCAAGGGCGGACGCTGGGTGGTGAAAGGCAAAGGACAGGCGCTGCCGGGTACCCAGCCGCACGGCGCTCAAGCCCCGCAGAAATCCAGTCTCCCTCCCGACCATCCGCCGCTCGGCAGCAGGAAGCCCTCCGGATCGATCAAATGAAGCGCATCGCAGTCCTGGGTGGCGGTCCCGCGGGCGCCTTTGCCGCGGAAAGGCTGGCGGCGGCGGGGCTGGAAACCACACTCCTCGACGACAAGCTGGCCTGGGAGAAGCCCTGCGGCGGCGGCGTCACCTACAAGGCCTACAGCCGCTATCCCTTCCTGCTGAGCAACGATGCTCCGAAACGTTTGGTCACCCAGACCGTGCTGGCGGCCCCGCGCGTGGGGGCGGCCACGCTGTCCCTGCGCCAGCCGCTGGTCATCTACTCCCGCTACGACCTGAACCGCATGATGCTCGAACGCGCCGAGCGCGCCGGTGCGCGCATCGAGAAGGCGCGGGTGCACGAAGCCACGCGCACCACTGACGGCTGGCGGCTGACCACCAGCGGCGGCACGCTGGAGACGGATTTCTGCATCGCCGCCACCGGCGCGCGAAACCCCTTACGCAACCTGGGGACGCAGTGGACGCCCTCCGACACGATGTACGCCCTGGGCTACTACGTCCCGGCCGAGCAGGAGCACATCGACATTCAATTCCTGCCCGCGCTGGAGGGCTACATCTGGGTGTTCCCCCGCTGCGGCCATCTCTCGGTGGGCATCTGCGGAAAAGGCGTCCCCGCCCCGGTCTTGCGCGCCCACTTGGAAGCGTTCATGGAGGAGCGCGGCATCTCTTGGAAGGGCGCCGAGTTCTACGGTCACCTGCTGCCGTCGCTGGAGACTTCGGCTTGGCGGAACAACCGGGTGGCGGGTCAGGGCTGGATGGCGGTGGGGGACGCGGGCGGGCTGGTGGATCCGGTGACCGGAGAGGGCCTTTACTACGCGCTCCGCTCGGCCGATCTAGCCAGCCAGGTCGTGCTCTCGGAAACCCAGGCGCCCGCGGAGAAGCCCCGCGCCTACCGCGCCTTGCTGATGCGCGATTTCATCGTCGATCTGGCCTTCGGCGCCGGCCTGGCCAAGCGCCTGTTCCTGGGCCGCCTGCTGTTCCGCAGCGTGCCCCAGCGCATGATCCAGCTCATGCGTTCCAGCCCCCGCTTCAGCTCCTTGATGCAGGACCTGTTCGCCGGCACCCAGAACTACCTCACGCTGAAGTCCCGCCTGCTGCGCAACCTGCACGGCACCCTGCTCGAAACGGTGATGGACTTCCTGTTGAGCCGCACCGTGCTGCCGAGCGAAGGCCCCTTGTGAGGGCCGCGCCATCCGGCGAGCCGACCTCAGTTCTCCGAGTACACAATCTCCCCGCCCAGGTCGGCGGGAGACCGCTAGGCCGGCTGCTGTATAGTGAGGACTCTGACGCGGCTGGTTCTGTGAATGGGTTTGGAGGTGCTCTCCGCCGTCACTAGTTCAGCCGCGCCTGCGGCGCCGCGCGGCGACCTCGGCCTCTATCTGGTCCCAGTCCAGCAACGGAACGCCCGACTGGACGATCCCCCGGCGAATGGCCCAAAGCTCACGCCCCAGCTTGGTCCTGGGCGGGGCCGGCGACGCGGAGGTCTCTTCCGCCCCCAATTCCTTCGACTCGGCAGCCTGTCCAACGCCCTTCGGCGCCCGGGCTCCGAGGGCAAGGGCATCTCGGTCGATGGTAAGGGGACTGGCGGGAACCACTGGCGCACGCCCGCTCCACGCGAAGCCGGAGTCGGCGGCCAAAGGTGCGTCCAGTGCGTTCTTCTGGTCCGGCCCCAACTGCGCAAAAGTGTCGGCAGCGGCGTTCGCCAGCCTCGCCAGTCTCTCTTCGTCCAACGTGACCATGGCTTGCCCGCCTACCTCCCTAACCTGCTCACGCCGGGGCAATTCGGTTCACTTCCCATTGTATCCTGCGTTCCTGTGGAGAAACCTGGTGACGGGAAGCGTTGAGAAAACCGGCGGACAGGCGAAACCGCCTGTCCCACGGCTGGCCGACTGTTCTGATTGCAGCGTCGGACAGGCAGTTTTGCCTGTCTCCTCAAGCTCTGGCCCGATTCTTTCACGGCCTCCGGCCCCCAGCAGCAGCCGCAGCAGCGGGATCATTTCCCTTCCGGGTACACGACCTCCCCGCCCAGGATGGTCATCTTCACGCGGGTCTTCAGAATCTCAGCCGGAGGAATCCGCATGATGTCCGCCGAGAGCAGCACCATATCGGCCAGCTTCCCCGGTTCGAGCGTCCCTTTCTGGCCTTCTTCAAACGCAGCGTAGGCGCCCACCATGGTCCAGCTCTTCAACGCTTCCTCGCGCGTCATCCGCTGATCGGGGAACCAACCCGCCGGAGGATTCCCGGCGCGGTCCTGCCGGGTGATGGCGGCATAGAAACCGTACAGCGGATTGGGTTCCTCGACCGGGAAGTCGGAGCCGTTCGGCACCGGCACACCCAACGACAGAAACCGCCGCCAGGCATAGGCGCCCTTGACGCGCTCCGGCCCCACGCGCGCCTCGGCCCAGCGCATGTCGCTGGTGGCATGGGTGGCTTGCATCGAAGCGATCACCGAGTACTTCGCGAACAGCTCGAAATCCGCTGGCGCCACCACCTGCGCGTGCTCGATGCGGAAGCGCCGGTCGTTGCGGCCGCCCAACGCGGCGCCGTAAGCCTCCAGCACCATGCGGTTGGCGCGGTCCCCGATGGCGTGCGTGTTGACCTGGAAGCCGGCCTTGACGGACTCACGCGCCACGCGCTCGATGTCCTCGCGCTTGAGCATCAGCAGGCCGGTATTGCCGGGATCATCCGAGTACGGTCCGGCGAGCGCCGCTCCGCGCGAGCCCAGCGCGCCATCGGCCATGAGCTTGACGCTGCGCACGGTCAGCCGGTCGCCGATCTCCGGACCCCGCGCCAGGTACTCGCGCCACAGTTTGCCCTGGCCTCCGATCATGGCGTAGACCCGCACCGGCAGCTCGCCCCGCGCGATCAGCTCGCGGTAGGCCGCCAGCTCTTGCGCGCTCACGCCCGCGTCGTGCACCGTGGTCAGCCCCAGGCGCGCGCATTCCCGCGCGGCCGCGCGGAGCCGCCTCACCGTCGCCTCGCGGGTGGCCGGCGGCATCTTGCGTGTCACCAGGCCCTCCGCCCGGTCGATCAGAACTCCGGTCGGCGCGCCGGCCGAATCCCGGATGATCTTGCCGCCGGGCGGGTCGGGAGTGGCCCGGTCGATCCCCGCCAGTTCCAGGGCCTTTGGGTTCACCCAGGCGGCGTGACCGTCCACCCGCGTCAGGTACACCGGATGGTTGGGCGCTGCGGCGGCCAGTTCCTGCGCCGTGGGAAAGCGTCCGCCCCAGTGGGTCTGGTCCCAGGACCGCCCGCGGATCCACTCCCCGGCCGGCAGCCGCGCCGCCTCGCGTCGGACCAGCTCGGCAATCTCGGCCACTGAGCGCACGTTCCGCAGGTCCAGGAACTCCAGCGAATCCCCCAGGCTCTCCATGTGCACATGGCTGTCGATCAGCCCCGGAATGATCGTGGCGCCCCGCGCGTCGATGCGCCGCGTCGCCCGCCCAACGTACCCGGAAACGTCACCCCCCACCGCCAGGATGCGGCCATCCTTGACGGCGATGGCCGAGGCTTCCTTCTGGGGCGTGTAAATCCGGGCCCCAGTTATCACCAGATCCGCTGTCTGCCCCCGCGCACCTGTGGCTGCCAACAGTAATAGAATATGGAACATGGATGACAGTATGGCACAAGGGGAGGCGCACCCCGCCCCCTTTGAGCCGTCCGTCTGGAAGAGAGTTTTCAGCGCCCTGGCCGCCATTCTGCTGGCCGTGATCTTTATCGTCTCCGGCGTCTGGAAGATCACCGAACCGTTCAGCGCGGCGGTGAGGCTCTCACAAGCGCACGTGCCGGCCGGCTTTAGCTTGCCCGCCGCGGTGCTGTTGGGCATCGCCGAGACTTACGCGGGCGTGCTGATACTGGTGCCCAGGTTCCGCCGCTGGGGCGCCTGGCTGGCCGGGCTGATGCTGGTGGCCTTCCTGGTATACATCGGCGCCTACTACAACGTCCTGCGCGGCGAGGAGTGCAACTGCTTCCCCTGGATCAAGCGAGCCGTGGGCCCGGCCTTCTTCTTGAGCGACGGGATCATGCTCGCTCTGGCAGTGGTCGCCGGCATGTGGGCCCGCGCTGCCGAGAGCCGGCGCAGCGCCGCTCTGGTCCTGGGCGCGGTGACTGTCTTCGCGCTGGTCTCCTTCGGAGTGACCGCGGCGCGTCAGGCTTCCATCGCCGCCCCCGAGACCATCGCCGTCGAGGGCAAGCCGTTCGCGCTGCGCCAGGGACGCGTGTTCCTGTACTTCTACGACCCGGAATGCTCCCACTGCGACGCCGCTGCCCGCCTGCTGGCCCGCTACAACTGGCGGGACACCACCCTCATCAGTGTGTGCACGGCCCAGCCGCAGTTCGCACGCGAGTTCGTCCGAACCACCGGCCTCGGCGGCCTGATCTCCGCCGACGCCGACTTGCTCCGGAAGAGTTTCTCCTTCGTGGATACGCCCTACGCCGTGGCCCTCGAAGGCGGCAGGCTGAAGGCAGCTTTCACCCGCTTCGATAGCCAGGAACCCGAGGCCCGCCTCCGCCGCCTGGGCTTCATCCAGTGAGCGGGCTCAGAAGCTAACGCCCACCCCGACAGAAGCTTCCATCTGGCGCAGCATGCCGCCGGACTTCGTGACGTCTTCGTAGGTGAGGTTGTAGGGCTTGCCGCCGATGGAGTGGCGAACGTCGAACCGCAGCAAGGCGTGGGGAAGCAGCCTGATCTTCAGCCCGCCTCCGTAGTTGACCCCGTAATTCCTCGAACGGCCGATGTCGTAATCCGCCAACGCGGGCGCCCCGTACTGGTGCGCCTGTGCGCCGGCGGCGATGAAGGGCCGAAAACGCTCGCCGGCGGGCATGCAGTACATCAAGAAATCGTAGAACGCCTGCCGCACGATGACCTTGGCTTCCGCCGAAGTCACCGTGGTCGTCTTGCCCTCCGTGGTGCGGAGCTTGGTCTGAAACGTGGCGCGGCTGTAGATGTATCCCACTTCATGACCGAAGTAGCCGCGGGTGTTGAGGGTCAATCGAACGCCGTAGCCGGAACGGCCCCTCAACCTGGAATCGTCGTCCTTGCCGCCCGTCTCGTACAGCGACCCCAGCGGCGCGCCACCCAGGCGGGGCATCCCGGCCAGCGCCGACACCTCGTATCTCTGCGCCTGCGCCGCTCCGCAAGTCACCAGCGACACCACAACCGCCGCTCGCAGCATCCTCCCAGTGTACAAAACCGGGACAGCCCGCACTATCCCGTCTTCTGGCTCGGCAACCTATGTGCTCCGCTTGCGGCGACCGCCCCAGTACCCCACTGCCAGCAGCCCCGCGCCCACCAGCAGCAGCGTAGCAGGCTCGGGGGTCTCCGCCACCGGATCCGCCACCAGCATGCCCCCCATGCTGAACATTACCTGCGACGCGTTGATCGCAGCGATGCCGTCGGCATTCAACGGGATCTCCAGGATGTCTCCCAGCGCCCCGGGACCGGCTCCCACAATTCCTCCGTAGATGCTGCCCGGTCCCAAGTTGCCCAGCAACACCGCCCAGGGGTCGCCCAGCAAGTAGATGAACAGCTCCGGCCCGCCAGTCCAATACCTGACCAGCCGCAGCACGGCGCTTTCCGCCGGTCCACTCAAGCTCGTCAGATCGAAGGTGAAGAAGTCGGTCAGCCCTTCGGAAGGACCCAGCGTGACCGTGTAGCCTTCGCTGCCGATCCAGTTGATGGCCGTCCCGCTCCAGGCCGCCTGACCGGTGATCACAAGCTGGTGCAACCCGGGCAACACCGGGCTCGAGTAACTGGGAACTACGCTCCCGAGCACCAGCAAAACCGCACCGTACCTCGCGAATCTTGCCAAATCCATGCCCTCCGCTCGTCGCCTCAACAGCTAACATACCACGCCCTCAGCCGCGCCAACACCTTACAGACGGTTCATCCCGACCGGTACTTCCGCTCCCTGACCCAAGTCCTATGTGGGTATCATAGACGAGGGTCAGCCCCCGTGTGGATGTTGTGCCTTCTGCTTCTGGCCGCCGCGCCGCCCGCCATCGAACAGCGGGGCCCGGCGCGCCGTCTGGCCGAGCCCGCCATGATCGGCACGGGCGAACGGATCACCTATGGCCGCCCCGGTGTGCGCGGAAAGCTCTCCGTGGGCCTGTGGGCCTATCCGGCGCCGCTGGACTTCGACGGTGACGGCGCGATCGACCTCATCGTGAGCTGCACCGATCGCCCCTCCAACGGGACTTACCTCTTCCGCAACCTGGGGACGAACTCCCAGCCTCTGTTCGCCCGCGCCGAATGGCTCGGCCCTGGTCACAAGGACCTTGTCGCGGCCGACTTCAACGGCGACGGAGCCGTCGATCTGGTCACCAGCGGCGGCTACTTCAGCGACGTCCGGCGCAACCGCCTGTCGCGCTTCGTCGAGGTCCAGCTCCCGCGCAACTACCACGTGGGCCGCGACGACCTCTGGTACCCGGTCGATTGGGATGGCGACGGCAAGATCGACCTGCTCGTGGGCACCAGCGACTGGCGCGATTACGGCTGGGACGACGCCTTCAACCAGAAGGGTGAATGGACCCGCGGGCCGATTCACGGCTACGTCTACTTCCACCGCAACCTCGGCAGCAACCAGCAGCCCCGGTACGCCGATCCAGTCGCGCTCGAAGCCGGCGGCCGCGGGCTAGATTTGCGCGGCAGCCCGGCGCCCAACCCCGTGGATTGGTTCGGGCGCGGCCGCCTGGATCTCATCGGAGGCGACTTCGTTGACACCGTAACGCTCTTCGAAAACACCGGCAGTCGCACACGACCCGTGCTGGCTGCCGGGAAAATGCTGGAGGTGGACGGCAAGCCCCTGCGGATGGACCTGTGCATGATCCAGCCGCGCGTGGTGGACTGGCACGGCGACGGGCGGCCCTCGCTGGTCATCGGTGAGGAGGACGGGCGCGTGGCGCTGCTCGAGAACCTGGCCCCGCCGGGAACGCCGCCGCGCCTGGCGCCGCCCAAGTACCTCGAGCAGATCGACCCCTATGTGAAGTGCGGCGCGCTGGCCCGGCCCGTCGCCGTGGACTGGAACGGGGACGGCAAGCTGGACATCATCTGCGGCAACTCCGCCGGCTACCTCCGGTACTTCGAGAACACCGGCTCCAAATCCGCTCCCGCGTTCGCAGACCGCGGGTATCTGAAGGCCGCGGGCGAAGTCATCCGGATCATGGCCGGACCCAACGGCTCGATTCAAGGGCCCGTCGAGGAGAAGTGGGGCTACACGAACCCTTCAGTGGCGGACTGGGACCTGGACGGCAAGCCGGACATCCTGCTGAACAGCATCTGGGGCGAAGTGCTGTGGTATCGCAACACGGGCACGCGCACCAAGCCCGCACTGGCCGCCGCCGAGCGCGTCCAGGTTGAGTGGGAAGGCCCGCCGCCCAAACCGGCGTGGAACTGGTGGAACCCCAAGGGCAAGCAACTGGTGACCCAGTGGCGAACCACTCCCAAGGTGGTGGATTGGAACCGCGATGGCCTGCCCGACCTCGCGATGCTGGATCACGAAGGATACCTCGCTCTCTACGAGCGTTTCCGCGAGCGGGGCCAGCTTAAGCTCAAGCCTCCGCAGCGCATCTTCCTCGATGCTCAGGGCCAGCCGCTCCTGCTCAGCGCAGGGCGGGCCGGCAGAAGCGGGCGCCGAAAAATCGAGCTGGCCGACTGGGACGGCGACGGCGACCTGGACCTCATCACCGACTCCGACAGCGCCGCCTGGTACGAGAACACCGGCAGCCAACAGCGGCCGGTATTCGTCTCCCGCGGCGACCTGGTTCCCGGCAAGCTGCCCGGCCACAACCCCTGCCCCAACGTCGCCGACTGGAACGGCGACGGCCGCCCGGATCTCATCATCGGCGCCGAGGACGGCTTTCTGTACTACTTCGAGCGGGGGTTTCTGGAAGCGAGCCGGCCAAGGTGACATCGCGGCGCGCGCTTTAGACGGTGCTGAAAAAGTAAGGTGGCGTCGGTTTGGCCTTGCCCTATAAAACATAATCGTGTAGATTTGTTTTATGCGAGGCCAAGACCACAATCAGAGCGCGATGTTCAGCTACCTCTCTCCTGAGGAGCGCGTCCCGCAGGACCACCCCTTGCGTAGCATCTTGCGGATGTGCGACCAAGCGCTGCGGAGCCTGTCGTCCCGGTTTAGCCGCCTGTACTCCCGGCTGGGACGGCGCTCGATTGCCCCGGAGAAGCTCATGAAGGCGTTGCTGCTACAGATCCTGTTCTCCATCCGCAGCGAGCGCCTGCTCATGGAGATGCTCGAGTACAACTTGCTGTTCCGCTGGTTCGTGGGCTTGAGCATGGACGAGCAGGTCTGGGATGCGACGGTCTTCAGCAAGAACCGGGAGCGGTTGTTGAAGGGGGAGCTGGCGCAGGCGTTCTTCGAGGCGGTGCTGGCGCAGGCCCAGGAGCAGGACTTGCTGTCGGATGAGCACTTCACCGTGGACGGCACGTTGCTGGAGGCGTGGGCCAGCAAGCGGAGCTATCAGAAGAAAGAGCGGCCGCCGGCGGAAGGCAGCGGCAGTCGCGGCGAGATGCTGTTGCGCGACACGCACGAGTGCAAGAGCGATCCGGAGGCGCAGTTGTACCGCAAGAGCGCGGGGGGAGAATTCCAGCTCTGCCACATGGGACATGTGCTGATGGAGAACCGCAGCGGATTGCCGGTGGCGGTCCGGGTTACGGAGGCCATCACGGATGCCGAATGGGACGCGGCCCTGGAGATGCTGGCCGTCGTGGGCAAGCCCGGCGCCACGGTGGGCGGCGACGCAGGCTACGACTATGGCCGGTTTGTGAGCGCCGTCCGGGAATTGCGCATCACCCCACACGTGGCCCAGCACACCAAGCGCTCCAGCAGTATCGACGGGCGCACCACGCGGCAGGCTGGCTACCAAGTCAGCCTGAAGAAGCGCAAGCGCATTGAGCAG
The DNA here is from genome assembly GCA_964353255.1 of uncultured Solibacteraceae bacterium. GTDB lineage: Bacteria > Acidobacteriota > Terriglobia > Bryobacterales > Bryobacteraceae > VFZS01. The sequence goes on along the minus strand of CAYGVJ010000005.1, from coordinate 47,957 downwards.
ATCTTCGGATGGCTGAAGACTACCGGCCTGATGCGCAAGCTACGGCACCGTGGTCGGCTCCTGGTTCAGTGGATGTTCACGCTGGCGCTCACGGCCTACAATCTGGTTCGCCTGAGGACCCTGGCGGTTCAGGCCGCCTGAGCCAGGGGCGTAGTGTGCCCGGACGGCCCCAAAAGGGGCCGAAAGGGCACACCGAGGGCACCGTCAGGGCCTGTCGAGGCATCCGAAACGGACTCCAAATCCACCCACCAGGGCAGGTCCATGCGATGCACTTACTTTTTCAGCACCGTCTTTAGCGTGCCGCGGCGAACTTCAGTTCGCCGTACCATGAAAACTGCGGGCTGAAGCGCGCGCCACGCGCGTGGACCCCGCGGTGGCCGCACTGACCCTAGCCCTGGGCATCGGCGCCACCACGGCCATCTTCAGCGTGATCGACGCGGTGCTGCTCAAGCCCCTGCCCTACCCCGAACCCGATCGCCTGGTTGGTGATCCGCGCACGTTCCGGAGTTGACCCCCGCAGCCTGGCGCGCGCCGCGCAGAACGAGGTCCTCGCGCTGGACAGTGAGCAACCTGTTTTCGCCATCCGCACCATGGAGGAGGTGCTCTCGCGCTCGGTGGCCCAGCGCCGGCTTTCGATGGTGCTGATGGGCCTCTTCGCCGCCATCGCGGTGGTTCTGGCGACGGTGGGAATCTACGGCGTGATGTCGTATTCGATGGCCCAGCGCACCCATGAGATCGGGATCCGCGTGGCGCTGTGCGCGGTGCTGCTGGTGGGCGCCGGCCTGTTCGAGCGCACGCTCGGCAACCTGCGCTCGATCGACCCGCAAATGAAGACCGACAACATGCTGCTGCTGTCGCTGGCCCCCGCTCTGAACGGGTACCAGCGGCCTGCCGCCCGGCAACTCTACGCGCAACTGCTGGAGCGCATCGGCGGCCTGCCCGGGGTCGTCTCGGTGACCACGGCTCTGGCCGGACCAGAATCCGCTCGGCCAGACCCTGCGCATCGGCAAGCCGGACTCCGAGCCTTGGCAGATCGTCGGAGTAGCCCAGGATAGCCGCTACCGGAGCGCCGTCGAGAAGGTGCGCCCGTTCTACTACCTGCCCTCGGACCAACTCTCGGTGCCTGGCTTCACCGCCTTGACGCTGGACCGCACGCTGCACATCCGAACAGCCGGCAACCCTCTGCCACTGATCGAGCCCGTGCGGCAGGTGGTCCGCGGGGTGGATCCCCACTTGCCCCTGTATGACATCAAGACACTCGACGCGCATCTGGACGCCTCTTTCTGGCCGCAGCGCCTGGCCGCCACCCTGGTGGGCCTGTTCAGCCTGCTGGCCACGGTAATGGCCACCTTGGGGCTGTACGCCGTAATGGCCAATCGCGTCGCCCGGCGCACCCGCGAGATCGGTCTGCGCATGGCGCTCGGAGCCACGCCGCCCGCCATCCTCAGAGCCACGCTCCGCCGCGGTCTGGCGCTGGCCGCGGGCGGCCTCGCGGCGGGCCTGTGCGTAGCCCTCCTCGCGGCCCGCCTGCTCGGAAGCCTGCTCTACGGCGTCAGGCCCGCCGACCCGCTCACCTTCGCCGGCGTGGCCGGCCTGCTGCTGGCCGTGGCCCTGGCCGCCTGCTACCTCCCCGCCCGCCGCGCCACGCGCGTGGACCCGGCGGTGACGCTGCGCTACGAGTAGGACGCCCTGTCCGCTTCCTGCCCCACTTGTAGTAGCCTTACCTACGGGAGGTCCTGTCCTGGCAGCCCCTGACCCCTCATCCCCGCCGGTGGCCCTCGAGCGAGGCGAGATCCTCACCCGCCTCCGCGAAAGGATCCTCGCCTTCGCGGCATCTAGAGTAGCGGGGGACGTCGCAGAAGATCTCTCCCAGGAGGTTCTGCTGGTGCTGCACCAGAAATACAGTCACCTGAGCCGCCTGGAGGATCTGCTGCCGCTCTCCTTCCAGATCTTGAGGTTCAAGATGGTGAGCCTGAGGCGGAAAACCTGGCGCCGCGGCGAGCAGACCCAGCTCTCCGTGGACGATCTGCCGCTCGAGGACCGCCGCTCCAACCCGGAAACCGAAGCCGCGCGACACCAGTTGCTCGAACGCCTTGGCGCCGCTCTCGCGCAGTTGGGCGAGCGCTGCCGCCAGCTCTTCCGGCTCAAGCTCCAGGGAAAGACTTTCCCCGAGATACAGGCGCTGATGGGCGCCGGCTCCATCAACACCGTCTACACCTGGGACTTCCGGTGCCGCCAGCACCTTCTCGAACTGATGGGCGGTAGTTGGGAGGCACTGCCATGAGGCCCGAAGACGTCGAGAAGTTGCTGGGGGGCTACGCCACGGGCACGCTCACCGAGGCCGAGCGCCAGGCCCTGCTCGAGGCCGCCCTCGCTAACCAGGACCTCTTCGACGCCCTCGCCGGCGAGGAGGCGCTCCGCGAGCTGCTGGCCGATCCCGCCGCGCGCCGCCACCTGCTCGAGCAGCTCACCGAGAAGAAGTCGCTCGGCCAGCTCCTATTCGGGTGGTGGAACCGCCGGCTGGCCTGGGGCCTGGCCGGCAGCGCCGCGGTGACGGTTCTGCTAGTGGCCGTTCTGGTCCCGGTTTACCGCCGCCTGGCCCCTGAGCACTTCGCCCCGCCGCCCGCGGCCTCGGTCGAGGTTGCCCAGAAGATCAGTCCGCCTGCCTCCGCCCCCCAGGCAATGCGCCGCCCCGCGCCCGTGGTTCCGCACGTGCAGGCCCCGGCTGTTCATCGCGCCCGAGTGGAAGCCGAAGTGGCGCGCGTGGCGCCGCCAGCGGAGAAGCCGGAGCAGGCAGAAAGCCTCGCGGCTGCACCGCGTTCCGTACTGGCAGGCGCCCCGGGAGGCGTCGTCGGAGGCATCAGCCAGCCGCCGCCCACCACGGTGGCGGAGGCCCGGCAGGGCCAGACGGCCGCTGCCGAGCCAAAGAAGCTGGCGATTTCGGCCTTTCGTCCGCCGGAGGCAGGCCCGCCGGAAGCCCAGACGCTTGGCCCGGCGGCTCTTGACAAAGCGCGCGCCGAGGAACCGCGCTCCGCAGCCGTGGGCCTTCGCTACAGCATCCTCAAGAAGGACCCTGCCGGCCGCTACGCCGAAGTTGCCCCGGACACCGTCTTCCAGCGCGGAGACTCCCTGCGGCTGAGTGTGGAGACCAACCAGGCCGGTATCCTTCAATTGCTGGCCCAAGATCCCGCCGGAGCCTGGCGTCTGGTACAGCAAGTCACGCTCGGGCCGAGGAGCCGGCAGATCCTTCCGGCGGAGGATGCGCCTGCGCTCAGCGGCCCGCAGAGACTCCGGCTGATTCTCTCCGCCGCCAAGCTGGAGGGGGTGAGGCCCAGCAGTCAGCTCGCGCCGGGCCCGGTATTGGTGGACATCGAGCTGCGCTGGAAGTAGCTCTCCGCCCTACTTGAAGCGGTCTTCCTTGAGGGTCCGGACGATGGCCCGCTTGACGGCCAGGGGGTCCATCTCCCCCTGCACCTTGTATAGCACCTCGCCGCCGGGACCAATCAGCATAGTGTAGGGCAGCGCCGCGTTCCACTGCGGATCGAAGGCCGCCATGAGCTTGTACTTGTCGGTGTCGGCAAACAAGAGGTTGCGGTTCGAGGCCTGGTTCTTCTGGAGAAAGTCCAGGGCCTCCTTTTTCTCATCCGGGAAGTTGGCCGAGACGGTGACCAGCTCGAAGGCGCGGCGGCGGTACATGCGGTTGATGGTGACCAGCTCCGGGAACTCCGTGATGCAGGGGCCGCACCAGGTTGCCCAGAAGTTCACCAGGCGCACTTTGCCCGAGTCGTTCTTGCGGAGGGCGCGCAGCGCCTCGGCGTCCGCCATCTCGACGCCCACCGGCTCAGCGGCCAGCTTGTCCATGAACTTCTTGACCGAGTCGGCCTTGTCGGACCACTTGATGGAGCAGCCAAAGGCGCGGGTCTGGGCGACCGGCGGCTCGCGTCCGGCCAGCAGCGCGTCCAGGGCGTTGCGGAGGTCGTACGTCTTGGCCAGCGGCTCGCGCTCGCTGTCGTCGATGCGACCGACGTAGCGCAGCTTCCGTTCGGCGTCGAAGACCAAGGCGTGCGGCGTGGCGGTGGCGCCGTAGGCCCGGGAGACCCCCGTGCGGTCGCCCTCGAAGAGGTACGGGAAGTTGAACTGCCGGTCCTTGGCGCGCAGCTTCATTTCCTCGAAGGAATCGCTCAAGTCTGTGTACCCCAGCTCGTCCAGGCGCAGGCCGGCGGGGTCGTTGGGCGAGATGCCCACCAGCGCCACACCTTGGTCCTTGTACTCCCGGACCAGCCGCTTCAACCGCTCCTCGTAAGCCTGCGCCGTGGGGCAGTGGTTGCAGGTGAAAACGATGACCAGGATCTTCGCCCGCGCGAAACCTTTCAGCGTGTACGTGCGGCCGTCCACGCCCGGCAGCTTGAAGTCCGGGGCCTTCGATCCCAGGGCCAAAGTTTGAATGGGGGCCTGCTCGGCCGCCGCCGCGGCGACCGCCAGCCAGGCGAAGCTCAGCAGGAACAAAGGGGCTTTCACGGAAAACCTCCCGCATGCGGTATGTATGCCAATCAGATGCAGTGTAGCGAATCCAGGCAGCACGACGCCCGGACCTGGGCCTGCCGGCGCTTCCACATCACCGCGACGCTCGGCGATTCCGGCTCACAGCCAGTAGTCTTTCAACCATTGCACTGTGGGCGCCAGGTCCAGCTCGTTGGCGAACCCCACCATGTAAGGGACCTTCTCGACGTCGTCCATCGGGATCGAGACGCCCGCCGGGAACACAGGCGCCAGGCGGTGATACCGTTCTCCCAGAATCTGCGTGCATTGGTAGTCGGCGATGCCTGCCACCCCGTCGAGCATGAGGCTCACCAGAGGCTTGGCCCACTGGGCATATCCCCAGTCGAGGTTTTTCCCGGTGATGTAAACCAGCGAGGTCCCGGTTCCAAGAGAGAGCAGCACCACGTCCTGGAGGGCCGGTCCGTTCTTGATCCGCGAATCCTGCGTCTGAGCGAGGGCGCACATGCTGGGGTTGGACGCGTACACGCCTCCGTCCACATAGCCGTCCACGGTGGGGAAATACGTGGGCGCGGCAGCGGTGTACAGCCCAACCTTGTACGCCAGCTCGCCTCCGTCGTTACCCTTGCCCGGGAAATTGTGGAACAGCTTGGGCTTCCACGTGCGCTTGAGCGGGTCAGGGGACTCGTTGTCGAGGTCGAACGCGGTGATCAGGACGCGCCGCTTCAACTGTCCCAGGGTCGTGTCTCCCAAGATTTTTTTCAACTCGCGTTCGAGATTCTTGATGTCATAGTCGGCTCCCGCGATCTTCCCAATATCGAGAAGGTCATCGAGCCACGAATCATCGAAGATCTCCTTTCCCCGCTCCTCGTAAAGGCTTCGAATCTTCTGGATGTCGAGTCCGTGCGCGAGTCCGAGCGCCAGCAGCCCTCCCGTCGAGGTCCCTGCGAGCAGGTCAGCCGAATCAACCCAGCCCTTCAGGGCGGCCTCGGCGGTGAGACGCTGGATAATGATCGCCGTGACGATGCCCCTGATACCTCCGCCGTCGATAGACAGAATGCGGTACTTCGCCATGTGGGTGTCCTCCTTCCTCAGGCGACTCTCGGGGTCTAAGGATCGTGAACACGATCCCCCTGTTTCCAGGATCTCCGTCCTGGCATCCCCCTGCGGAACAAAGCATACCACACCGCCGCAGGGCCGCAACCAGACCAGGTGCCGCGTGAAAGGATCCGATCCCTCGCGGCATTCCCCAGATGTAAGGAGGAATCGAGATGAAACCAGCACTCGTAGTTGCATGCGCCGTGCTCGCGTTGGCAGGCGGCCTCGCCGCAGACACCGGGTCGCTCGCCAGCGTGGACTCCCAGGGCCAGCCGCTCGGGTTGTGCCCGCTCAAACACACCGCGGTCAAGGCCGAAATCACCGGCTTCCTGGCCCGCGTCACCGTCACCCAGGATTTCGAGAACTCCTTCCCGCGCAAGATCGAAGCGGTCTACACCTTCCCGCTGCCTCACCAGGCCGCCGTGGACGACATGACCATGCTGGTCGGCAACCGCGTCGTGCTCGGCAAGATCAAGCGCCGCGAAGAGGCCCGCGCCATCTACGAGGCCGCCCGCGCCGCCGGCCATGTCGCTGGCCTGCTGGACCAGGAGCGGCCCAACATCTTCACCCAGTCCGTGGCCAACATCATGCCCGGCGAGAAGGTGAAGGTCACCATCAGCTACGTCGAGTTCCTCAAGTATGAGGCCGGCTCCTACGAGTTCGTCTTCCCCACGGTGGTCGGCCCACGCTACATCCCCGGCCAGCCCGTGGGGCGGACCGGCGGCGGTTGGGCGCCTGACACTACCCAGGTTCCCGACGCCTCGCGCATCACGCCCCCGGTCGCCAAGCCGGGCACGCGCGCCGGGCATGACATCTCCATCGAGGTGGCCCTCGATGCCGGCGTCCCCATCGACGGCCTCGCCTGCCGCACCCACGAAACCTTCATCGAACGCCCCAGTCCCACCCGCGCTGTCGTGCGCCTCCGCGACCTGGCCGTCCTCCCCAACAAGGACTTCATCCTCAACTACGATGTCGTCGGCCGCAAGATCGAAACCGCCGTCCTGACCCATCGCGCCGCGCGTGGCGGCTTCATCACCTTGATCTTGCAGCCGCCTGAGCGCGTAGTCGCCGAGGACGTCATGCCCAAGGAGCTGGTCTTCGTGCTCGACACCTCCGGCTCGATGAGCGGTTTCCCCGTCGAGAAGGCCAAAGAGACCATGAAGCTCGCCCTCGACGGCCTCTACCCCCGCGACACCTTCAACCTCATCACGTTCTCCGGCGATACCCGCATCCTCTTCCCCGAGCCTGTCCCCGCCACCCCGGATAACCTCCGCCGGGCCCAGGAATTCCTGGCCTCGCGCTCGGGAGGCGGCGGAACCGAAATGATGAAGGCCATCCGCGCGGCCCTTGACCCTTCGGATTCCCAGGGCCACATCCGCATCGTCTGCTTCATGACCGACGGTTACGTGGGCAACGACATGGAGATCATCTCCGAGGTGCAGAAGCACCCTAACGCCCGTGTCTTCGCCTTCGGCATCGGCAGCTCGGTGAACCGGTTCCTGTTGAGCAAAATGGCCGAATACGGGCGCGGCGAGGTCGAGTTCGTGGGCCTCAAAGACGACGGCTCCGCGGCCGCCAAGCGGTTCCATGAGCGCGTCCGCAACCCGCTGCTCACCGACATCGCCCTCGACTGGGCCGGCCTGCCCGTCACCGAGATCTACCCCAAGCGCATCCCCGACATGTTCAGCGCCAAGCCCGTCATCCTCTGCGGGCGCTACAGCGCCCCGGCGCGCGCCTCCGTCCGCCTGCGCGGCAAGCTCGGCGGGCGTGACTTCACGACCCAGATCCCCGTTGCCCTGCCCGCCGCCGAGCCCCAGCACGACGTGCTTGCCACCCTCTGGGCGCGCACCCGCATCGATGAGCTGATGGGCCAGGACTACAGCGGCATCCAGCAAGGCAATGCGCGCCAGGAGGTCCGCGAGGCCATCACCCAGCTCGGCCTCGAGTATCGCCTGATGACCCAGTTCACTTCCTTCGTCGCCGTCGAGGAAATGATCGTCACCGAAGGCGGCCAACCCCACCGCATCGAGGTGCCCGTCGAGATGCCCGAGGGCGTCAGCTATGAAGGCGTCTTCGGCCCCCAGGGCGAGCAGACAGCATTTGCGCCATCCGCAATGATGGCCCGAAAGTCAGCCGGCGTGGTGGGCGGCGTCGCCGGCGGCGTGACCGGTGGAGTCTACCGCGCCCAGCCCCTGGCAGCGCCGCGAATGGCGGAGAGCGTCGCCGTGGCGGACGCCGCGCGGGTCCTGTCCCCGGCCGAGCAGAAGAGAGCCAAACTGCACCCGGCGCTCCAGGCTCTCGCCGACCGGCTGAAGACCCCGGGCTTCAAGCTCACTGCCGAGGAAGCCAAGTTCGTCGCGAACGGCAAGGCCGAGATCCAGATCTTCCTTACCGACACTTCGCCCGAGACCCTCAAGCAGCTCAAGAACCTGGGCTTCGAGGTGGTGCTGCAACCGACGACCGCCAAGCTGGTCATCGGACGCCTGCCCATCGAGAAGCTGACCGCGCTGGCCGAACTCAGCGTGGTGCGCTACGTCGCGCCGCGAATCCGGGGCTAGCGGCGCACCACTTCACCGCAGTGGCGCAGAGGACTCGAGTCCTCTGCGCCCTGGAGTTTCTACGTTTCGTGGCCTGCCAAGGTGACATCGTGGCGCACGCTTGAGCGTGCCGCGGCGAACTTCAGTTCGCCGTCCTGCCATGCGCCAGGCGCGCTGGTCCAGGTTCCAGTCCACGAGGATGCCGGTGTCGCGGAAAAAGGCGTCCAGAAAGCGTTCGTTCCTGCCGGGAGCAGCCATCAGTTCGGCAAAGACCGGCGCCGGCACAATCAGCGCTCCCTGCTGGAGCGCCGCGTCCAGGGCCGACTGGGCAGCGGTGCTGAGGGCAAGGTCGCGGTCCCAGAGGGCAACGATGACGTTCGTGTCGATGACCGTGGTCATTGACCGCGCAACTGGCGCACCCAGCGGACGACCGCCTTGCGGCCGGAAGCCATTCCCGGATTACCAATGGCCCGATACTTGGCGAAGGGGCTCTCAGCGTGGAGAGGCCGCATGCGCACGGCGCCTCCGTCGGTCTCGAAGACCAGCCGGTCGCCCTGGCGCACCCCTAGGAGCCGGCGGATTTCGCAGGGCACGGTGATCTGGCCTTTGCTGGTCAGCTTGGCCTCGCACGGCACGTCGTTCCGCCTCCTTACTTCAGCATAACACTCCTTACGCGATCATTGAACCGCCAAGTGCTCCTGGCGGCCGGTGTGCCGCGTCAATCTGGCACGCCCTTTCTGTGAGGGTTCACTATCCAATGGCCGATCTCTTCAATGAAACTCCATACGTCTCCGGCTTTCGGTAGTACGTAACGCGCTGAACCGGGGTCGCTGCCCAACGCCGTAAGCACGTTACTGAGCCACTGGCTCTTCTCGCCTACCACGTTGAGTTCCGGCAGCCACCGCTCCAAGTTGCCAACTGGGACGACGAAGATGCCGTATTCCTTCAGATCCGACAGGAGCTTTTGCGCCGATTCGCGTTCGTCTCCTGCAAGTGCGTCGATGCCGTCCTTCCCTGGATCCCGACCGCCCCGTTTGAAGGCTGCCTCAATTTCGCCGCGGAGCTGGCCCAAGCCCTTGACGACGCCATCGGGTACCGAGGCAGCTCTCAGGAGGTCCTTTAGGTCATCTCCTTTCAGGATGTCGAGGTCCACCACCGCAGCGGCGGGGACGCCCATTTTCCTGAGGGGCTCGATAATCCTACGAATCGTGCTCTTGTTCTGTGCATTCAGGAACACGCAGTCGGCGCAGCCGGGCTGGCCGGAGGCGATGAGGCGCTCGTTGATCTCCTGATACAAAACCCGGTCGGAGTCGCCTTCACAGACCACGGCACCCCGGTAGAAGAGAGCCGAGAGCACAGCGGTTGACCGAAGCAGCGGGTCGAGCATCAGTTGCCTGATCTCATCCGGCGGGAGCAGTCGTGCCGTAGCCATGTCTTCCTGGTAGGTCAACCGCACGATGTTGAGGCACTTCCCGGCTTGGACACACCCCATGAGGACGTCCGCGCTGTGTGTCGATACGACAAGACTGCCCTGGCGCTCAGCACCAAGGATGACTAGATTAGTCCCAAGTTTCCTCGCTGTGGGCGGATGAAGAAAAGCCTCGGGCTCGTCGATGAGGACGATCCTGACATCGGACGCCAGCACAGCAGCCATGACCCCGCAGAACGCCTTTATGCCGTCTCCCATGTCCGCGATGGCGACTGCTTGATCAAAAAACCTGATTGCGTCTTGGCCGAACGACTTCTGAATCTCGGGACCGCTGGGAAGAATCCTCGACAACCGTGGCTCTAGCCTCGGGGGATGGGTGGGGTCTACGACGAAGTGGAAGCCGAATGCGTCGTGGACGAGGGGGCGAGTCGGTTCCGTCTCGTGTCGTCCTGAAACAGCGCTTGGAGGATTCCCGTGGGCTGGGAGCGCGGGTCTGAAGCTTGGACCGGCTGGAGCAGGGAAAGACGCCGCTCGCCGTCCAACAGCAGAGTCGAGGCGCGCACGATAGCCTCGGAGGCCAGCTTCGAAACCGCGGCATCATGCCGGTCTTCAACTGCCGAGCAGATCCAGCCCCAGTCCCTGTCGGCTCCCCAGATGGTGACCGGATTGAGGGCGAAAAAGGGCTGTATCTCGCCCCACGAAGGCCACCTGATGGCCAGTTGGTCGAGAATCCACCATCTCGCACCGCGGCGCTCGTCCTCTGCGTGGAGGATATGACGGTAAATTCCCCGAAGTATCAACGTCTTACCGGAGTTGTTCGGGCCAACGAAAACCGTGACGGGCCCGGGCTCGAAGGATAGTGCTCCACGCCCTTTCTGTCAGGGTCTCCTTGCCCGCCCTACCAGCGGGTTGACGACTCTCAGTTCTCTGAAGCGCGTCAAGTCCCGGTCCGCGGACCACAGCTCGATGACGCCGTTCTGCAGGCAAATGGCGGCGATACGGGCGTCGTGGATCATCGGGCCCCGAACCTTTCCCTTCAACGCCAGGCCTTCCAGAACGGCCAGGTGGTCCGGGCCTTCGCCGATGGCGCGGCACGACGGGCAACTGAGCCAGACGCGCATCGCTTCCAGCGCCAGCGGCAGGGGGCTGGGCGGCACGTAGATCGACGGGTGCGTAGTGATGGAGATGAACTCATGCACGCAGGGCCACGGGATGGCCCACCTTCGCGGTCCCTCAGCCAGGCGCTTCAGCGTGGCCAGCGCCTCGTGGTGCCATTCGGCGTCCTGGCGGTGCGCGTAGATGAGGACGTTCGTATCCACGGCGATCATGACCCGCGCCCCTCGTAGGCGGCGTCGCGGATCCGGGCCCAGCGCGCGCCGCGAAACTCGGGCGCCAGGCCCCGGCCGCGGAAGGTGACGGGCTTCACGGGAGCCCTGCGAAGCCGTTCCCGCTCTGCCAGCGCAAGTTCGAGCCCTTCCTCGACCAGTTCGCGCAGGGTGAGGCCGTCGCGGCGCGCCCGGTCCCGGGAGCGGTCCAGAATGTTGCTAGCAACATCGATCGTTGTTTTCATATGGCCAGGATACCACACGGAAACCGCAGACCGGATCGTGCTATCCTGCGCTTGATGCCCAAGCCAGCGCAACAGTCGAAACCCGCTTCAGGGCGCCGCAGCGGAAAGACCGACCGGGTGGGCAGCCTCGCGCGGGAGATTCGGTCGTATTGCTCGGCCAATGCCAACCCCAGCCAGGCGGCCAAGTGGGCGCGCTATTTCGCGGAGGGCTATGACGCCTGGGGGCTGAATGACAAGAACCACCCGGTATGGACCGAGAAACAGAAGGAGTGGCTGGAGCGCTATGGCGACCTGGGCTTGCGCGGTTTCCTGAAGCTGGGAGAACTGCTGTTTGAGAGCGGCAAGTATGAAGAAGGCGCTCTGGCCATCCGTTTCGTCGTCGCGCACCGCGACCAGCTCGATGCGACGAGTCTCGACGGGCTGGGCAAGTGGTTCGAGGCGGGCATCCGCAACTGGGCCCACACGGACGTGCTGTGTGCGGAGATTATCGCCCCGCTGCTCGAAAGCCGCCGCGTCAAACTCGAAGGACTGGCCGCCTGGCGGGAGTCGAGGTTGAAGTACCAGCGGCGGGCGGTGCCGGTGGCCATGCTGGGCCTGCTCAAGGCACAACCCAAGGTCGGCCCCCTGCTCGATTTCCTGCGCCCGCTGATGATGGATCCCGAGAAGGCGGTGCAGCAGGGGGTGGGCTGGTTTCTGCGCGAGGCCTGGAAGAAGCAACCCGCTCCGGTCGAGGCCTTCCTGCTGGAGTGGAAGGACCGCGCGCCCCGCCTGATCTTCCAGTACGCCACCGAGAAGATGACGGCGGCGGCTCGGGCGCGCTTCCGGCGCGGCAAGAGCGACTGAGGATAGAATCAGAACTTGATCCTGACGCTCACGCTGAATCCGGCCATCGACCGCAACTTTACGGTGGACCGCCTGGTATTCGACGACCGGGCGTACATATCCTCCACTTCCGAATCGGCCGGCGGACGCGGCATCAACGCGTCCCGAGTGATCAGCTCCTTCGGGGGCGAGACCATCGCCATCGCCGTGTCCGGCGGCGCCTCCGGCGCCCGATTCGAGAAATTTCTCTCCGGTTGCCGGTTCCCGGTGGAGATTGTCCCTATCGCCAATGAGATCCGGACCAATCTGACCATCACCGACCAGCGCGGGCTGACGGTCAAGCTCAACGAAGTCGGCCCTTACATCAGCGGCCCGGAGCTGGAGAGGCTGGAAGCCGTGGTGCGGGCCAAGCTGCCGGCCGCGGAATGGCTCATGATGTGCGGCAGCATTCCGCCCGGGGTGCCCCCCAGCTTCTATTCGAAGCTGCTCAAGATGGCGCGGCAGGCGAAAGTCAAGACCCTGCTGGACACTGACGGCGAGGCCTTGCTGGAAGGCGTGCAGGCGGGGCCCACCGTGGTGGCGCCCAGTCAGCACGAAGCCGAGCGGCTGCTTGACACCGCGCTGGTGACTCGCACCCACTACCTGGAAGCCGCGGCCCAGATCCGGCGCATGGGGCCGGAGGCGGTGGTGCTGTCGCTGGGCAGCCGGGGGGCGGTGGGGAGCTTCGAGGGCCACACCATCGAGGCCATCCCGCCACTGGTCGATGCGGTGTGCCCCATCGGCGCAGGCGATGCGCTGGCAGCCGCTCTGGTGTGGGCCATGACGCGCGGGTCGGACTTTCCTGACGCGCTGCGCTGGGGCGTGGCGGCCGGCACCGCCTCGGCGCGGCTGCCCGGCGTGCGGTTCGCCTCCCTGGAAGAAACCCGGGAGATTTACGAGCAGGTGGAAGTGGGCCGCCCGCAGTAGCGGGCGCCGGCGATGCCTCGCAGATGATCTCCAGGGCGCGAGTCACGGCATAGACGGTCCTGCGATCTCCGGCGAAGCCTGCGAAATCCATGCCGGCAGTGAAGGCTTGGATTACGTCAATGTTCTCAAGGATCTCCCGCAGCCGCTGACCAGGATTCTTAGAAGGCATTGACGGATTCGTGGAGGATGCCGTCGCGAAGGAGCGGTTTGAGGCTGGTGCGGTTCACCACGTCCCCTGCCCCGCTGAGCAGTTCGCTGACATAGAGCTTGAGCCTGGCGTATTCGAAGACCCCGATTGGCAGATCGGGGTCGAGATCCACCAGTACGTCAACGTCGCTATCCGGGCGGGCCTCCCCGCGAGCCACCGACCCGAACACCGCCGCGTGGCGCACTCCCAAGCGGCGCAGCTCGGGTGCGTGTGTTCTCAGGGTCTCCAAAACCTGTGGCAGGCTGGCAGCCATGGTCTCTCCACGAGTCTACCAGACCCGGACTTTCAGGGGATCACCAGCGGCGACTGGCTGCGCGTCTGCCACCCCTCCGGGCCATGCGACAGGCCGGCTTCAGCCAGCGAGTTTCGGAGCATACTCAGGAAGGGTCTCCCCAGTCGGCGGCAGTTGTTGTAGCGCAGCGCCACCCGTTGCCAGAAGACCAGCACGCCGAGAATCTCCGCGTCCCGAACCGTAGTCAGACCCGCGCGCTCCCGCTCGCTCTTCCTGTACTCATCAAAGCTCTTCTGCATGTGCTGGTGAATATGAGCCGCCAGCAGGTTGGCCGGCCGGGTCTCGTAGTACAGGCCGCTTTCACGCGTGCGGTACGTCCGGATGAGGGACTCCAAGGCCTCCCGCGCGTCGCTATCCACGGCGGCAGAGGCTTGAAGAGCCGCCTCCAGCAGGGAGAACGCCGTGAACATCACCAGGCCGCGGTGCTCATCGACGAAACCCTCGCTGACCTCGACATCCCGGTTGGGCACCTGCTCCGGGTCAATCTCGGGCGGCTTTTCGTGGCGGTGCGCCTGCTGGAGAAAAGGACAGTCCAGCGGGCAACTCACGGTGGTTTCGCGCTCGGTCCCGCAACACAGCGCGCAGATCTGGCCGCCCACGCCTGGGCAGGCGCGACGCGGGCGGCGGTTTTCGCACAGCTTGCAGGTCATGCGCTCTGGCGGGCTCTCTGGAATCAGACTCCTATCGTATCATTGGGTGCATGGTACGCATCTGCCTGTTCCTGAAACTCGAAGTCGATCACGACGAACACGAGACCGCGGAACAGTTGGCCGGCGAGATCTGCCGCCGCCTCCGGAAGTTCCACGGAGTGCGGCTGGCGGAACTCTCGAGCAGTTACCCGGTGGCTCAGACCGAGGGGGAGCCAGGGCCGCCAGCCACCAGCTCGTGATGAGTCCGGCGCAGGAAACCGTCGGTCATGCCGGCGATGTAGTCCCGCACCACGCGGTGAACAGGCTGCCCGAAGGTCTGCCCGAGATAGGCCGGCGGCAAACTGTCCGGATGCCTCAGGAAGAACTGGAACAAGTCCGCCAGCAAGGCGGCGGCCCGCCGCCGCTCCTCGACGAGGACCTCCGAGAAATACACCTGCCGGTGCAGGAACTGCTTGAGAGCCGAGGCGAGCGCCTGCGCCTCGGGAGTGAATCGCGCCAGCCGCGCGGAACGCTGGCGCAGCTCCTCGACGCCGGCGACGTTGGCCTCGGCGGCCGCCCGCCGGGTCCCCTCGATCAGCCCCGAGACCAGCAGATCGATCAGCCGGCGGAGCGTCTCCTGAAAGCGCACCCGCTCCGGCGCCTCGGAGAACTGCCGGGCGACGGCGGCGTCCAATTCGGCATACTGCGGCACGCTGCGTGCGAGCTGCTCCAGGTCAAAGAAGCACGCGGAGAAGGCGTCGTCCAGGTCGGCGGTGTTGTAAGCAATCTCGTCGGCCAAGTCGATGAGCTGGGCCTCCAGCGGCGGGCGCAACCCGGGCAGGTACTCGTCCAGCTCCGGGTTCTGGCCCGGCGGGACATCCCGTGAGTGTTTGACGATCCCCTCGCGGACCTCAAAAGTCAGGTTCAGGCCGGGGAAACGGGCGTAGCGCTGTTCGAACTGCTCGACAATGCGCAGCGCGTGCAGGTTGTGGTCGAAGCGCTCGCCGAAGCCGCGCATCTGCCGGTTCAGCTCCTCCTCGCCGGCGTGGGCAAACGGGGGATGACCGATGTCGTGGGCCAGGGCCAGGGCTTCGGTGAGGTCCTCGTCGAGGCCGAGTGTGGCCGCCACGGTGCGAGCGATCTGCGCCACCTCGATGGTGTGAGTCAGGCGGTTGCGGAAATGGTCCGAAAGGCCGGGCGGGAAGACCTGGGTCTTATCCTCCAGGCGACGGAAGGCGCGGGCATGCACGATGCGGTCACGGTCACGCTGAAACGCGTTGCGGTAAGGATGCGCCGGCTCGGGGTAGCGGCGACCGCGAGTCTGGCTCACCGGGAACCGCAGGGCCGCCAGGCTGGGGGACATCCGGAGCGGGGTGCTACTTGGGCGGCAGGCTGCCCAAGAGGGTCAAAGCCGCCCGGCTGACGGTGCTGCGCTTCTCCGTGCGCAGGGGTTCGAGCAGCTTGCGCGCCTCATCCGGCTTGACCGGCGTCAGCAGCCTGGCCAGCTCGATGGCCGCCTGCTCTTTGGAGACAAACAGGCTGGGCTTGGCCATCAGCGAGCGCAGCAGCTTCTCCGCTTCGGAGTTCTTGCCTTGGCCGGCATAGATTTCCGCCAGAGCGAGCTTGGCCAGTGAGCCGTAATTGTCGCCTCCGGAATCCGCGACCTCCCGGAAGAGCTTCTCCGCGTCGGCCAGCCGGCCCTGATCGGCTGCCATGGCGCCCAGGTAGTAGCGAGCGATGAAGGCCTCCTCGCTGCCCGAATAGCGGCCGGCCAAGTCGCCGAAAGCCTTGCCCGCGGCCTTGTCCCGTTCCACCCGCGTCGGGAAACTCAAGACGCCCGCCCCCCCGGCCGAGCCGATCTCCGCCTGATAAGTGTTGAGGGCCGCCTGCAGGGCTTCGCGCCGCGCGCCCTGCTGGTGCTTCCAGTAGAAGAACATGCCGATGGCCGCCACCAGCACGACCGCCGCGGCGGCGCCGTAGCGGATGGCCTCACGCCGGTGCACGCTGAGGTAATCGACAATGTTCCCCACCTCGAGGGCAAAGCGGTCGGTTTTCAGTTCCTTTCGGGTGAGCCTGTCCACGGATACCTCGCGAAGACCCTTGATTGTAACACACCACCCGCCGGCCTGCTTGGCGGCGCTACAATTCGAGGAGTGGATGATCAGGCGCTCGAAGACCTCCTGAAACGGATGGAGCGGGACTGGGACCAGCGGGCCCGCGAGAACGCCCGCTACTACGTCGAGACGTCCCAGGTGGATTGGACCGACGAAGAGTTCTGCCGCTCCGGCGAGGCCACGCTAGCCGAGCAGATTCTCAATGACATGATCAACATCTGCCAGGGCAAGGACCCCGACCAGATGCGGGTGCTCGAGATCGGCTGCGGCACCGGGCGGGTCACGCGAGCCCTGGCGGGGCTTTTCGGCGAGGTGCACGGCGTGGACGTCAGCGGCGAGATGGTGCGCCTGGCGCGGCAGGCCCTGGCCGACAGGCCGAACGCCTTTGTCCATCAGAACAACGGTATCGACCTGGCGGTGCTCGGCGACCTGGTGTTCGATTTCGCCTTCTCCAGCATCGTTTTCCAGCACATTCCCAGCCGGGAGGTGATCGAGAACTATGTCCGCGAGGTCTACCGCCTGCTGCGGCCGGGGGCCCTGTTCAAATTCCAGGTGCAAGGCGACACGCAGGTGGAAACCTCGCTCGAGGATACGTGGCTGGGAGTGCCCTTCTCCGACGAGGAAACCGTGGCGATGGCCTTGCGCTGCGGTTTTGAGCCCCGCTATCGGCACGGGGCCGGCGGGCAATACTTCTGGCTCTGGTACTTCAAGCCGACGCGGTAAGTCAGCGCGCCTTGGCTTTTTGACGCGTCACGCGCCGGGAGATGGCCCGCTCGCGCGGGGCGCCGCCGCTGCGGCGTCGGGGCTTCCCGGATGGAGCGCGACCTGGCTCGAACTCCTCGATCCGGCAAATGAGCTGGCTCAAGCGTTTCCGTTCCTCATGCAGTGACCGGATGGCTTCGTAAAGATCCACGGTGCCTTCTTCCCTGCCCTATTCAGTGCTTTCCGGGCAAATCTAAGTCCATATTACACCCGTGACGGGGAAAAAAGAACGGGCCGGGCGATTTGCCCCGGCCGCCCCGCAGCCCGTTTCGAGTGTACTCTGGAGAGTGAGTCTCTGAGGCGCCTATGAAACTGCGAGACATTGCTGCGGCGCTGGGCTGCGAGCTGATCGGCGACGGGGAGTTGGAGATCCGCGGTGTGGCCGGGCTGGAGCAGGCTGGGCCGGACCAAGTGACCTTCCTGGCCAATCCCAGGTACGCCCACAAGGTGAAGCACACTCGCGCCGGAGCCATCCTGGTCTCGGAGCCGGTGCGCGGAGTTCCGATCGTCTGCCTGATTTCGGCCAACCCGTACCTGGATTTCGCCCGCACCCTGGAGCTGTTCTACCGGCCCCCGCGCCCGCCCCCGGGGATTCATCCCCTGGCCGCGGTCGCCCCCAGCGCGCGGATCGGAGAAGGCGCTTCGATCGGGCCGTTCGCGGTGGTCGGGGAGAACGTCGTTATGGGGCGCAACGCGGTGCTGTATCCGCACGTTGTCCTCTACGAGGGCGCCGAGATCGGAGACGATTTCTGCGCCCATGCCCACGCGGTGGTGCGCGAGTTCTGCCGCCTGGGGAACCGGGTCACGCTGGGCAACGGCGTGGTCGTGGGAGGCGACGGATACGGCTTCGCGCGCCGCGCCGACGGCACGCACTACAAGATCGTGCAGTCGGGAATCACCGTGATCGAGGACGACGTCGAGATCCAGTCGCTGTGCTCGGTGGACCGGGCCACGGTGGGGGAGACCCGCGTCAAGCGGGGGGCCAAGATCGACAGCCTGGTGCAGGTGGGCCATGCCTGCGTGGTGGGGGAAGACAACATCATTTGCGGGCAGGCCGGGCTGGCGGGCAGTTCCATCCTGGGACGGAACGTCCTGCTGGCCGGGCAGGCGGGGGTGTCGGGCCACCTCACCATCCACGACAACGCGGTGGTATACGCGCAAAGCGGCATAGGCGGCGACGTCGCGGCCGGCGCCGCAGTCTCCGGCTCGCCGGCTTTCGACGCCAGGGAGTGGCGGCGGGCCGTGACGGTTTTCCCGAAGCTGCCGGAACTGCTCAAGAACCTTAGAGACCTGACGAAAAGAGTCAGAGAGCTGGAGAACGCCCTTCAGCAGAGACGAACAGCCGATGACTAACCCGCCTCGACGGCCGGGCTGCGCGGTGGCCTACAAGAACCAGCAGTTCCTGGACGGCCATGACGCGCGAGCCTTGCGCATTCTTTCGGAATACCTGGAGCCGCTCGCCCGCTTCCGGCGGGAGAGAATCCGCGACACGGTCGTGTTCTTCGGCTCCGCCCGCTTGCAGGAGGAGGGGCCACTCAGCCGGTACTACCAGGAGGCCCGCACGCTGGCCCGCCTGATCACCGAATGGTCCGAGCAGTTAGCGAACTCCAGCCGCCGTTTCGTGATCTGCACCGGGGGCGGGCCGGGCATTATGGAGGCCGCCAACCGGGGCGCCCGCGAGGCCGGGGGCAAGAGCATCGGGCTCAACATAGGGATCCCCCTCGAGCAGCAACCCAACCCTTATATTTCCCCGGAGCTGTGCTTCGAATTCCACTACTTCTTCATGCGCAAGTTCTGGTTCGCCTACCTGGCCAAGGCGTTGGTGGTCTTCCCGGGCGGATTCGGCACCCTGGACGAACTGCTGGAGCTGCTGACCCTGGCCCAGACTCAGAAACTGGCCAAGCGGATCGTGATCGTGCTGTATGGGGCCTCCTACTGGAAGGAGATCATCAACTTCGAGGCGCTGGTGCGGTACGGCATGATCTCGGCGGACGATCTGGGCCTCTTTCAGTACGCCGACGATCCCGCGACGGCGCTGCGCATTCTCCAGGAGGGTCTCACCAAGTACTACTTGCAGCCGGCCGAGCCCCTGCCCGAGCACGAGCAGGAGACGCCGGCCATCGCCAAGTCGCGCATCGGGACAGCGGACGGAAGCTGACGACGCCCTCCACGCCAGGCCCCGTGCTGTCCCCGCTTCCATTATCATGTCGCCATGGAGGAACTTTTTTCGATCAAAGGCCAAGTGGTGCATGTCTCGGGCGGCTCGCGAGGCATCGGGCGCGCGATTGCCGACGCTTGCCACCAGGCGGGAGCGCAGGTGGTGGTCAGCTCGCGCAACGAGGCGAGCTTGCAGGCTACGGGGCTGGCCTACGAAGTCTGCGACATCGCCGACGGCGCACAGATTGACCGCTGCGTGGGGGCCATCGTGGCTCGCTTTGGCCGGCTGGACGTGCTCTTCAACGTAGCGGCCATCAACTATCGCCACGGCGCGGAGACTTTCCCTACGGACAAGCTCGACGACATTCTGGCGGTGAACGTGCGCGGCAATTTCCTGATGGCGCGCGCCTGCGGCCGGGTCATGGTGAAGCAGAGGCAGGGCAAGATCGTCAACATCGGCAGCTTCCAGGGACTCCAGAGCCTGCCCGGCGTGGCGGTCTACGGCGCCAGCAAAGGGGCCATCGCGGCTATGACCCGCGCCCTGGCGGTCGAGTGGGCCCCCTTCAACGTGCAGGTGAACGCCATCGCCCCCGGCTTCATCCAGACTGATTTCAACAGGCCGCTCTGGGAGAACCCCGAGATCGACGCTTTTGCCGTGGCGCGCACGCCCGCGGGCCGCTGGGGCGCGCCCGCCGACATCGTGGGCGCGGCCCTGTTCCTGGCCAGCCGGGGGAGCGATTTCATCACCGGGCAGGTCCTGTGCGTGGACGGCGGACTGACGGCGGGTTCGAGCTGGCCGTTGGTGGTGCCGCGGTAAGCTGTTGGGGGAGCAGGTCCAGGAGGGTCAGATGGCGTTCGGTGAGTGGTTGAAACAGGTGTTCGGCAAGGCAGACTCCGCGAAGCCTGGCGACGCGCCGGAGGCGGAGCCGCAAGAGCGGCCCGCGTCGCAGGCGGGCTCTTCCGAGCCGGCGTACCGGCGGCTGATCGAAGGTCTGAAATCCGCGAAGCCGGAAGAACGGCTCTCCTGCCTGGGGCTGCTGGTCAACTTCCTGTGGGGTGACGACCCCGCGGAGCGGGCGGTGGTGATGAAGGCCGTGGCCTCCGTCCTGAAAGACCCCGACATGAGCATGGTTCACAAGGCGGCTGGGGGGCTGAGCGAGCGGGGAGGAATAGGGTTGCGGTACCTGGAAACGGCGGCCCAGGACCCCGCAATCACGCCGGGCGCTCGCGCGGCCATTCTCACCAGGGCGCGCATGACGGCGATGGTGGACCAGCAGACCAGCCGTGATCTGGACGCCGCCAATATGCCGGAGAGCGCCCGCAAGGTTGTGGCCGAGGCGCTGGAGGAAGCCCGCCGTCACGGCTTCTCTGCCGTCTACCGCGGGCGGTTGCCCAGCGTGGGAGGCATCGATCACCGCTACGTCTTCGAGCTGGACCTCAGCCGCGGGGCCGGAAGGGAGGCCCTGATGTCCTTCACCGGCAAGGAAGGGGTGCTGCCGAGAGACGAGGCCTGCCTGCCGGCGGTGAAGGCCTTCGCCCAAGGGGCGCCGTACCGGGAAGACCTGGAGATCCCCCGGCGCATGAAGATCCGCTACTTCTGCTGGGGGGCCCGGCCCGCGCCCGGCGGGTGAGCGGAATGCCGCCGCAGGTGAATGAGACGTCTGCTCAACCCCGACAGGCTCTCAGCCGATAGAATCAATCATGAGCCTGTCACCGTTTTCCCCTCTGGAGTCTCTTGTCTCCGAGCAACTACGGGTCTTGCTCGGACAGTTGAACCAATTGAGCGGGACGCAACCGCCGCTGCCATCCAATCGCGGGCTGGGAGCGTTGATCACGCAGTTGCGCTGGAATGCGGGCCAGTTCATCGGGCAGCCCGCGCGTAATCGCGTTCACGAGGGTCTCAACGGGATGTTGGCTGAACTGGAACAGGTATTCGCCAAGGAACCCATCGACGCCCTCCGGGCGCAGCAGTTGATGCAGCGGATCAACACGCTACAGAGCACGTTGAGCGCTATCCAGAAGGCCCAGCACGATATGGCCGCCTCGGCAATCGGCAACCTAGGCCGGTAGGGCAGCACCCTGGGAGGCAGGCAGGCGAAACCGCCTCCCCCACGTTAGAGATGAAACTCCAGGATGTCCTCGTCGTCGACCGGGCGCGTCCGCTCGACCATGAGGCCCTCCTGCTCGCCCGAGGCGCGGTAGAGGCGGGCGAACTTGAGGTGCTCGCCGAAATCCTTGTGTACCTGGCGAGCGGCGTCATGCACGGTCTGGCCCCGGCGCAGGATAAAGGGCGAGCTCAGGTCCGCTTTCTTGCCCGGCGCCTTGGTATACACGCGGACGAGCTCCAGCAAATCGAAGAGAGCGCGGGCGAGGCGGTCCAGGTTCAGCCCGGCAGCCGCTGAGACGGCCAGGCAGCGGTAGCGGTCGCGGTAAAGTTCCTCCAGCGCCCCGAAGTTCTCTGGTGCGCCGCTCAGGTCGGCCTTGTTGGCCACCAGAAGCTTGGGAAGCGGCAGGCGCCGCTCGTTCAAAGTGTCCTCGATGAAGCCGATCTCCTCGAGCACCGCGCCATCGCCCAGGTCCACGACCAGTACGCCGGCCTGGGCGTTGCGGATCACCTGGGGCAGCCACGGTTCCATGAACTCCCGGGAGAAGGGCGGCAGATCGATCAACTGAATCTGCACGTTTTGGTAGCTCATCATGCCGGGCGTGGGGAAGCGGGTGGTGAACGGGTAGTCGGCCACCTCGGGCCGGGCGTGAGTGAGGGCACAGACCAGTTGCGATTTGCCCGAGTTGGGCGGGCCGATCAAAACGACCTGCCCGGCGCCCTCCTTCGGTATCAGGTAGAAGGGCACCGCGTGCGTGCCGCCCTTCTTCTGGGCCTCCTTGCGGGCCTGGGAGAGCCGCCGCTTGATATCGGCCTGGAGTTTCTCGGTGCCCTTGTGCTTGGGGATGGTGGAAAGCATTAGCTCGAGGGCGGCGATGCGCTCCGCCTGGGTGCGGGCGCGCTTGTAGTCCTGCTCGGCCGCCAGGTGCTCGGGCGTCAGGTTGGCGGGCATGGGCCTCTTGGCAGCAGGATAGCACCGAAGCCGCAGGGGAAATCGCTCGGAGACACAAGAGCGGCAACCGGAAGCCGGCTCCGGCTTCAGGTTGCCGCCTCGCAGGAAAAGCGGGTGAATGTTACCGTCGCGGCAGAAGCTGCGCAACGACGGCCACGCTCTGGAAATTCGACGCGGTCTTGGTGAGCTCGCGCTCGAGCTTGGACGCCGGCAGTTGGAGTCCGGTCCGGACCCCGTTGGTCCAGATCTGGGCCAGGAAGTACCGGTCGCCGTACTTGTGGAAGATCAGGCTGGTGTGGTCCGGGGTCTTCCCCTTATCCACGCTGCTGGTCAGCGCAAACAACTGGGCGTGGGAGTCGCGATTCTCCGACAGGATCGCCACCGCGCTGCGATTGGGGCTCCCTAGCTGAAGGGTGTATTCCCCGGCCGGCAACGTCTTGTCGGCCGCGATGAACTCGAACGGGATATCGGCCTTGAGAGTGGGACCCACCTGGGCCGAAACGGGAAGGGAAACCACGAGGGCCAGCAGGCCCGCCATGGCAAAAGTCGCTAACTTTCTGCTAAGCATCCTAGTTCTCCTCTGTTGCTCTGGTAAACTCGTCTGAGCGCTGTAGTGATGGGCAATTGCCTTGCCAAAGCGCGGCGCATCCGGCAGCACCTTGGGAACAAAGCACATGGTGTGGCCAGACTCGCGGTGAAGAGGCCAGGGGCGCCGGTCCCTGACCATCAGGTCGGATAGGGCGGCTATCGGGAATGATAGTCGTGGCCGGCCGTTTGCTTGTTCGCCTGGGAACTCTGGAGCGACAATCTTAAGGATGCCCCTCATGCCCTTCATTCACGACGATTTCTTGCTGACCACGCCGGCGGCGTGGCGGCTGTATCACCGGTACGCCGCCGGCCGGCCCATTCTCGACTACCACTGCCACCTGCCGCCCAAAGACATCGCCGAAGACCGGCGGTTCGGCAACCTGTGCGAGATCTGGCTGGAGGGAGACCACTACAAGTGGCGCGCCATGCGCGCCAACGGGATCCCGGAGCGCTACTGCACGGGTGATGCGCCGCCGTTCGAGAAGTTCATGGCCTGGGCCCGGACGGTGCCACACACCCTGCGCAATCCGCTCTACCACTGGACCCACCTGGAGCTGAAGCGCTATTTCGGCATCGACGAGCTGCTTGATGAAACCACCGCGCCGGCCATCTGGGAGCGCGCCAACGCGCTATTGGCCACGGACGAGCTGACCGCTCGCGGCATCCTGCGGAAGTTCCAAGTCAGGGCCCTGTGCACCACCGACGACCCCGCCGACGACCTGGCCCACCACCAGGCCATTGCGGCTTCGGATCTGGAAACCCGCGTGTATCCCGCCTTCCGGCCCGACAAGGCGCTCCAGGTGCATCTGCCGGAGGCGTTCAACCGCTGGACCGACCGCCTGGCGGCCGCCGCCAACCGGGAGATTTCGAAGCTGGTGGATTTCCTCGACGCGCTTGGCCAGCGCCATGATTTCTTCCACCAAATGGGCGCGCGGCTTTCCGACCACGGCCTGGATCACTTGTACGCCGACTTCTGTTCCGAGGCGACCGCGGCGGCCATATTCCAGAGGGCGCGCGCCGGGCAGGCGGCCAACCGGGAAGAACACGCGCAGTTCGCCTCTTACATGATGCTGTTCTTCGGCCGACTGGACGCCGAGAAAGGCTGGACCAAGCAGCTCCACCTGGGGGCGCGCCGTAACGTGAACACGCGGATGCTCGAAGCGGTGGGGCCGGACACGGGTTTCGACTCGATCGGAGACTGGCCCCAGGTGGAGGCCCTGGCACGTTACCTCGATCGGCTGGAGCGGGAGAACGCCCTGCCCAAGATGATCATCTACAGCCTGAACCCGGCCGACAATTACGCCTTCGCCACGCTGATCGGGAACTTCCAGGGCGGGAGCATTCCGGGCAAGATTCAGTTCGGAAGCGCCTGGTGGTTTCTGGACCAGAAAGAGGGTATGGAGTGGCAGATCAACGCGCTCTCGAATGCGGGGCTGCTCGCGCGGTTCGTGGGCATGCTGACCGATTCACGCTCGTGGATGTCCTACCCGCGCCACGAGTACTTCCGGCGGGTGCTGTGCAACCTGCTGGGAAGAGACATCGAGAACGGCGAGATTCCCGACCGCGAGGAGCTGGTCGGGGCGATGATCGAGAACATCTGCTTCGGCAACGCCCGGCGGTACTTCGGGCTGGAGCTGCCCTGAAGTTCCTTCGAGCGCATCGCTCACCGGCGCTGTTCGGCGTGGTGGCGGACGTCCACGCCCTGAACGAGGAAAATCACGTCCTCGGCGATGTTGGTGGCGTGATCGGCGATACGCTCGAGGTTACGCGCCACCAGGACCAGACTGAGCGCCCGCGAGACGGTAGACGGATCCTGCTGCATGAAGCTGGCCAGCTCATCGTGAATGGCGTCCCGGAGGTCGTCCACGGCGTCGTCCGAGAGCAGGACTTCGCGCGCCAGGCCGCTGTCCCGCTTCACGAACGCGTCCAGGCTGCTGCGCACCATGGTCTCGGCCAGTCCGGCCATCTTGGGTATGTCAATCAGCGGCTTCACGGGAGGCTCCTTGATGAGCATCAGCGAGCGCTCGACAATGTTCACCGCCAGGTCGCCCATCCGCTCCAGGTCGTTGTTGATCTTGATGGCCGCGGTCAGGAAGCGGAGGTCTGTAGCCATGGGCTGGTAGCGGGCGAGCAGGCTCACGGCGAAGTCGTCGATCTCGATTTCCATCTGGTTGATGCGGGCCTCGTTGCATAAGACCGCCTGCGCCTCGGCTTCGTTTCTCTCAACCACCGAGACGATGCTGCGGTGCACCGCCGATTCCACCAGGCCGCCCATTTCCAGCAGCCGTCGCTGCAACTCGTTCAGTTCTTCTAGAAAGTGACGCACAGGAACTCCTCGTCAGGCCGGACTGGCCGGGCCCTGTCTCCGCAAGGTCCTTGACGCCGGCGGTGTTCCATTAGCCAAACCTCCCGGTGACATACCCCTCCGTTCGCGGGTTGCCCGGTCTGGTGAAAATCGTCACCGTATCGGCGAACTCAACCAGCTCGCCCAGCCACATAAGGCCGCAATAGTCCGAGGCCCGCGAAGCCTGCTGCATATTGTGGGTGACGATGATTATGGTATAGCGCCGCTTCAACACCCGCATCAACTCCTCGATGCGGGCGGTCGCGATGGGGTCCAGCGCGGAGCAGGGTTCGTCCATCAGCAGCACCTCCGGCTCCACGGCCAGCAGTCGCGAAATGCACAGGCGCTGCTGCTGCTCGGGACTCAGGGACAGAGCGTTTTGACCGAGGCGGTCCTTCAAGTCGTCCCACAGACCGGTGGCGCGCAGGCACTTCTCCACGATCTCCGCCAGGCGGGAGGAATTCCCTTGGCCGTGTATGCGCGGGCCGTAGCCCACGTTTTCAAACACCGAAAGGGGGAATGGATTGGGGCGCTGGAAGACCATGCCCACCCGCTTGCGAAGCTCGGTCAACTCCACGTCTCGGCCCAGCACGTCCATGCCGTCCAACCGGATCTCGCCCTCCACGCGGAACCCCCGGATTCCGTCATTCATGCGATTGAAGCACCTGAGCAACGTGGTTTTTCCGCACCCGGAGGGGCCGATGATCGAGGTGATCGCGCGGGACGGGATGTCGAGAGTTATGCGCTGGAGGGCGTGAAAGCCCCCGTAGTAGGCGTCCACATCGCGGACCCGGATCTTGGCCTCGCCGGCGCTCTGTGGGCTAGCCAAAACGGCCGCTGACGTACTCATAGGTCTTCTGCTCCCTCGGATTCACGAAGATTTGCCGGGTGGCGCCGCACTCGATCAAGCGTCCCTGAAGGAAAAAGGCGGTCCGGTCGGCGACTCGCGAGGCCTGCATCACATTGTTGGTCACCAGGATGATGGTCAGCTCGCGCTTCAACTCCACCAGCGCCTCTTCGATCTTGGCGGTGGAAATAGGGTCAAGCCCGGAACATGGTTCGTCCAACAGAAGCACATCCGGCTCGAGCATCAACGTTCGCGCCAAACAGAGCCGTTGCTGCTGGCCTCCCGAAAGCGCGAAGGCGGACTGGCGCAAACGGTCTTTGACCTCCTCCCACAGGTAGGCCGCCCGCAGGCTCTTTTCGACCAGCGTGTTCGCGTCCGCCTTGCTCTTGTTCAGCCGCGGCCCAAGCAGCAGATTCTCGTAAATCGTTCCGGGAAGCGGCACCGGTACTGCGAACACCATGCCCAGTTTGCGGCGCAGAACGGCCAGATCCACGTCCTCCCGGTAGATGTCCACTCCTCGAAAACGAATGGTTCCCTCGACTCGGAAGCCCGGGACCAGGTCGTTCAGACGGTTCAGAGCTCTCAGAAAGGTGGTCTTGCCACTGCCCGCCGGCCCGATGATGCCCAGGATCTCGTGGTCCACAGCCTCGAGCGTGATGTCGCCCAAGGCCGGGTGACGGCCGTGCCAGGCCGAGAGGTCCCGCGCCTCCAGAATCGCGGTCATGCCGCTCTCAGCCTTCTCCGGATCCGCGACCGGATGACAACCGCCGTGAGGTTGAGCGCGAAGGTCAACGCCAGAAGCACAAAGACGGTGGCGTACAGAATCGGCTTGGTGGCCTCGACGTCCGGAGATTGGGTGGTCAACACGTAGATGTGGTACCCGAGCTCCATGAATTGATCGTTCAGCTTTGCGGGGAGGTAAGGCAGGTAGTAGGCGGCGCCGGTGAACATTATGGGGGCTACTTCTCCCGCCCCTCGGGACACGGCGAGGATGGTCCCCGTCAGGATGCCGCCCACCGACTGCGGAAGGACCACATGCCTGACCACCTGCCAGCGGGTTGCGCCCAGCGCATAGGCGACTTCCCGGTAGCTTCTGGGCACGGCCCGCAGGGCCTCCTCGGTCGTCACCACCACGGTAGGGAGCGTGAGGACGGCCAGGGTCAGCGCCGCCCACAGGATGCAAGGCTGGCCAAAGGCGAGGGCGCCGCCGAAAAAGGCGCGGTCGATCCCGCCGCCCACGAACTTGATGAAAAAGCCCAGGCCAAACAGGCCGAAAACGATGGCTGGGACCCCGGCCAGGTTGGCCAACGCTAACCGGACCACGTGCACCAGTTTGGAGCCCTGCCGCGCGTACTCGTGGAGGTAGATAGCCGCCGCTACGCCCAGCGGGACCACTGCGAGGGTCATCAGCAGCACCAGGGCCGCGGTGCCGAAGATCGCCGGGAAGATGCCGCCTGCCGTCATGCCCTCCCGCGGCTCGCTCGTTATGAACTCCCACGACAGCCGGGGCCAGGCGTGGATGGCCACATTGGCCAGGATGATGGCCAGCATCGCCACAATGATCAGGCAGGCCAGGCCGGTGAGGGTGGTGAAGGCCAGACCGACAAACCTGATCCAGCGTCTCATGTCTTCAGCTTCCCCTCCAGGCGGGCCCGCAGACGGCCCACGTACCAGTGGCCCGCCAGGTTCAGCAAGAAGGTGACGACGAACAGGAAGGCGCCGATGAAGAACAAGACGTGATAGTGCGGGCTGCCATAGACGACTTCCCCTAACTCGGCGGCGATAGTGGCCGAGAAGCTGCGAAACGATTCCCTGGGGTCGAACGACATCATGGCCGCATTGCCGCTGGCCATGAGCACGATCATGGTTTCCCCGATGGCACGGCCGAAACCCAGCACGCAGGCGGCAAAGACGCCCGGCATCGCCGCCGGCAGCACCACCCGCCAGGCGGTCTGCCACCGGTTCGCTCCGAGCGCCAT
This sequence comes from uncultured Solibacteraceae bacterium, assembly GCA_964353255.1. GTDB lineage: Bacteria > Acidobacteriota > Terriglobia > Bryobacterales > Bryobacteraceae > VFZS01. Next base: position 20,062 of record CAYGVJ010000005.1, on the reverse strand, counting down.
CGATCCGTCCCGAAAGGCCTGGGGCACGGCAGAGAGAGCATCCTCAGCCACCGTATACACAATCGGAATCACGGCCAGCGAAAGCCCGATCCCCGCGGTGACGGCGTTCAGCCGGAAGACGAACCCGAAAGCGTCCTGAAGCCATGTGGCTACGACCATGAGCGCGAAGAACCCGATCACCACGGACGGTATTCCGGCCAGCAGTTCCACCACCGGCTTGACCAGCTCGCGGAGCTGCTGGGGCGCGAACTCCGACGTGAAAATCGCCGCCAGGATGGCCAGGGGGATGGCTATCAGCAGCGCCACCACGGTGACTTTGAGCGTTCCGACCACCAGAGGCGGCAAGGAGTATTTCGGCTTCTCCGACACGGGCTGCCAGACGAACTCGCCGCTTTCCTGGGCACGGAGCATGGTCCAGGGCGTCACTTCCCTGTGAACCTCTGCCGAGGTGAGCAGAGGCAAGGCTTCCTTCGCCACGAAAACGAAAATCAGCACGAGCGCGGCGATCACCAGGAAGGCGCTCGAACGAACCGCCGTTTCCAGGAGCGTCTCGAGAATGCGCCGCCGGGCCTTCAGCAGTAGCAGTTCATCTCCGGGCCGATCCAAGCTCCCTCCAGGTCCGGGCTTTCCCGGTGTAGATTGCCTTGAGCTCCGGCAGCGTGATGGCCTTTAAGGGATTAGAGTCATGGACAAAGACGGCAAGCCCATCCATCGCCACCGGGATCTCTACGGGGTCCTTTCCGAACCTGGCTCTGATCTGCCCTCGCTCCTTCTCGTCCAGCGGACGGGATGACTGGCAGATGTCGGTGGCGCCGTTGATCAGCGCGGCAATCCCGGTGCCGGAACCGCCCCCGGTCACCTGAACGACCGTGCCGGGGAACTTCCCCATGTAGTGCTCGGCCCAGCGCTGACCCAGGATGACCATGGTGTCGGAACCCTTGACGGTGATGGTCTTTCTCTCTACGCGGGTTGCCGAGGATTTCAGTTGGCCCCGCCGGTCGGGCGGCAGGGGATAGTACCCGACCTTCTGGCACACCTCCTGCCCCTCATCGCTCAGGGCCCAGACGATGAAGCGGCGGAGCGCGCCCTCAGGCTCGTGGACAGTGTAGAAGTAGAGATACCGGCTCATCGGGTAGGAGCCACTGACCACGTTCTGAAGGGTAGGCTCGACGGCCGGCGAGCTGTCATCCTTTTTGACCGGAACCGTGCGCACGCCTTTCACGTACCCTATCCCCCCATACCCGATGGAGCGGCGGTCTTTGGAGACGGCATTGATAACCGCCGCCGTGCCGGGCAGCGTCTGGACCTGGGAAGCGAAATCGGCCTTGTTGAGGACGTGCTCCTTGAAGTACATGTAGGTGCCCGAGTTGTTCTCCCGCCCGTAGAGGACGATGGTGTCCTCATCCGTCCTGCTTCCGCAGCCCAGAAGCAAGAGCGCGACCACCAATGTGACGACAAACGGTTTCATGATGGTTCCACCCGATTCTTCAGTGTTGAGTGCCTTTCGAATCGTCTGCGCATCGCTCGATCAGTCCCAGCAGGAAGTCCATCTTGGGATCCGGCTTCTTGCTGCGGCACATCCGGTACACCGCATAAAAAAGCGAGAGCACCAGGACCACCAGACCGATCTCGACCGCCCCCATACGTGGGCCCTCACCTCAAGAATACGGCGGGCATGTTAGGGGCCGATTACGGCAATGTTACGGCAGTGTTAAGGCGGCGTTAATTGTGCGCGGACACTGCCCCGGTCGCCTTCAAACTCGGCCCGGTGGCAAGCTGAAAATTCACCCGGCCGTAACACTCCTGAAACTTTTGGCCCGTATGCTGGGGGTGAAGAGTGTTCCGGAAATAAGAGGAGACTTCGAATGCTTCAGCGAGCAGCCAGTGCAGCGCTTCTGGCATCCATGTGCCTGTTCCAGGCGTACGCCCAGTCGGAACAGGCGCGCATCGTAGGCACGGTCATGGACAGCAACGGCGCCGTGATCCCGCGCGCCACCGTGACGGCGAAGAGCGACAAAGGCGTCAGCCGCACGTGGACGGCGAGCGATCGGGGAGACTACATCCTGCCGAGCCTGCCGCCGGGGCGATATACCGTTGCGGCGCAGGCCCCCGGCCTGGGGCCCACGGAGATTGTGGTGACGCTGGGCGCCGGCCAGGAGCGGACCATCGCCCTTGTCTTGCACCCCGCCACGCTCCAACAGGAGATTACGGTGTCGAGCGGCGACTTGGTGGTCATCGACGTCAGCTCGGCGCGGATGGGCGCGAACGTGAACGGGCGCGACGTGGCCACGCTGCCCCTCAATGGGCGGCAGCTCTCGCAGCTCTATTTGATGGCCCCGGGCGCCCAGACCGCCGGCGGTGGCAGCTTCGACAACATCCGTTTCAGCGGACGCGCCAACCAGGAAAACGCTCTGCGGTTTGACGGCGTGGAGGGCTCCGCGATCATCGATGCCTCGCCCGGCAACTTGAACGGCGAGGTTTCCACGGGGCTGCGCTTACAGGCCAGCCTGGAGAACGTGCAGGAGTTTCGCGTGGAGTCCAGCAACTATCCGGCGGAGTTCGGCACCGGCACGGCGGGCCAGATCAGCGTGGTGACCAAATCCGGCTCCAACGCCTTCCACGGCGCCCTGTTCGAGTATGTGCGCAATAACGCCTTGGACGCTCGCAACTTCTTCGACGGAGCTTCAGTCGCTCCGTTGCGACTGAACCAGTTCGGCGGATCGCTCGGCGGCCCGGTCAACAAGGACAGGCTGTTCTTCTTCGCCAGCTATGAAGGGCTGCGGCAACGCGCCTACCAGAACCTGATCGAAGCGGTTCCGAGTGCCGCGGCGCGCGCACGTGCCGTACCCTCGATCCGGCCTCTGATGGACGCTTACCCGCAGGGCATCCCGACTTCGAACCCGGACCTCGATCTGGCGCAGATCGTGGCGCGGGCTCCGACCGACGAGAACTACGGCAGCCTGCGCTTGGACTACAAGATCAATGACCAGTACAGTCTGACGGCGCGGTATTTCCGCGACCAGGGCGAACTCTCGCAGCCGTTGGGCGTTACCGGCAACGTCGCCCGCACCACGGCGCTGGGACAAAACGCTATGTTCAGTTTCCAGCAGATCCTGCGGTCTACCCTGATCAATGAAACCAAGGTCGGCTACAACGGTCCCCAGACCCGCTTCAACGGCGTGGCGCCCAGCGTTAACGGGCTGGATCTCTCTTCGGTCTCGATCGACTTCACCGGCACGGCGTCGATCGCCGGCATCGGCGGGCAGGGCGTGTCGGGGGGCGCGGCTCGCATCGGCGGGCTGGTTCGCTCTAACAGCGCCCAGAACGGACGCGGCGTGCCCTACACCAACTACTCGCTGACTTTGGCGGACACGCTGAGCTGGATCAAGGGCGCGCACACGATAAAGTTCGGGGCCGAAATCCGCCCGGTGCGTCTCTACACCGACCGGTTGGGCGGCACCACCTACACTTTCTCGAACATCAACGCGTTGCTCAACAACGCGCCGAGTTCGGTTCAGGTTCTGGGCGACGTGAGCGCCCCGAACCCGCTGCATGGCGGCGTGGCCGGCGACCGGCTCCTCAAGCAGGCCTACTACATCTTCTTCGTGCAGGACGAGTGGAAGCTCCGCAAAACGCTGACCATGAACTACGGTCTCCGCTACGAGTATTACTCGCCGCTGCACGAGGCCCGGAACCTGTTCACGTTCTTCGACATGAACACCCAGGATCTGGACCTCAATCCGAACCGTCCGTGGGTCAGGAGCTCGAAGCTGAACCTCGGTCCGCGGCTGTCGTTCGCCTGGTCGCCAGAGCGCTTCCGGGGCAACACGGTGTTGCGCATCGGCGCGGGCTACTACTATGGTCCGGGCCAACTGGAAGACCAGGTGCAGCCCATCGACAGCGACCGCATATCGGTGACGCAGACCTCCAACATCGCTTTCCCGGTGAACAGCCAGGCGATCATCAGTTCGTTCGACCCGAACAACCTCAAGGGCTTCCAGCCCCGAGTGTACGCGCCGGGCTATACCATTCCGGAGAAGGTGCTGTCCTACACGGCGTCCCTCCAGCAGAAGCTGCCGTTCGACGCGATCATGACGCTGGCCTATGTGGGCAGCCAGGGCCGCAACCTCTTCCTCCGCGCCTGGACCAACGTGTTGGTGGGCGTTAGGATGAACCCGGCGACGGGCGCCGGATCCGCGGTCCTCCAGTGGGGCGACAAGTTCGGGCAGATGGACTACAAGACGAGCGGCGGCACGGACCACTACGATTCGCTGCAGATGACGCTGAACCGCCGTTTCCAGCAGGGCCTCACGCTGGGGACGCAATGGACCTGGGGCCACAGCCTGGGCAACACCGGCGGTTCCAATGAGGCGCAGACCACGGTGAATCCCTTCAACTTCAACCAGGATCGCGGCAACAACGCGTTCGACGTGCGTCACAGCTTCAACGCCACGGCGCTGTACGAGTTGCCGGTCGGTCGCGGTCGGCGCTACATGCAGGCTGCGCCCCGTGCGGCGGATCTGCTGCTAGGAGGCTGGGAACTGGGTGGCGTGCTGAACGCCCGCACGGGTCTCCCTATCGACCTGACGATGGCGCGTAATGACATTGCCTACCGCGTCAACGCCACGGGCCAGATCGTGGACAGCGCTATGGTCGATGCCAGCGGCGCCATTCTCACTACCCCGATCGTCAACAACCCTTACGGTGGCGCGTTCCGCAACAACCGGCGGCCCAGCGTAGTGGGGGGTGTCAGCCCGTACCTATCGAATGCGAACGACCAGCGGGTGTTCCTGAACCCCGCGGCCTTCACGATCCCGGCGCCGGGCGAGTTCGGCAACCTGGGACGCTGGGCGCTGCACGGCCCCGCGCTGTCGCAACTCGACCTGACGCTACATAAGAGATTCGCTTTCCGGGAGAACCGCAGCCTGGAGTTCCGGGCCGAGATCTACAACATTCTCAACCACGCGAACTTCGCTAACCCCGTGTCGCGCCTGAACAACGCGCTGGGCATCAACAAGAACCAACTTCAGCCCGGACAGCCATACACCTCGTCGGCCGCCGGCGGCAGCTTCGGCCTGATGACTTCGACGCTCACCAAAGACGTGGGTCTCGGCACTAGCCGCCAGATCCAGTTGTCCCTGCGATTCAATTTCTGATGGCGGCCGGCGCGCTCAGCACAAGGGCAGGCTGACCACGAAGGTGGAGCCCTTGCCCAGTTGGCTCTCCACGCTGATGGCGCCGTTCATGCGCTCGACGACGTGCCTGACGATGGAGAGGCCCAGCCCAGTGCCCCCGACTTCCCGCGACCGGGCCTTGTCCACCCGGTAGAAGCGCTCGAAGATGCGCGGCAGGTCCTCGGACGGGATCCCGATGCCGGAATCGGAAATCGTGATCTTCACCAGTCCGTCGGGCGTACGAGCGGTCTCCACTACCACCTCGCCGCCCTGGCGGTTGAATTTCACCGCATTGTCCAGGAGGTTCACCAGCGCCTGCTCCAGCCGGATCTTCTGCCCCAGGACCTCGGCGTCCTCGAGGCGGCCGGCGCGCACGGTAACCCCGCGGACGCGGGCCTCAGACTCCACCGTACGCAGGGCGGCTTCTAGCGCGGCGCGGACCGAGACAGGCTCGGGCTCGGCGGCTGGCTGGCCGGATTCCAGCTCCGAGAGCACCAGCAGGTCCGAGGCGATGTTGTTCAACCGGATGGTATGGGCGCGAATGATCTCAACGAAACGGCGGTTGTTCTCCGGATCCTCTAGGGCGCCGTCGAGCAGGGTTTCGGCGTAGCCCCGGATCGCCGTCAGGGGCGTCCGCAGCTCGTGGGAGACGTTAGCCACGAAATCTCTCCGGACGCGCTCCAGCCGCTCCAACTCGGTGATGTCGTGCAGGATGGCGATGGCGCCCCGCCGCGAGCCCGCCGCCAGCGGGGCGGCCTGGACCTCGAACGAGCGGCTGCCCGCGGCGGCCAACTGGAGACGCTGCTGGATCGTCTGGTTGGCCGCGAGCGCCCGGCTGAGAAGGTCGAGCAGAGCGGGATCCCGAACCAGTTCGAGCACAGGAAGCCCTTCCGGGAGGGGCAGGCGGGCGCCGATGGCGCGCGCGAACGCGCCGTTGCAGAAGGTCACCCGCAGCTCCTGGTCCACCGCCAGCACCCCTTCGGCCATGCTGCTCAGGATGGCCTCGCGCCGCCCCGACTCCAGAGTCAGCTTGTCGATCAGGTCCTCGAGCTGAGCGGCCATGCGGCCGAGCGAGCTGGCGAGCGCTCCCAGTTCGTCCTCCGCATCGGGCGACAGCTTCTCCTGGAAGCGCGCTCCCAGCAGGCTATCGGCGAACCCTTGCAGCCGCCTGACGCGGCGCGCGAAGCGACGCGAAAAGTAATAAGCCAGCGCCAGCGCCAGCCCGGCAGCAACCGCCGAGGCTGCCAGGATGCGCCAGCGCACCGCCGCAATGGCCCCGCGCAGCTCCTCGAGCGGGACCGCCAGGCGCAGCACGAATCCCGGCTGGCCGCCGGAGCGGAGCGGGAGCGCCAGGTAGCAGGAATCCCGGCCCAGCGTGGCGCTGTAGCGGATCGAGACGCCCATCCGCCCCATGTGAGCCTCGCGGACCTCCGGCCGCTGCGCGTGGTTTTCCATGGTCTCCGGATCCTGCTCCGAGTCCGCCAGCACAACGCCTTTAGCGTCGATGACCGTAATCCGGGCCTTGGCGCGCGGCCCGGCCCGGCGGGCCCAGGCCTCCCGTTCCGACGGCGCCAAGCTTTCCAGCTCGCCGGCAAGGATCTGCGCTTCGATTGCCAGCCGCTGCTGGACGTCCTCCAAATGCCGCCGGGCGGTGTAGCGCGTCAGGTAGGAATCCAGCGCCACGAGCGTGACGGCAATCAACAGAAACGCGCTCAGGAGCAGCTTGCCGAATATGGAGTTGGCGACACGCATGGCACCGGCGCCACTAAGACGTTCCCGGAGGCTCGCTCAGGAACCGGTAGCCGGCGCCTCGGACGGTTCCAATGTATTCGGGATTGTCCGGCTGCAATTCGATCTTCTCCCGCAGCCTGCGGATGTGGACGTCCACCGTGCGCGGGGTGACCGAACGATCGTCGCCCCAGACTGCGTCGAGCAGCCGCTCGCGGCTGAAGATCTGTCGCGGGTGAGAAGCCAGGAAGTACAGCAGCTTGAACTCCAGCGTGGTCAGCTCGACCGGAGTTCCCCGTACGGTAACGTCCTGCGTTCGCGGATCGAGCCGCACGTCCCGGATGGCGATGACCTCGGCGGCTTCGGCCATCCGTCCCTGACGGCGCAGCACCGCTTTGATGCGGGCCAGCAATTCGCGCGGGCTGAACGGCTTCACCACGTAGTCGTCGGCGCCGAGCTCCAGGCCGACGATCCGATCCACCTCCTCGCTCTTGGCGGTCAGAAAAATGATCGGCAGCGCTTTGAGGCGTTCGTCGCGTCGCAGGCGCCGGCAGATGTCCAATCCGTCCGCGTCGGGCAGCATAATGTCCAGCAGCAGGAGATCCGGCGGGCTGTTCCGCACCTGCTCCAGGCCCTCCAGGCCGCGGGCAAACCTCTGCACTTCAAACCCCTCCTTGCGGAGATTGTAGGCGACCATCTCGACGATGTCCGCCTCATCTTCGATGATGACAATGCGTTGCCGCACAACAAGATTCCAGCTTGACGCCTCCGGGGCTTGGCGCCCACGGGCTACAGTCGCGGCGCGTAGTAGCCTTTGCGAGCTCGCACCACCAAGTCCTTGCGGGCCTTTACCCGCACTTCCACGGTCTGATACTGCCCGTCGGTCCGCAAAGGCTCCGGGCGGTAGAACACGTTGTACTGGTGCCGCAGCTCGTTGGCAATGTTCTCGAAGGACTGCCCCAGGTCCTCCACCTTGAACGGGAAGAAGGCCAGCCCGCCGGTCTCCGAGGCCAGGTACTTGAGCACCTTGTCCCCGTCGGTCTCGATCTTGGTGATGTTGGTGGAAACCGTGTAAATCACCACATCGTTCTTCTGGGCCATCTCCAGCGACTGGTCGCGCGTCACGCGGCTCTGGTTGTCGTCGCCGTCGCTGATGAGCACCATGGCCCGCCGGAACTTGTGCCGGGGCTGCTCCTTGCCCAGCTTGTCCCGGCAGGCGAAGAAGACCGCATCGTAAAGCGAGGTCCCGCCGCCCGGCCGCAGGTCGCGAATCAGACCGGCCAGCTTCTCGGTCTCCTCATTGAGGTCCGACACAAGCTCCGCCGTGGTGTCAAAACTCACCACCAGGGCCTTGTCCTGGCGCGGCCGCAGGACGCTGTTGATGAACTCGATGGCCGCCTCCTGGATGAACCGGAACCGCTCGCGGATGCTGTTGCTGGTATCCACCAGGATGGCCAGCCGCAGGGGCAGGTCGGTCTCGGCGGTAAATTCCAGGATGTTCTGCCCGCGGCGCCCCTCGAACACCTCAAAATCGGGCCGGGTCAGGTTGGTCACGAAGCGGCCCTTCTTGTCGGTGACCGTGAACAGCAGGTTGACCCGCGTCACGTCCAGGGTGATCCGCGTCTTGATGTCGTCCTCGACGCGCTGTGGCGGCGCGGGCGGCTTCTGCGCGGGAGACTTTTGCGCGGCGCGCTGCGCCCCCAGGGCCAGGCCGGCCGCACACAGCAAAACGATGGCAACTTCGCCCGTCCTCATAGGCACCTCGCCTGCTTCGATTATAGGAGTGCTTGCAGCCAGCGCTCAAGTCCCGGCGGCAGCGGCGATTCCACGGTTACCGGCGCTCCGGTGGAAGGCTGCCGGAAGCGGAGCCGCTGGGCGTGCAAAAAGAAGCGGTCCAGGAGCGGCAGGCCCTCCACCTGCGCCGCAGCGCCGTACAACCGGTCGCCGGCCACCGGGTGGCCCAGGCTGGCCAGGTGCGCGCGGATTTGATGCGTTCGCCCCGTCTGTAGGCGCACCTCCAGCAGGGTAAAGGCGGCGAACCGTCGCAGCACCCGGTACTCCGTGATCGCGGCGCGGCCCCGCCCCAGCCGCGCGGTCATGCGCACCCGCCTTGCCGGATCGCGGGCAATCGGTTTGTCGATGCGCCCCTCATCCGGCTTCAGCCGCCCGTGAACCAGCGCCAGGTACACCTTCTCGATTTCCCGGCCTGCGAACTGCCCGGCCAGCGAGCGGTGCGCCGCGTCGTTGCGGGCCACCAGCAGCACCCCGCTGGTGTGGCGGTCCAGGCGGTGCACGATGCCCGGACGCTCCTGGCCTCCTGCGCCGGAGAGCGCGCCGAACCGGTGGAGCAGGGCGTTGACCAGCGTGCCCGAGTGGCAGCCCGCTCCCGCGTGCACCACCATACCCGCGGGCTTCTCCACCGCCACCACGTCCGAATCCTCGTAGAGAATCTTCAGCGGCAGGTCCTCGGGAAAGGCTTTCAGCGGCGGCGGCTCGGTCGGAGAGACTTCCGCGGTCTCCCGGCCCCGTAGCCGGTAGGAAGGCCGCACCCGGGCGCCGTCCACCAGCACACCGCCAGCCTTGATCCACTGCTGGAGGCGGGACCGGCTGTACTGGGGCAGATGCTCCTCCAGCCACACGTCCACCCGCTTCCCGGCGTCCGTGCGGTTGGCAGTCACCCTCAAATCGGTTACCCTTCGATTGTAGCCAGTGGGATAAGCCTCCCGGCTTGTCCCGCGGGCTCGCCAGGTAATCGTGTCCTGCCAAGGTGCGGGATTGCGTATCATGTCAGGTGATGGGCGTCGATGAAGGGCTGATCCAGGAGATTGTCCGCCGCGTTCTGACCGTCTCAGAACCCGAGAGGATCATCCTGTTTGGGTCGGCGGCTACGGGTGGCATGAGCCGGGACAGCGACATCGACCTCCTGGTAGTGGAGCGCTCACCCCGCGACACCAGGGCGGAACGGGTGCGCATTGGCGACTCCCTGCGGGGCATGGGATTCCCGTTTGACGTTTTCGTCATCGCGACGGAACGGTTCGAAGAATCCAAGCACCTGTTCGGCGGTATCGCCTATCCCGCCCACAAGTACGGCCGGGTGGTTTATGAGGCCTCCTGAGGAAGTCCTGCGCGAGCTGGTGCAACAGTGGATCGACAAGGCCGAGCTGGACTATCAGGCGGCCACACAGTTGCTTGAGGCCAACGACAGGTTGCGGCAGATTGTGGCATTTCACTGCCAGCAGGCGGTCGAGAAATACCTCAAAGCATTCCTGGTTCGCCAACAAGTGGAATTCCCGAAGATCCACAACCTCCGTCAGCTCCTGGACTTGGTTTCCAAGGTGGCGCCTGAGATCGCCCGCTCGCTGGACCGCTGCGTGGTTCTGACCCCTTACGGAGCGGATATCCGGTATCCGGGCGACATTCCCGACCTGTTGCCTGGCCAGGACAAAGAAGCTTTAGAGCTGGCCCACCTGGCGAGGGAGACGCTTCTGAGAGAGTTGGAGGCCTTTCTCGCCGGAGGGTGATCAGCCGCTCGGGTCCGCGGCGGCACTATTGGCAGTCACCCTCAAATCGGTTACCCTTCGATTGTAGCTGTGAGGATCAACGCTATGAGAAAAGCTCTCGCGCGCCTGCTTGCGATCGTCGGCGGGCTGGTTGTTTTCCTGACTGCCGTGGTTTTGGTGGTGGCTCTCGCCGTGCGCCTGGCGGCCCGCGTACCCGGCAAGACCATCCTGGAGGTGAACTTGGAAACCGCTCTCGTCGAGGACGTCCCCGATGATGCGCTGGCGCGCGCCATGCTCTCCGGCACGCTCGTGGTGCGCGACACCGTGGAGGCCCTCGAGCGCGCTGCCGGAGACCGCCGCGTCGTGGGCCTGGTGGCCCGGCTCGGCAGAGCCCCCCTGGGCATGGCCCAGGTCCAGGAGTTGCGTCAGGCGGTGCTGAGCTTCCGCGCGCGGAAGAAGTTCGCCATTGCCTTTGCTGAAACCTTCGGCGAGTTCGAGCCTTCCGGCGGCTCCTACTACCTCGCCACCGGCTTCGAGGAGATCCTGCTCCAACCCTCCGGCGACGTCGGGCTGACGGGCATCCTCATGGAAAGTTACTTCCTTCGCGGCACGCTGGACAAGCTCGGCCTCAAGCCGCGCCTGGACCACCGCTACGAGTACAAGAACGCCATGAACACGCTCACCGAGAAGAAGTACACTCCCGCGCACCGCGCGGCGCTGGAGAAGGTCATGCTCTCCTGGTTCTCTCAGTTGGTGAAAGGCATCAGCCAGGGCCGCGGGATGAGCGAAGACCAGGTGCGGGCCTGGATCGATCGCGGGCCGCTCCTGGGCCAGGAAGCTCTAGACGCCAAGCTCGTGGATGGCCTCGTTTACAAGGATGAGCTTCGCGATCGCGTCAAGCAGGAGGCGGGACCGGACGCCGAGTTCCTCTCCTTGGCCACCTACCTGGACCGGGCCGGGAGGCCGCACCGGAGCGGCAAGACGGTCGCGCTGATCTACGGCGTCGGCAGCGTCCACCGCGGCAAGAGCGGGTTCGATCCCCTCTACGGCAGTCCTTCGATGGGCTCCGACACCCTCACCGCGGCCTTCCGTGCGGCGATCGAGGACCGCGCTGTCAAGGCGATCATCTTCCGCATTGACAGCCCGGGCGGCTCCTATGTCGCCTCCGACGCCATCTGGCGCGAGACCGTGCGGGCGCGCAAGGCCGGCAAGCCGGTTATCGTCACCATGGGCGACGTGGCCGGCTCGGGCGGCTACTTCGTGGCCATGGCCGCCCATCAGATCGTGGCGCAGCCGGGCACCATCACTGGCTCGATCGGCGTGCTAGCCGGCAAGGTGCTCACCGCGGGTTTCTGGGACAAGCTGGGCATCTCCTGGGATGAGGTCCACTCCGGCCGCAACGCCACCATGTGGACTGGCACGGCGGACTACACCCCGGCCGAGTGGGCGCGCTTCCAGGCCTGGCTGGATCGCGTCTACGCCGACTTCACTTCCAAGGTGGCCGAGGGCCGCCGCTTGCCCAAGGCCCGGGTGCTTCAGATGGCCCGCGGACGCATCTGGACCGGCGAGGATGCCAAGGCTCTGGGCTTGGTTGATGAGCTGGGCGGGTTCCCCGCAGCTCTCCGGCTGGCCAAGGTTGCGGCCGGGGTCCCCGAAGCCGAGGACGTCAATATCGAGGTGTTCCCGCGCAAGCGTGGCAGCCTGGAACTGCTCCTGGATCGGCTCGCCCAGTGGGGGCTGCAAGCCGAACAACCAGACGCCTCCACCGGCGTCCTGGTGCGCCTGCTGCGGATGATCCAGCCGGTCACAGGCCAGTTGCGCTCTGTGATCGAGGAGCCTGGCGTGCTGAGCATGCCGCCGGTGGGGGTGCCGTGAGCTCCAGCATCATGATGTTATAATCATCATGATGCGAACCACCGTCAACTTGCCAGACGACATCTACCTGGCTGCCCGCTCGCTGGCTGCTCTGAAGGCCATCTCGCTGGGGGATGCGCTAGCCGAGTTGGCCCGGCGAGGACTGAGGCCGGCGGTATCGATTGACACCCGGAAGCCGTTTCCGTGCTTCGCCGTGCCGGAAGGCGCGGAGTCGATTACCCTGGAAAAGACTCTCGCGGCTGAGGACGAGCCGTGAAGCCGGCCCTTCTGGACATCAACGTCCTGCTGGCCCTGGCGTGGCCGTCCCACGTACACCACCATGAGGCACAAGCTTGGTTCGCCAGGAGGCGGGCGGCCGGTTTCCGGACCTGCCCACTCACCCAGACGGGCTTCGTTCGCATTTCCAGCAATCCCAACTTCACTTCCCAGGCGGTTTCGCCGGGCGCAGCCCTGCTCCTGTTGGAGCAGATCACTTCCCTACCCGAACACGAATTCTGGCCGGACGATCTGCCGCTGAATCAGGCCCTCCCGCGTGAACAAATGATTGTGGGGCACCGCCAGATCACCGACGCATATCTGATTGCGCTCGCCGCGTCTCGCGGGGGCACCGTCGCCACCCTGGATCGCGGCATGCTCGCGCTCACAGCCGGCCGAGAGGGCCTGGTAGAGATACTGTAGGGGTCGGGCCTGCTCGCCCCTACCTCACCACCCCGTACTTCCGCAGGATTCGAATCGTCGGCTCCAGCGGCAGGGCCTCCACCGTGCGGCCGCGGCCGGTGGTAGTGGACGCCCGGAACAGGGAGTTGTAGACCGACTCCTCGGTGGCCTCGATGACCGCCAGAAACAGCGGGGACATGGCGTCGTTGGAGAGCAGCCTGGCCTCGCGCGGTGCGGTGGAGAAGGCGATGGCATAGTCGCCGCTGCCGTTCGAGGCCGAAGAGCCGGTGCGCGCCAGGCCCATCATCGAGCGGGCGGCCATGCGCCGGAGGTTGCGCGCGTCCACCGGCGCGTCGGTGGCGATGACAATGATCACCGAGCCGTCTGGTGTGCCCTCGCGGGCAGCCTTCAGCTCCCGGCCCACCGGCGCGCCCGCGATGGTGAGATTGCCGCCGAAGTTGGTCTGCACCAGCACCCCGACGGTGTAGCCGCCCTGCGCCTCGCTCAGGCGCCGCGAGGCCGTGCCGATGCCGCCTTTGAAACCGAAGGCGATGGTGCCGGTCCCGGCGCCGACGGCTCCTTCCTCGACCGGGCCGCGCCTCGCGCCCGCAAGGGCGCCAAAAACCTCCTCGCGGCCCACGTGCCGCCCGCGGATGTCGTTCAGGGCGCCGTCATTGGTCTCAGCTACCAGCGGGTTGATCGAGGGGACGTCTTCGTTGCCCTCCAGGCCCAGCATGTAGTCCAGCAGCGCGTCCGCCACCCGCGGCACGTTCAGCGTCGAGGTCAGCAGAATCGGGGTCTCGATCTCGCCCAGCTCGTTGACCTGGGTCGAACCCATCAGCTTGCCGAAGCCGTTGCCGACGAAGACCGCGCCCGGCACCTTCTCCCTAAACAGATTGCCGGAGTGGGGCAGGATGGCCGTAACGCCAGTGCGTATGCTGTCACCGCGGATCACGGTGGAGTGGCCGACGGCCACGCCGGCCACGTCGGTGATGGCGTTCAATGGCCCCGGCGGCAGCACGCCCACCACCAGGCCGATCTCCCGCGCCCGGGGGCGTTGGGGCAGGCTTTCGTGAGACAGGCCTTCAGCCTGTAGGATTGCCAGGCACGACAACAGCAAGAAAACGGCGGGCATGGCCCTACCGCCCGCGCCCCCCTCGGCCGGAGGCCGGCGCAGTGGGCGTGAAAAGCGTTCCGGAGCTGGAGCCGCTCTGCGGCGGAGTGAGTAAGTTGCCTGCCGGCGCGCCCGTCAGGCCCACCGGGCCGATCGCCGAGCGGTCCTTGCGGAGGTCGTAGATGAACTCCCACTCGTTGTATCGGGTGCGCTCGTTGTAGATGATGATGCTCTCGGCTTCGGCCTTGCTGGCCACCCCCGCGATGCCGGTGCCGTAGGTGATGGGCTGCTGCGTCACCGGCTGCCCTAGGCCGCCCGGACGGGGCGTGGTGAGGATTCGCTGGATCATCTCCAGAGCCGCGTTCGACGGCTGGCCGGGGAGGCCCGGTCGCCTGGTGTAAGGCGAGGACGTTGTCTCGGTCGGCGCAGGGGGCGGGCCGACGGCCATCCCTGGGTAGTAAGGCGTGGGTGATTGCCCGCCGGTCTGCGAGCTGGCCGGTAGCCCCGGCTGGGGAATCACCGGCGAGAACGTCCCAGGCCGGCCGAGCTGGATCTGGACCGCGCCGGGCTGCCCCGGGAACAGGCTTACCGGCGGAACCGGGTAGCCCTGCATCTGTGTGTACGGAGAGGCCTGGCCGGGCTGTAGCTGCGGCGATTGGACAAAGTACGGCTGCCCCCCCGGTTGCGCCGGCGACGGTTGGTAGGGGTACGGCTGCCCCGGTTGCACCTGCGGATAGGAATAGGGCGTCTGCCCTGGCACAACGTAGGGCACGCTTACCTGCGGCTCCGCGCCAGGCTCGGGAGGCGCCTGCGGCGGATTGCTCTGGCCCGGCGGGACCGGTTGATCGCCCCCTGGAGATAGCGCCGTCGCGGATGCTTCGGTTCCGGGGTCGGTGGGGTCGGCCTGAGCGGCTGCCCCTTCCTGGGGAACCGCCCCTCCTACTGGGCCACCCATCTCGCTGGCACGGCGGCGCGTGGCTGCCGAAGGCGTCTCCTGGCCGCCGGAGGTTTTCGCTGCTTCTGTCGCATCGGCCTCCTCTTTCTTCGATCCCGGCGGCGTCTGGGTGAGCGAGTCCGTCAGCAGCCCGCCCGGCCCGATGTGGATCAGCCGCCACTCGTCTTTTCCGGTAATCGGATCCCTGTAACGCCGGCGCAAGAACCGGATGCTGTTGGTGTCCTCGAGTTGATCCAGGCTGGCCGGGAACCTCCGGAACTTCCGAAAGTACAACTGGATGCCGCGCTTGTACTGCTCGCCGCGGTCGATCAGTATCATCTCACGGCTGCGCTGGGCCTCGAAGGCCACCCGCGGGAGTTCCATGTACAGCAGCAGGGCCACCGCGGCTGCCATGGCGAACACCAGCAGCAAGGCGAAGCCGGACTCCCCACGGCGGCGCTTCATCCCGTCTGCTCCTCCAGCATCAGCGTCTGCTGGTACTTCTGCTCGACGTCTTCCACTACACACGAGTTTAGCCCTATCCGCACAACCCTGTACCGCCGTTTGACCAACGCGCCTTCGGCGGCGACCAGGATGTCGTCGCCGTCGAGGAAGAAGGCGCGGCGCGCGCCGGCCGGGCCGGGGCTGGTGTAGCCGTAGAATTTCAGCGGAATCGGGGTGGGCGGCGGCTTGGGCGGCGGTTCGGGGGGCGTGCTGATCATCGGTAGGATCGGGTTGGAGGCCGCCTTCGCCGGGACCGGCTTGGGAGCCGGCGCCGGGCCGAACTGAAACAGGTTGCGGTCCCCGCCCTCGAACTTCACGGACTGGACCCGAGCCAGAAGATCGAGACGCAGAGCGGGGTCGGCCGAGGAGGCGTCAACGCCGCCGTCCGTGCGCCCGGACTTGAGCGAGGGGCGGAACTCCGGGCTGCGAGGCCGGGGGGTAGCCGGCGTGCGAGGCTCGGCGGCTGGGGGCGCGTCGAAGTCCCGGCGGAGGGTGGACCGCGGCGTGACCGGCCGCCCATCGCCCGAGATCAGGTTGCTGTAAAGGAGATAGCCCGCCGCCCCTGCCAGTATTACCAGCAGCGCTATCTTCTTCGGCTGCGCGCCCAGCGTCATGGTTCCGTTCCCGCCTCCCCCCGCACTAAGCAGTTCAGCTTCATGTTGATGTTGAGCAGCATCCCGGACTGCTGCGGCGCAGCTTGCAGGCCGTCCAGGATCAAAAACCGCGGCGAGCGGTCCAGCAGGTTGAGGAAGTGCATCAAGTCAGCGAAGGCGCCCTCGTAGTTGGCGGTGACCGTCATCATACTGATGGTCTCGCTGCCCTCGACCGGCTCGAACAAGTAGTTGGCCTCCCTCTGCTTGACGCCCGCCCGCTCGGCCGTGCTCAGCAGCTCGGAGACGATGGCCGAGGAGGCGGTACGCCGGTCCAGGAAGTACCTCCCGAGAAACTCATCGCCGGCCAGGCGGGCCGATTCGAGATTGTGTACCACGCGGCGCAGTTTCTCCAGCGCCGCCTGCCGTTCCCGCACCTGCTGGCGCAGGCTGACAACTTGGCGCTCCAGATCCTCGGCGGTCCCGGCCCAGGGCTTGAAGAGGACCGCGGCGACAATCAGGTCGGCAGCCAGCAACACCCCGAGCGCGGCGCGCGCCAGCAGGCGCGGTTGTCCCCATTTTCCTGCTCTCCGGCTTTCCGTCATAGTCTCTGCTCGTAGTTCACGGTCACCCGGTAGCGCACCAGGGGCTCCGACGGCGTGGGCGGCAGAGTGCTGTGGATGGAGGTGCCGCCGAACTGCGGCGCGTTCTCCAGGCGCTTGAGCATCTCCACCACCGGCGGCCCGGATTCGGCCCCCACTACCATATCGAGCGTGATTTGGTTCTGCGCGTTCACCTGCGGGCGGACCGCGAACAGCCGCACGTTGTGGGGAATCACTTCCTGCAAATCGTCGAAGATCCTGGTCCAACTGATGCCCTTGCGATGAAGCAGGGAATTGAGGAAGTTGCTGCGTTCGAGCACCTGGGCATTCTGGGGCTGCCGGAGCGCCGCTTCCAGGCGCGTCTGCTCGGCGTTCAAGGCGCGCAGCGCAGTGCGCAACTGCTCGATGGTGCGGCTGGTCTCGGCGGCGCGGCCGCGCTGGCCGAAAGCCAGCGCGACCAGCAGCACCAGCACTCCCAGCAACACCACGCCCGCCGCCGCCGAGGCCACCAGCGCGGGCCGGTCCCGGCGGAACGGCTCGCCCGCCAGGTTGATCTGGAAGCCCGCCTTCATGCGGTGTCCTCCAGCCATTCCAGGCAGCCCAGCAGACCCGCGTTGTAAGCCGTCGGCGCGCCCCAGCGGGAACGCAGCGGCTCGACCGCCACCCCGAGTTCGGCCTCGAAGGCCTGGCTGAGCTCCGGGCTGGCGCCGTCGAATCCGCAGGTCAGCAGCCGCCCGGGGCGGGCCGCCAGTTGGTCTTCCGCATAGGCGAAGGTGGGGTAAAGATGTCCGAGGATCTCCTCGGCGGTCCCCTCGGCCAGCTCGATCGAGCGCAGCAGCTTCAGCCTCCCGCTCTCCAGCACCGAAATCGTCAGCAGGCGTCCGGTCAGCTTCACCAACACGGCCGGCGCGTCGCCTCGCACCAGGGCCAGGGCCGCCAGGGTCGAGCTGGTCACCAGCCCCGGGTGGAAACCCGCCGCCCGGAACGGCGCCTCGAAACGCGCCACCACCTCCAGCGGCGCCAGGGCCACCACCACCTCCAGCCGCCCGCCCGGAACGGCCTGCAGGAAGTAGCTCAGGCGCGCGGTCTCCACCTCGAAGGGCAGGCTCTTCTTGACGCGGAACTTCACCAGCGCGAGCTGCTGGTCGGCCTCCGATGGAAAGGCGTCGAAGTCCAGCACCGACACCCGCGCGCTCCCGTCCGGCAGAATGAGCACCGCGCGGTGACGCTTGCGGGCGTCGCCGGCCGGGGCCAGCGTTTGCACCTGGGCGGTGAGCGCCTCCAGCCGCAGCACGTTATCGCGCACCGCCGACACCGCGATCACCTCGGGTTCCAGCGGCTGGAAGCCGATCTGCGGCGGCCGGCCGTGGCGTCCCATGGCGATGCCCGCCTCCGAGAGCTCGAAGACGAACTTCGGAGGAGGATCCTTGAGCAAGCCGGCTAAGATCCCCATGGCGTTCTCTCACCCCTGGATGAACGTCACCTTGTTGATCTCCCGCAGCGTAGTGACGCCCCGGCGGGCCTTCTCCAGGGCGCACTCGCGCAGGAAGGTCATGCCCTCCTCGCGCGCCGCCCGTTTGATCTCGGAAGTGGGCCGCTTGTCCAGGATCATCTCCCGGATGCGCTCGCTCAGATCCAGCAGCTCGGTGATGGCGGTGCGGCCGCGGAAGCTCGTGCCGCCGCACTCGAAGCAGCCTTGCCCCTCGTAGAAAGTCACCTGGCGCCACTCGGCCAGCTCCAGGCCGCTCTCCAGCAGGTAGGCGTCCGGGTAAGCCACCGGCCGCTTGCAGGACTCGCAGATCAGCCGCACCAGCCGCTGCGCCAGGATGCAGTTGAGCGCCGAGACGAAGTTGTAGGGCTCGACGCCCATGTTCAGGAATCGCCCGAGCACGTCGAGCACGTTGTTGGCGTGAACGGTGGTAAAAACCAGGTGGCCAGTCAAGGCGGCGTTGATGGCGATCTGGGCCGTCTCCTGATCGCGGATCTCGCCCACCATGATCTTGTCGGGGTCGTGCCGCAGGATGGAGCGGAGGCCGCGGGCGAAGGTAAGCCCTTTCTTCTCATTGACCGGGATCTGCGTGATGCCCTTGATCTGGTACTCGACCGGGTCTTCGACGGTGATGATCTTGTCCTCGTCGTTCTTGATCTCGCTCAGCGCCGCGTAGAGCGTGGTGGTCTTGCCCGAGCCGGTGGGGCCGGTCACCAGCACCATCCCATACGGCTCCTTGATGTAGCGGCGGAGCTTGGCCAGGTCCGACTCGGAGAAGCCCACCACGTCCAGTGAGAGCTTGGCGAACTTCTCGCTCATCGATTCCTTGTCCAGAACGCGCAGCACCGCGTCCTCGCCGTAGATGGTGGGCATGATTGAGACGCGGAAGTCGATCAGGCGGGCCTTGTAGCGCACCCGGAAACGTCCGTCCTGCGGGACGCGGCGCTCGGCGATGTCCAGCTCGCTCATGACCTTGATGCGCGAGATGATCGTGGAGTGCCAGTCCTTGGCGATGGGCGGCATGGCGTAGTGCAGCACGCCGTCGATCCTGTACTTGATGGCCACTTCCTGATCGCGCGTCTCGATGTGTATGTCGCTGGCCCGGCGCTCCAGGGCGTTGAAGATCGTCGTGTCGACCAGCTTGATGACCGGCGCTATGTTGCTGTCGGCGGCCGTCAGACGGTCGATCGACAGGGTTTCGTCCTGCCCTTCCTCGTCGCCCACCACGTCGAGCGCGAAGCCCTCAGTCACCTCTTCCAGCACGCGCTGCGACTGCTCGGTCTTCTTGAGAAGGTCGGCGATCTGGGAAAGCGTGGCCACCTTCACGCGCAGCTTCTTGTTCAGGAGGATGGCCAGCTCGTCAATGAGGTTGAGGTTGCGCGGGTCGGCCAGCGCGATCTCCAGGGTGCCGTTCTCGGAGCGCATGGGCACGAAGTTGTAACGGAACATCAGGTCGACCGGGATGGAGCGGAACAGCTCGTGGTCGATGCGCTCGCTCGCCAGGTCCACGAACTCGCAGCGGTAGCGCGCCGCGAGCGTGCGCGCCTGCTCGGATTCCTGCTGCGGGTCCTGCGGTCGAACTCGGTCTCAGGGCGCTTCCCCTTGAACTGCGGGTCGGGAATGGGCGGGTAGAGGTCGCCGATCTGCCGTCGGACCCGCTCCAGCACCCAGTTGCCCCAGTACCGCACCTCCTCAGCAAGGCCGCCCCAGGTCGGATGTCCATCCGGTCCCTTAGGGCCCGTCATCCCCCTGGCGTTTGCGTCCGGCTTGCCGTACTTCTGCGGATAGACGAGCGTGCAAAGCTCGATGATGTACGCCACGGGGTTGAGGTCGAGTGCGTACGCCTCGCATCCGAGGCGCAGCGCCTCCAGCGGAATCGCGCCACCCCCTGCGAA
>CAYGVJ010000004.1:0-88206 GCA_964353255.1 uncultured Solibacteraceae bacterium | reverse complement strand
CGTCCAAAACATCCTCACCTCAAGATGTTTCGGCGACTTTATCCACGGGCTGCTATGGCATCTTCACCGGCCCTCGGGAGTACTGGCACGATTCGAGGTTGACGCCGGATCGGGCTGACTTGCGGGACTTCCTACGGGCGTGCCAGAGGGCAAGGGTGGCTGGCAACAGGAAGCGCGCGGCCTGACGCGGGGAGCTATCGTTTGGCGCCCGCCGCAACCTATACTAGGGTTCAGGCATATGCCAGGGAACCAAAGGCGTGAACGTCCACCCAAGGCCCACTCGGGTAAAGTCCGGCGAACAAATGCCGAAAGAACTACTGTGCACGCAGTGGCCGACATCACCGGGCAGGCAGAGCGTCTTGCCCTTGATTATGAGCACTTCTCTGTAGGGCGCTCTTTGATCGTTCATGCCGATTGCCTCAAGTGGCTGAGCCGGGTTCCCGCCAATACCTTTCATGCGGTAGTGACGGACCCGCCGTATGGTGTGAAGGAATACGACTTCGACCAGCTAGAGAAGCGCTCCAACGGCAATGGCGGTATCTGGCGCATCCCGCCTTCGTTCGACGGCCATGAGCGCGCGCCGCTACCGCGTTTCACAGCCCTGAACGACAAGGAACGGGACCACCTGCGGCGCTTCTTTGTTGAATGGGCCAAGGTCGTGCTTCATGCACTCCGGCCCGGCGGCCACGTTTTTGTGGCCAGCAACGCCTTCCTGTCACAACTTGTGTTCAGTGCCCTGATTGACGGCGGGTTGGAGTTCCGCAGTCAGCTTGTCCGCATCGTCCGCACCTTGCGCGGCGGTGACCGGCCCAAGAATGCTGAGGAAGAGTTCCCCGGCGTCAGTTCTCTACCGCGCGGCTGCTATGAGCCCTGGGGCATCTTCCGCAAGCCCATGCCCTCGGGAATGAAGGTAAGCGATTGCCTGCGCCAGTACCAGACGGGCGGGTTGCGCCGGACGGCGGATGATTCGCCATTCGAGGATGTCATCTACAGCGAACGGACACCACGCCGGGAGCGCGACATCGCCGACCATCCGAGTCTCAAGCCGCAATCGCTGCTGCGTCAGATTGTGCGCGCTGCCTTGCCTCTTGGGGAAGGGATCATTGTGGACCCGTTCAGCGGGTCCGGGTCCACCGTTGCCGCTGCCGAGGCGATAGGCTTGCTCTGCATCGGCGTCGAACGCCATCGAGACTACTTCGAGATGAGCCGGACAGCCGCGCCGCAACTCGCTGGCATAGAGACGCCAATGGCAATGGCCGGACAGATGACCTTGCTGTAGAGGGTCACTCCTCCTCGGGAACCGGCGCACCAGCGCGTAGCGCAGCATCCATGTAAATCCAGTTGGCCATCATCTTCTGAAGTCCGCTGTTGGTGATGCTGGCGGTGATTGTTCTCCGGCTTGTTTCGGAGCGCCCGGCGAACAGCCAATCTTCCTTCTTCAGTTGCGCGCCAACGACCATTCGGAAGCTGAAAGGTTTCAGCCCAATGCCTTTGCTCACGTCCGAGGGCCGGTTGCTGTCGAACACAAAGACCATCAGCCAAGTGTCTTCCGGGTTGTGGCCCTGCCACGCCTTCAGGTAGCGGCTGCCTTTGATCTCGATGCCCTCGGTGCCGTGCTGGCACGTGTCGTTCTCGAAGCGATGGGCCGGGATCAGGTCTGGGTGCCCGTTGTGGTAGCGGTTCTTCACGAGGCCCTGGCAGTGTTTGGGAATGGTGGAACTCATGAACTCGCCCACGATGCTGCTGAAGTTCGCAGGCATCAGCATCGACTCCAAGCGGGAAAGCTGGCGGGTGTTCATTTGCGCGTCGATGAACCCGAGGAAGTCAATGAACTCCTGCATGGCGGCCTGAATGTGCTTGATGGAGCAGCCGAACGGGATCACGGCCCTGGAATTGAAACCAGCCGGGTCCAAGGGAAGCGGAGTGCATGCGATCTTTTCGGTGATGGGAGGCATATGGACGATGGAGTGTCCATGATGCCACAGCCTCGGGCCGGATGCCAGCGCGCGGCGCGCCCGTCATCTCCACACGCCCTCTTCGGGCCAATCGCCTTACGAGCGCCTTACGAGAAGCGGTGGAAAAGCAATAGCGGCGGGATGCGCGGCGCTACCTGATTGAAGATTATGAGGGTTATGGTACGCCCGGCGCGATTTGAACGCGCGACCTCTTGCTCCGGAGGCAAGCGCTCTATCCAGCTGAGCTACGGGCGCAGGTGAACACTCTCATTATACCGCCGGCGGGCGGGCGGGGGAAGCGGCCTGGGCCGTAATCCGTAGTGAGCCAGCCGGGGGGCTGGCTCGCGGCTCAGGGGAGCCGCCCTACTGCGGGCCGTTGTAGGGCGGACGCCCGCGTCCGCGTCCGGCCCCCTGGCCGGACGGCTTCCTACGTGCGGATTACGGCCTGGGCTCGATCGTCCCGGTCTATTGCCGGCGGTGCCGGAACCCGGCTAGTATCGGTGCTCATGAGCAATCGCCTGGCATCATTCAAGGTCATGGCCGCTCTGGCGGCGCGGCGGTGGAAGCGGCCTTGGATGTGGCTTTCTTGGGCTTCGCGCCCGCCGTCTTGCTCCCGGCGGGCTACTCGAGCGGGGGCAGGCCACAGACGTCCGCGCGATCGCGCTGGGCGTCATGGGTGCGGGGTCCGCCGCTGCATGCAGGACGCCGCCGTTCAGGGATAATACGGAGTGTAAGGACGGGCCCGCAAAGGCTACAATGAAGATCAGGGAGATCCATTCATGGCTGCTGCCCCGAAGACCTTGAAGAGTATTCTGGACCAAGCGGGGTTCAAGCGATGAAGTACGCTGTGATTTACGAAAAGACGGCCACGGGCTATAGCGCCTACGTGCCGGACCTTCCAGGCTGCATCGCCGCCGCGGCCACCTTGCAGGAGACGGAAGAGTTGATCAGGGGCGCCATCGAAATGCACCTGGCCGCGATGCGGGAAGACGGGGACCCAGTTCCTGAGGCCACAACGCTGACGGAGTACATCGCCGTTCCGGCTTGAATTCGCGCCTCTTCGGCCCGGTCGCGCCCTGAGGGGGTCGCCGGCGCAAGTGGACAATCTCATTGTGCCGCCGGCCGCGCGGCGGTGGAAGCGGTCTTGGATGCGGCTTTCTTGGGCTTCGTGCCCGGCGTCTTGCGCCCGGCCGGCTCCTTCAGCAGGGCCTCGATCTGCTCCCGCATGCTCTTCTCTTCGTCCGCGAAGAAGGGGCTGTCCCCGGAGTGCTGGGCGCGAATCACTCCTTTGCGGTCGATGAAGAGCAACTGCGGCACCAGCATCCGCTCGATCGGCGAATACTGGAGGAACCCCAGCACCGGCTCGCGCTCGGCCACCCCGACGGGGAAGCTCAGTTGCAGTTCCTTCGCGTAGTCCGGCACCAGCATGGCGGCCATGGGGTTGAAAGCCACGCCCAACGCCTGGAAACCGCGCGGGCCGTACTCCTTGTACAGCTTGTTCATGATCGCGGAGCAGGTCTTGCAGTGCGGGCAGGTGGTCAACAGGATTTCCAGGGCCACCACTTTCCCCCGAAAGCTGCTCAGCAGCAAGGGCCGCCCGTTAGGCAGCTTGATGACAAACTCCGGCGCGGGTCGCGGAACCTCCGCGCCGGCAAGCAGCGGCAGGCTGAAACCCAACCCGACTATCGCACTAAGTAACCGGCCAGTCAAAGCGCCTCCTGAATAGTCATAGTGTATCGCACGCGCCGCCTCGGGTCGCTCCAGCCCCTCCAGGCTGGTCACCGTGGAGCCCGTGCGCCGCAGCAGGAAATGCCCGTCATCGCCCCGGCCTTCCAAGCTCGCGGCGCTCTCCGTGCCCGCTTCAAACCGCTTCCATTTGCCCTTGAGCACCTGCTGGTAGTGCCGGAAGAAATGCTGCGCCGCTGCCGGCGTGCCCCACTGGGAGGCATATGCCAGCACGACGCGCTGGCCGCCCTTCTGCTCGAGGAGCTGGTAACTGCCCCCGCGCCAGGCCGGGGCGACCGCCTGGGCGGCCTCCCCAGTCACGTACTGCCGCAGCAGGATGGCGTGATCCAACTCCCCGATCGAGCCCTCGGCCAGTGTCCGGTAGTTGCGCCGGCCGGCCGGCGCGGGCGGCGAACACGGCAGCGGCTTGACCCCGGCCAGGTACTTCTCCGGATGCAGTATCTGCTGGCTGCTCGCGGGCGGCCGGCGAAAGACCTCCGCGAAGGCCGCCTGCCCCAGCTTCTCCACCACGGCCTGCTGGAATAACATGCCCTGGGTGTACGGAAACAGCAGGGTCTCCCGGAGGTAGAGCGGCGCCCGCTTGAGGGCCGGGTACTCCGCCGCCGAGATCTCCGTCATTTGGCTCATGGTCTTCACCAGCGCCGGGGACCGCTTGAGCGACTGCCCGGTCTGCTGCGCCAGGTACTCGTACATCAGCCAGGTGGCCTGACCCTCCATGGTTGCCAGGCGGGCCAGCGTGCGGTCGTCGTCCTGCCGGGCCCCCTCGATGAACCGCTCCAGGTGAAAGTGCTGGTCGGCCAGCACGTGCGCCAGTTCGTGGACCAGGGCCGAGCGCTGCGTCAGCTCTGATTCGGCCTCGACCAGGAAGAGCTTCTTCTTCTTGAAGTCGTAGAACGCCGCGGCCTGCTCGGAGAGCACCTCCAGCGTGATCTTCTTCAGATCGAAGTCCGCCGGGACGAAACCGAACTTCTTCAGGGCCAGTTCCTGGACCCGCAGCTCCTCGGGCTTCAGGCTCTCCTGGACCCGCTCTTCCAGAAGCCGCGCCACCTCCTCGCGGCTGATCTGTTCGTAGCGCACCTTGTCGAGCAGCCGCAGGCCGGAGATGCGCGTCAGCTCCGCGGTCATGCCCTCGATCTCGGCCCCCAGATCCGGCAGGCGCGCCGCGGCGGGAGGCGCGCCCGCGACTCTCAAGGCCGCGGCCAGCAGGCAGACGAGACAACGACGCCAGAGGGCCTTCTTCATGACGGTTCACAACCGCCGCGGGGACACCGCAGCCGAAACCAGGTCGCCGCCGCCAGGCACAGCAGCCCGCCCAGCAGCACGGTAATGCGCGCCCCGAATCGCTCAGCCAGGGCCCCGGCGGCCAGGCTGCCGAATGGCCCCATGCCCACCAGCATCATCGAGTACAGGGCCATGATGCGGCCCCGGTACTCGTCCGGGATCGACACCTGAATGCTGGTGTTCGCCGAAGCGTTCTGCCGCATAACGCTGAACCCGATCACCGGGGCGATGGCCAGGGAGACATAGAAGCTGGGCGAAACCGCGAACAACACGTAGCCCAGGCCGGCGCTTAGCGCGCTGACGAAGATCACGTCCGTGAGGCCCGCAGTGCGGCTGCGCCGGGCCAGCACCAGGGTTCCTACCACCGCCCCGATTCCGATGGCCCCCAGCAGGAAGCCGAAGCCCCGCGAACCTCGGTGGAAGATGGCATCGGCGAAAAAGGGCATCAGAATCTGGGCGGGCATGCTGGCGATGGTCGCCGCGGCTACCAGGCCTAGCAGCAGGCGGATGTGCCGCGTGTGGTAGGCATAGCGGAATCCGTCCTTCAGGCGCGTCCAGGGAGCCTCCGGCGCGCGCCGCTCCCACGGGGGCAGCCGCATCGCCAGGAGCCCGCCGATCACGGCGACGAAGCTGAGCGCGTTCAGCAGGAAGCAGATCCCCTCGCCCAGGCCGGCCACCAGCAGCCCCGCCACGGCCGGCCCCACCACGCGCGCCGCGTTGAAAATCGCCGAATTCAGCGATATGGCGTTCAGCAGGTCGTCCTTGCCCGTCATCTGGATGACCAGCGACTGCCGCCCGGGCATGTCGAAGGCGTTGATGGCGCCCAGCGTCAGCGCCAGCGCCAGCACGTGCCACACCTGCACCTGCCCGGTCAGGGTCAGCGCCGCCAGCGCCAGAGCCTGCACCAGAGCCAGCGTTTGAGTCAGCAGAACCAGCCTGTGCCTCGAGTACCGGTCGGCCGCCAGCCCGCCCAGCGGCCCCAGCACGAACACCGGAAGCTGCTGGCAGAACCCGGTGGCCCCCAGCAGCCATTCGGACCGCGTCAGACGGTACACCAGCCAGTTCTGCGCCACCATCTGCATCCAGGTCCCCACCAGCGAGATGATCTGCCCGCTGACGAACAGCCGGAAGTTGCGGTGCCGCAGCGCCCGAAAAACCGGCCCCCACCGTGCGCCCTCAGGCGGCGGTAGCGATTCGGTCTCCGGGGGAACCGTGGGAAAAGCCGGCGGGGATGCTTGCTCGTCGGAAGGCGCAGCCGGCGTGGGAAACCTCAAGCTCTCAGGATAATCCAGGTGCGCTACAATCAGAAGAAGGTCGCGGGCTCACCGCCCGCAGGCCGGAGGAGAACGTCACCTTGGCAGAAGAGAAGACCTACAAAGCCACCTACGCCGGCAGCGGCACCTTCATCATCAGCAAACCCAGGCGCAAGTCTGCCAAGACCCGCCAATCCCGCCTGAAGAACCCCCAGCGCGGCGCGCGGAAATAGCGGCGCGCACCAGGGCCGGATCTGAAATGTTCCGGGAGGGAGCTTGACGCCGCAGGTGGCCGCGGACAAGCCGGCCCGGGTCGAGGGCCAGTTCACGAACAACCGCTGGAGCGGCGCGCGGTATGACGGGGGCACTCCCAGTGCGGGCAATCAGACCGCCATAGGGGGCTACGCGTTCAGCTACGACGCCGAGAACCGGCTGAAGACCAGCACAATCAACAGCGCGACGACGACGTACTCTTACGACGGGGAGGGCCGGCGGGTGAAGAAGGTCGGCCCGAGCGGCACGACGGTGTACGTGTACGACGCCTTCGGGGAGCTGGCGGCGGAGTACGGGCCGCTGGCGGCGGTCGGGGGACCGCAGTTTCTGACTGCGGACCACCTGGGTTCAACGCGGCTGGTGACGAACTCCGCCGGGCAGCGCCTGGAGTGCCACGACTACCTGCCCTTCGGCGAGGAGCTCACAATCAACCGCGACTCTTGCTACGCGGCTTCGGCGAGCGTGACCCTGAAGTTCACCGGCAAAGAACGGGACACGGAATCGGGCCTGGACTACTTCGGGGCGCGGTACTTCAGCCCGCAGCAGGGGAGGTTCACCAGTCCGGATCCGTTGCTGAACAGCGGGCGGCCGTGGCTGCCACAGTCATGGAACCGATACGCCTATGCGCTCAACAACCCACTGAAGTACGTTGACCCAGATGGTCTGTTCGAGTGGGCCGCCAATTGTGCGCAAGGTGACACGAAGTGCGAGGCCGAGCGCAAGAGATTCACGGATGCGCTGGAGAGGCTAGGAACAGCTGCCGCCCGCCATAAAGAGGGGTCGAACGAACGGAAGGCGCTGGAGAACGTACTTTCTTTGTTCGGACAACCCGGAGAGAAGAACGGAGTATTCGTCGGGTTCGGATATGCAAAAGGCGCCGTTGGACTTGAGTGGAAGGAGGGGGATCGGGTGAATGTAAGGCTCGATCTCAATCTGTTCGACGAAAGGGTCTCTGCATGGGCGCGATCAGACAAGCGCCTTCAGCCCGACGTCGAGTTGTCTGGTGTGGTCGCGCATGAGGGCACACACGCTCGAGATGCCTACCTCTACGGCAACAACTACATGATGTTCCTTGGTCGACCTGCGGTTGAAAGGTCGGCGTTCGACGCCCAATCGTACGTAAACAAATCATTCAACGCCTTTTCTCCCTATGGGTTGTGGAATCCCTCATGGGCTCAGGTTGACCAAGCCACCCAAGAAAGGCGTCGTATCGAAGCCGTGAAGCGGAACGCGGAGCGCGGCGCGAAGCTCGGGGAGGGCATTCGATGATGATACGACTGCTCTTGGGGGTGGCCATCCTCGCACCGGTCGTCCTGCGCGCGAACGAGGCGACACGAACCACGGTTTGCGCAGTCACATCCAATCCGAAGGCCCACTCGGGTAAAACAGTCTCGGTATGGGCTCATGTCGTTGTTGACTACCATGGCACATTCATTGCCCAGCGCGGGTGCAAGAAGATGCTCCCGCTTGTTCTGCCCGAGGGTTCCGTGCAGAACCGAAGGGTGGAAGTTAGAGCGGATGAAACATACGAGCGCTTCAAAAGAGCCCTATATGACTACCGGCCTGGCACATCTGAGCTACGAAAGAGAATTGAAGCCCGCTTCGAGGGTCGCTTCGAACTGATTCCGGAAGACAGCCAGGGCGTTCTCGGCCCGCCCGGACCGGCTCTCGGTGCGCGGTGGCAGTTTGTTCTTGAGCGCGTGTCTGACGTGCTCCTGAAATGATGTTCACCGGCAAAGAACGGGATGGCGAGTCGGGCCTGGACTACTTCGGGGCCCGGTACTACAGCCCGGGGCAGGGGAGGTTGACGACGCCGGATGCGCCGTTTGCCGATCAGCGGCCACAGGATCCGCAGAGCTGGAACTTGTATGCCTACGCCCGCAACAACCCCTTGACGTTTGTAGACGACAGCGGGCGCGGTGCCGTACGGGCCGCGGTTAGAGCAGCCCGCCAGGCTCTTGAACAGCAGTTGCTCAGAGTTGCTCGTGAAGAGGGAGTCAGGAAAGCATGGGCGATTGAACGGAGAATCCTTGAGAGGTCCGGCCCTGAGAGCCTCTCAATGCGTCTAAGCGGGGCTGAGCAGAGACAACTGCTGGCAAGGGGAAAAGTCGAAGGCTGGGTCGGTAACCACATCAACAGTGTTGCGGCCAACAGCGTCGAAATGGCGAGGAACCCCGACAACATCAAATTCGTCAAGGGCCGCCAGGAGCACTACTGGGGGGAGCACGCTGGCGACTACACCCAGCCGACTTCCGGACCACTGATTGATCGGCTGGCGAAACTCGCCGGGCCGGGCTTGCTGACCTTCTTCGCAGTGTTCGATGAGAAAATGAACGAGTATGCCAGCCAGTCGCCGATCGTGTCCAGGCCCGATTCGTTCTGGGCGATCCTGAACCCGGCGAATCAGGTGCTGGAGACCATTGCTATGATCGAGGCCCTCATGATGGCCGAACATGCCAACCGTCAGGAACTGGAGCGGCTGGAGAACAAAGCTCGTACGCTGAAGGGGCAGACCATTCAGTAGGACAAGGGGGGCGGCAGTGGCCGTTGATCTCCTGCAGTTGCTAGCGAAGTTCAAAGAAATCAACGACTGTGAGTTCGAGACCATCATCTACAAGACCCATGTGCCTTCGGTGGCGCCGCAAGCGTATCTGAATGTGATCTTCAGGCCGGCGCCCCAAGCTCTTCGGGAGGCACGCGTCAGGCAGCTCAGAATGCCTCAAGCGCTCGCCGAGTTCTATGCGGCGTACAACGGCGCCGGCTTGCTGTCGGGCACCATTCGCATCTTCGGCCTTCTTCCCGACACGTACCGGATAGAGCGCACCGACTGGTTCCGGAAGGGCCTTCCGCACGACATTCTGGACTTCAACCGAGAGTACACACGCCACCTGGAAGCCCGTGACCAGGTGTACTTCGCCGCCTACATCTACGACAGGTCGGCTGTGTGTATTGAAAGGGGATCGGGCCAGATCACCTGCTACTTTGACGAGGATTTCGCCCGGATCCGCCAGACTTGGCCATCCTTCGAGGAATGGATCACCAGCGAGATTGCGCGGCTGTCGTTTTGCTTCGATGAGCAAGGCAACCGCCTGGTGGCTGAGGAGTTGCTGCTGCCCGGTCTGGAGCCGGGACCCGCCAACTGAGTGGTTTTGGGGTTTCGACAACCCGGGACAACCGGGGACAGTGCACCCAAACACCTTTTCTTTGTGCGGTAGCCGGGCAGGCTGAACGGCCCCGTTACGCACTCAGCCACGGCGGCCCTCGGGACCGCCAGGGGGCGGTTGTGCGCGGTCAGCTCCTCCGTCTCGGTCGCCACCTTCGGCTATCGAGTACGCGGCGCGCGGAAATAGCGGCGCGGCAGCCGAGCCGCCGGCCGACCTGCCCATCCAGCGTCAAGGGCCGATGGCCTGCGGCGGTGGAGCGGGCGCCAGGGAGGGCAGCGGCGGGGGCTGCCGGGGGTCCAGCTTGATGGCCGCCGGCGCACCGGCTGTGCCCTGTGCCTCCTTGGATCGGCCCAGGTGCTGCGCCGCCTGCGCACGGACCGTCTGATACTCGGCGGCCGAGTCCGCCAGCTCCGCCTTCTTCTGAATGAGCAACCCCAGGTAGGCCAGTGCGCGATCGTAGTTGGGGTCCAGCGCCAGGGCCTTCGTTATCATCTGGATCCCCTCTTCGATCGCCGGCAGCAGTTCGTAGCGCAAACGGTATCTGGTTTGCGCATCCCGAATGGGGGCGGGATCTGTGGCTCCGGCCCCGGTTACTGGCTGGATCGGAAGCCCTTTGCGGTTGATTTTGGCAAAATCCAGGAAGCCCAGCGCGAAATATGTGTCCTTATTCTTCGGTTCCGCCTCGATCGCCTTGCGGCACCAGAGCCGGGCCTCTTCGATGTTCCCCATTAAGTAGCTGGCCCGTGCCAGACCCAGCATGGCGTTGGCGTTCATGCGGTCGCGAACCAGCGCGGCGTGGTAGGACCTGGCCGACTCGCCCGCCAGGCGCATGTTCTCCTCGAAGCCCGCCTTCAGCCCCACCTGCTGCAAGTAGGCGTGGGCCAGGTGCAGGTGTGCATTGACATCTGTGGGAGCCAGGTTGACCGCCGACTGGAAGGCCTGCACCGCCGCCGCATGGTCACCACGATTGAACGCCTCCGCGCCTTTGTCCAGGAACCCCTGCGCGGTGGTCTGCGCCAGGGCCGCGCTGGCCTCCAGCAGAAAGAACGCAATCCCTAGAGGGATCATCCTGCGAATCATGGACTAACTCCCTTCACCCGTTACGGCGGGTTCACCGTTAGTGTGCCCGTCTTACTCTCGCCTGCGTGAGTCGCGGTGATCGTGACCTGGGTGGTAGTGGCCACCTGAGTAGTCGTGATGGTGAAATTCGGCGAGGTGGTTGCTCCTGCCGCCACCGTCACGCTGGCCGGCGGCGAGGCGACCGTTGGGTTCGAACTCGTGAGCGTGACCACCGCCCCGCTCGGTCCGGCCGGGCCGGTCAGGTGCACGTGGTTGCCCGTGGTGGAGACTCCGCCCACCACAGTGCTGGGCGAAAGATGCAGCGTGTTGGGCGTCGGCGGATTCACCGTCAGCGTCCCCGTCTTGCTCACGCCCAGGTAGGTGGCGGTGATCGTAACCGGCGTGGAACTGGCCACATAGACAGTGGTGATAGTGAAATCCGGCGACGTGGTTGCTCCGGCCGCCACAGTCACACTGGCAGGCACCGCAGCCACGGCCGGCTCCGAGCTGGTCAGCGAAACCACGGCGCCGCTGGGAGGGGCGTCTCCGGTCAGATGCACGTGATTAGTGGCGAGCGAGTTGCCGCCTACCACCGTGCTGGGGATCCCGTGGAGGGCGTTCAGCGCCGCGGGATTGACGATGAGAGTCGCGGTCTTGGTCACCCCCATGTAGGTCGCCTGGATTGTGACCACCGTCTGGGCGGCAACTCCCGAGGTTGTAATGGTGAAATCGGGGGAAACTGTGGCGCCCTCAGCCACCGTGACGCTGGCGGGCGGCGTGGCCACCGACGAGTTGGAACTCGTAAGCGTGACCACCGCCCCGCCTGGCCCCGCCGGCCCGGTCAGGGTCACTGTGTTGGCGCTGGGGGACCACCCGCCCACCACGGTGGCGGGCGAAAGGGTCAGGGATGACAGCGCGGCGGTGGGATTAACGGTCAGGGTCGCCGTCTTGCTCACGCCCGCGTAGGTGGCGGTGATCGTAACCGGGGTGGAACTGGCCACCGAGACAGTGGTGATGGTGAAATCTGGCGAGGTGCTCGCCCCGGCCGCCACCGTCACACTGGCAGGCACCGCAGCCACCGCCGGGTTGGAGCTGGTCAGCGAGACCACCGCGCCGCTGGGAGGAGCGTGCCCGGTCAGATGCACGTGATTGGCGGTAACCGAGTTGCCCCCCGCCACAGAGCTGGTAGTCAGGTCGAGGGTGTCCAGCGCCGCGGGATTCACGGTGACAGTCGCGGTTCTGCTCGCCCCCACGTAGGTTGCCTGGATCGTGACCGCCGTCGTGGCGGCAACCCCCGACGTCGTAATAGTGAAATTGGGGGAAATCGTGGCTCCCTCGGCCACGGTGACAGTGGCGGGCGGCGCAGCGACGGACGGGTCGGAACTGGAGAGGGACACGGCGGCTCCCCCGGCAGGCGCCGGGCTGTCGAGGGTCACCTTATTGGCGGTCGTAGAGCCTCCGCCGACAACACTGGTCGGACTCAAGGTTAGTGTGAAGTTAACCGCAGGACCCGCGGAGCCGTTGATCTCCACGCGCAGGCCGGCGGGGCTGGGCGAGGTGGTCCAGTTGTTCACTACGAACTCCAACGTATTCACCCCGGCTATGAAACCGCTGTTGATAGTGAAGTTGGTGAACGCGTCGAAAGTGCTGGAGGCTGTCCCCACCGTGGCCCCGTTGAGCTTGATTGTACCGGAATTGTCCGTGGCCCACTTGCCGGTCAGTGCCGCGGTTGCCGGAACGAAACCGGTCAGGTCAAACGTGGTCCGGTAGGTGTAAGTCCCGGGGGAGTTGTACGGGGATGCGCCTGCGTCCCGGCGCGGCCCGATCCACTTCGAATTGGAATCGTTGCCCAACCACGGTGGAATGGGCCACCCGGTGGAGTTGATCACGACGGCATTGGGACCCGGGTAGGCAGCATCCGGGCTGCTCACAAGCTGATAGTGGCTGTCCACGGCGCCGTCGGCGGCGGGAACACCGGGCGTAGTAACACCGGTGCTGTAGACCGTGAATGGGGTCCCCGAGGAGGCCGGGGCGGCAACCCCGCTGACCTCGACGCGGAGACCGGTGGGGCTGGGCGAGGTGGTCCAGTTGTCCACCACGAACTCCAGGGTGTTCACCCCGGCTACAAAGCCGTTGGTCATCAGAAAGGGTGTGAAAGCGTCGAAGGTGTTCGACGCCGTGCCCACCGTCACCCCGTTGAGCCGGATGGTTCCCGAGTTATCGGTCGCCCACCGGCCCACCAGCACCGTTGTGACCGGGTTGAGCCCGGTGAGATCGAACGTAGTCTGATAGACGTATGTCCCGGGGGCGTTGTAGTTGGGGGTACCTGCATCGCGGCGAGGCGCGATCCACTTCGAGTTGGAGTCGTTCGCCACCCACGGCGGGATAGGATAGCCGGTGGAGTTCACCACAATGGCGTTGGGTCCCGGGTAGGCGGTATCGGGGCTGCTGGTCAGCCGGTAGTGGCCGTCCACCGCTCCGTCGGCAGCCGGAACGCCGGCCGAGACCACTCCGGTGTTGTACACCGTGACCGCCACGGCATTAGTCATGCTCGGCGCCAGCCAGATCCCAAGCGACTTCCAGCCGCTCTCCAGACCCCAACCGTCGCGGGCCCACAGGTACACCGTCTTCACGCCGCCGAAGGCGGTCTTGAAAGTGACCGCCGGTCGCACGGTCAAGTCGGTGCCGGAGCCCGAGACCGAAGACCCGCCGGTATTGAGGCTGCACTGGCTGTTCTGGAGCGTGCCTACCGTCCCCGGGGCAAGCCCGCCGCCGGTGAAGCTGCCAGCGTCATCGGCCAGGTACAGCAGGTTCTGGCTGCGGTTGTAACGGATGTAACAGGCGCCCACGCCGCTCATGATGGAATTGAGGATGGCTTCGGCCTGGGTCAGGTCGGTGTAACCGTCGGGATCTCTGTAGACGAAGCTGAAGATCTGGCTCGTCCCGGCGCCGGTGGACGGTGTCACCGACACGGAGGCCGGGACTTGGTACTCGGCTTCTCCCACCGTCCAGGTCAGCTTCTGCTGCCACCCCGTATCCAGGCCCGTCCAGTCCTGCGCCCGCAGGTAGACGTTCTTGGCCCCGGCGAAGGCGGCCTTGAAGTTCAGCCACGGGCTCCACCAGAGCGTGCTGGTCCAGCCAATCTGCCCGGAGTATGCCCCACTCACGCTGCACTGGCTGTTTTCCATCGTGCCCGAGGCTCCCGGGGTCACTGGACCCAGATAGTAGGAGTTGGTGTTGTCGCGCAGCCACATCGAGTTGTAGGCGCGGTCATAGAGAACCAGACACGAGTCCGTATCCAGGCCCGTGGCGCTGACCTTCAGGTACATGTAGCGCAGGTCCGTGTACCCGTTGGGGTCGGAATACTGCGACAGGAACGCCCCGGACGAGCTGCCACCCGTGGTGGTGGGCCCGGTGACGCCGTCCACGGTCGGCGGAAAGTTGGTGCTGCCTGCCCCCTGAATGATCTGAACGGTCTGCCCGGCAATGGTGAGGGTGCCCGTGCGCGCGCTACCGCCGTTCGCGGCCACCGAGTACACCACCGCCCCAGTGCCGCTTCCCGAGGAGCCCGAGGTGATCGTCACCCAATAGACGTTGCTGACGGCCGTCCAGGCGCAGCCGCTGCCGGTGATCACGTTAACGGTATAACCAGGTCCCCCGCTGGCGCCCACCGACTGGCTGGTGGCAGAGAGCGCGTAGCTACAACCCGTGCCCGCCTGGGTGATCTGAAAGCTCTGCCCGCCGATTGTCAGTGTGCCCGTGCGCGACGAACCCGAGGTGTTGGCTGCCACCGAGTAGTTCACCGTCCCGTTGCCGCTCCCAGGGGAGCCTCCGGTGACCGTGACCCAGGGGACGCCGCTCAGCGCGGTCCAGCCGCATCCCTGGGAAGCCGTCACAGCAACACTCCCGGTTCCACCACTCGCGCTGTACGAGGCGCTTTGCGGCGAAATGCCGTACCCACAAGCGGAGATACGCGCTGCGAAGCCCTCCGAGGAGCCGAGGGTCCCCATGGTCTGGGGATTGACCAAGTTGAAGTCCGTGGAGTAGGTGATCCCGGCCACATAAGCGTTGTCCCCGCTGCTGTCCACGGCAATCGCGCGCGCGCAATCCTCACCGCTGCCGCCCAGCTTCGTGCTATACAGCAGCGCACCTCCAGAGGCGTTCAGCTTGGCGATGAACGCCTCGTCCAAGCCCGACGTGGGGTTGCTGAGACCGTCCACTACGGGAAAGTCACCCGAGCCGGTACGCCCGGCCACGTATGCCCTGCCTGAGCTGTCTACGGCGATGCCGAAGGCAGTATCATCCCCAGACCCGCCCAGGTAGGTCGAATAGACCAGACTGTTGCCGGCTGACCCCAGTTTGGTCACGAACGCATCCACGCCTCCACCGCCAAAGACCGCTCGCAGCGGCGCTGCGGTGGGGAAATCGGTCGAACGGGTCCATCCCGCAACGTAGGCGTTACCGCTACTGTCCACGGCGATCGCTTGGGCCGCATCTTCGAGGCTGCCGCCGAGAAGCGTCGAATAGACCAACCCCGATCCTGAGGGGCTGACCTTGGCCACAAACGCGTCCTGGATGTCCTTGGCCAGGAAAGAACCGCGCAATGCAGACACGGTGGGGAAATCGCTTGATCGGGTCACGCCCGCAACATAGGCTGCGCCGGAGCTGTCAACGGCGATGGCGTACCCCGCATCGTATTTGGCTCCGCCCAGATAGGTGGAGTAGAGAAGCGCTGTCCCGGAGGCGTTCAGCTTCGCCACGAAAGCGTCGCCCGCGTGATGGCTGGCGTTCTGATATGCGTTCACTACGGGGAAGTTGGTCGAGCCGGTCATGCCCGTGACATAGGCATTGCCGGAGGAATCCACCGCTATCTCGTAGCCCCGGTCGTCGGCATTGCCCCCAAGATAGGTGGCGTAGACCATCGTGCCGCTCGAATTCAGCTTGACCACGAAGGCGTCCCGCAGCGGTCTTGTTCCGTCCGGACCCTTGATCTGGAGATCGCGATTGATCGTGGTTTGCAGGGCGCCCGCCGTGACAACGAAGTCCTCTGCCTCAGTGGTGCCCACCACGTAGACGTTGCCGGAGGCGTCCACGGCTACTCCCCCGACTGGCGGAAGGTTGTCCTCCTTGCCGCCGCACAGCAAGGCGCCGGTATTCGGTGTAGTACTAGTCCACGCGAGCACCCCCGCTGACGAAAGCTTCGCCACGTAGGCGTCATACTCCCGGCAACTGGGCCGGTACGAGCCTGGCGGCGGGAAGTTGACCGACGCCGACACCCCGGCCACATACGCGTTCCCAGCCGAGTCCACCGCGACGCCGTACGCGCCATCCAGGTGCAATCCGCCGAGGTAGGTGGAGTAGATCAGGACCGGATCGATGACCAAAGCGTGATTGCGGTCATAGGCGCCGACTTCAAACCCGACTTCGTCCCTGCCACGAGCTACGAACCGGCCGGGCACTCCTATCGTCTTTGCGGCCCTCTCCTGGTAGATACGGGGCCTTTGGTGGCGAACCTCGCCCGCAGCGGTCTTCAGCACTAGGTCGCCGGCGGTGGTGATTTCCAGCCCGTCAACTCCTGTGAACCGGAGACGTATCCGCCCCGGGTCCGCGCCGGGAGCCACTATGAAGTCGTACTCCAGCCGCCCCGGGGCGCCTCGGTAGATCAGGTCGATGCCCGGGTAAATCCCGGCATAGCGCACGCGCGCGTAGTTCGGGATGCCGGTTCTCCAGTTGCGTGGGTCGCGGCTCGCATAGCGGTGAGTCTTGGACGGTAGCAGGTCCAGCCCTGTCGAGACGGCTCCGGCACGGGCACCGACGAGTTCCATGCGCAGCAGGGCAGCTTTACGCCCCTGATCCGCTGCGGAAGGTGCACTTGGCAGGGCGAGAACAGCCCCGGTTGGGGTCAGCCAGAGAGCGTAGCCGGCGCCGCGGGCAACCCACTCCACCTCGGGGTCCGTCTGCCCCTGATCAGACTCGAAGTGCAACGGCAGTTGGCTGTAGACCGCCTGGATGCGCCCTGCCGGAAAGTTGCCAGGAGGTTGCGCTGCTACGCAGCCAGCGCAAAGCGGGCTAAGTGCGAGAATGACCCTCAGTCTCAATTCGCTACCTCCTCGATTGGGCCGAGCCTATTGACTCCCGAACCGCAGGCCGCCGAAACGGAACTCGTAGCTCCAGGTGTGCCGCCCGCCCTTGGTCAGACCGTCCGCCTGGAAGGACTTAACCTGCGCCCCCTCGGAGCTGTAGGTGACTACGACCTCGACCTCGGACCAAGTCACGATCGGGAGCCTGTCGCTCGATAGAGGCCACATGCTGACTTGCCCGGCCGACGTTCGAGCCTTGCCTTCCAGAAAGTCCTCGATACCCATGCTTGGCTCCCGCGAGATCAGCCGCACCCGGACCACACCTTCCGGGTCCCCACCCTCCCAGCGGCAAGTGAACGATTGGCTGGGGATCTTCGCGCCCGGGGGAAAGCTCGACAGCACCCGGATGGGCGCCGGGATGTCAATGCTGGTCTCGAAAGGCCCCACCGCAGGTCCGCCAGCCGAGGCCACCCGAAAGGTCCCCTGCTTGATTGTTCCTTCGGGCAACCGCAAGACATACGCCAGTTGCTCGCGGGTCCCTTGCGGGACGAACTCCAGAGGCCCAAAGCCGGGCCCCTGGGCCGTCAGCCGGCCCGCGGACAACGGCCAGTCGCCGACTCCTGGGCATGAGGGCCCCAGCCGGTCGGTGCTCCCGCCGGTCCAGCAGTTGATCGGACAGTCGAGGCCGAGCTGAAGGGGCTGGGGAAAGTCCTTGACCAACCCCGCCGAGAACTCAACGGACAGCGTGTCGCTGGGGGGAGGGGGTTGGATACCACTCGTCACCGTGCGCTGCCAACGGATAAGCCCCAGGCTCTCCGGCGGCGGATCTACACACCGGCCCCCTCCCCGCCGCACACCGATCGTGACCGGTTGGCTGGTGGACAGAGAACTTGCCAGGCGCAGAGGCACCGAGCAGCCTTCGACCAGGTCCTCTGGCAACCGCGCGTTCACCTGGTCTACTCCCACCATCCCCGGGGCGCGCCCGGAGAAAAGCGCCGCCAACCAGGTTGAAGCGGACGACGTGGTCGGCACTTGGACCCTGGCCCCAACGAACATCCGTAAGAGCCGATCCAGCGGCGCCGGTTCGCCGTCCGGCCAGCGGTCCCGGTCTTGACCCAGCCCGGTTCCGTAAATGCTCACGATCCCCCCGGGCGAGACACTGTTCTCGCGGCCGTTGACGGTGACACTCCCGTCCTGGGCCACATTCAGCACGGCACCGGGGCCGCAGCCGCTGCTATCGAGTGTGAAGATGCCCATCGCTGTAACGTTGATGGGCATAGCGAACTGATCGCTGGAGCCGGCCGAGGTCGTCACCACCAGGCCGATAGTCCCCCCCCCCATGCCCCCGTACGGTAGCACCCCAGAGGGGACCTGGAGGTTGATCTGCCCTGGAGACACAAAGAACAGCGGAGCCGCCAGTGGCTTGTTGGGCGGGTCGCTGCCCGCACTAAAGAAGGTGACCGAAGTTCCCCCCAGAGTCTTCGGCAGCGGGAAGTCTTTGGCAGCCAGCGTGGTGTTAGCCAGGTTTGAGCCGAACACGGTGGTGATCGAACCCGGCGCCGCCACATACCACGCGTAATCGGGCTTGGCGTAACTGGCCGCATTGACCACTGCCGCCACTACCGGCTTCTGGGCGCTGGCAGGCAAGCAAGCAAAGAGCATACTCAACGCTGCAAGTGCGTGAGCTGTGGTGTAGGATAAGACTCCCGTCTTGTCGTGAGGTGTGCTGTGAGATAAGACTCCCGTCTTGTCGGGCCGCGGGCTTCCGGGCAAGTCCTTCACAGCTCCAGGAGTGTCCGCGCCACAACCTGCGCTCTCAACCTTGTTCCAGTAATGCACCGCCTACCGCCTCCCCGTCACCACCACCACGAACTCCGGTCCGCCGCTCCCCGAAGGCACCGCAAAGGGTGCGGTCCCGCCCTTCGGATGAAATGACACTCCTCGGTCATCTGCCAGTGCAAGCTCCTCACTGAAGGTCCACAAATGCAGTGGCGTGTCTAGAGGTACTGTAACGGAGTACAGTCGCTCCGTCCCCGGTGGCGTGAGGGCCTGCGCTGGCCGGAAGCCGCCGCGGGCTGTCCTCACCCCAAGGACTAACTTTGGCGGTATCCGCGGGCCTCCCACCTGCGGCAGAAGCCTGCCGGAGTCCCTGACCCGAATTCGCACTTCGACGCCACGCCTCAGCTCCATGCGTACGCCCGAGACCACCTGGCCGGATGAGACCCTCACCGTCAAGGCGCCCGACCACCAGCACGTCTCCAGATATCCGCCCGCCGGGACCGCCGCGCACAGCGTGTAGCTCCCAGGCGGGAGGCCGCCGATCACAAAGCGTCCATCGCGAGCCGGCCTCACCGTACCGCTGACCACCGGCTCTCCAGCGGCCGGTTCCCATCCCCCGTACGGTTCGCGCCGGATGAAGCGCCGGTCGCGCCAGTAGGAGACCTCGGCGCCCTCCACGGCCGCCCCCTGGCTGGAGACGATGCCTTCGAGGGTCCCGGTCTGGGCGCCGGCCGGCAAAACGTTCATGCACCCCGCCACCAGGAGTGCCTTGCCAATTCGCCAAAAGTTGCTAGCCACTGATTCCTCCTGAGTGCATTGGCACCGCCCTTCCGGCTGCACCCCGGTCACGGGGACGGAGCGTAGGGCCCCAGCGTCTGGACCAGGGGGTAACACGATGTGTTGGTCAGTGAGTGCCAGGGTCGAAAAACCGTGGTTGCCCCTCCGCCCGCCAGATATCGACCGTACAGGCCCGGGCTGGCGTTGTTGAAGCCCAAGACGTTGTTGACAGCAGCGCCCGCCGGAAACTGCTCATAGTCCGGGCCGTCACAATTGTAGTTCGGGTAGCTCGGGTTTGTGGTGTTGCTGATGGTCTCGCCCAGCATGAACATAGTGTTCACATTCCCGGACGGGGCGCCCCAGCCGGTTGGGTCATACCCGTCTAGGAACCCTCTGACGGCCTGAAAGAACCGGCGGGCTTCTTGGTAGGCGTCGGGCTGATCTGTGTTGCATTTGCGACACTCCACCGGGTGCCCGGCGTCATAGTTGATCTGGCAGTTGTTCGTATTACAGGCGTCGCAGAATAACGTTCTCTTGGCGCAAGGATAGGAGTGCACGTCGATGATTTGCGGCAAGCTTGCCGCGTAGTTGAAGGGTAGCTGAGCCGGGAGCGGGTCCGCCTGGAGGTGTCCCCCGCAGGAAAAGAGCCCGCTCGCTTGATACTCCGCGATTGTCCCAAAAGGCTGGTGCGACAGCGCAGCAGTCAGGGCGGACAGCTCGATCACTCTGGCGGAGTCACCGTAGACGGAATCGCACTCCGATGCCGTATCCAACCGGACCGTGGCTCCCGTAGACAAAGTCACCCGCTCCCACTTGAAGCCGTACTTGGTCATCAAAGCACGGACCTCGCCTAAAACGTTTTCGTCACTCTCCGGGGGCTGACCGGCTCTGGGGTGGGACTGATCGTAAATGAGCCTTCCGTACACGGTGAACGAACCGATGTTCACCTCGTTCTGCATGTCCAGTTGGGAAACGGTGAGACCGTTCGAGGAGGCCGCGCCCAGCACCGCCTCGATCACCCCGTACAACTGGGGCCAGCCGGCAAAAATGGGATCGGGCGGCGAGCAGTCATACGACGGGCTAAACTCCGCCCTCCAAAGCCCCCACACTCCGTTGTCGTTACGGGCGTTCCCAAACGGGGTCATAGGGAAGAACTCAAAGAGCCTGAAGGGGTATGGCGCCCCCTCACTGCACGGATCCTCGGCATACAGCCGCTCGTTGTAGTCGCCTCCGTAGAACCGCGGCGATGGGGTGACATTGTTGATCCCCGCCGCCTTCATGTCCGCGAAGAACAGGTTCAAGTTGTTGCGCCAGTTGGAGTTAACCGTGCCGTCGGGGTTCAGGGGCGTGCTGAAACCAATCCCCCGGAAGGCGAACATGAACCGCACCCCGCTGACATTCTGCTCGGGGGGATGCTTGAAGCCGGCGAGCGAGTCCTTCACGCACTGGCGTACCGTGAGATCCTGGCTGCAAGCCTGGATGTATCGCGCCCATTTGTAGTCCGGGCTGCACGCGCTGTGAAGGCAGTTCTTGGAGGTGTAAACATCGATAGGCAGGTACGCCAGATTGATCTCCACGGCGCTGGAGCCTGCGATCTGCGCAAACAGACCCCGCCCCGAACCCAACAGCAACAAAACAAACACCCAACAATGCCAATAGCGGAAGCCCGGCACCGGCATTCTGCCCTCCCTGGTTACGATAGTGGGGATGACCGTTGGGTTCATAGTACTTCGCCGTCTTTCCGGTGTCAAGTGCCGAATAATTAAGGATTCTTAATCCTGAAATCGGCACGCGGCGTTCCTTCGGTTGTCGCCCTTGAACGCCTTGCCTGAGACACGGACACCCACGACCAAGCTCTGCGGCGAACTGGACGTGTGGCCGAGTTTTGCACATGCGGCGCGGAACTACCGGCTGACGCTCGCTTCTATCACCGATGCGGCAAGCCCCAGCGCGAGGAGGGCATCTCCGAGCTCGCGCCGTCCCGCGTCCTCCCCGAAGGTGAGCGGTGGGCGCCCAAGCCGCCGCTTGCCATTGACTTTTGCAGCCGGCGGGCGCCACGCGGCGCACGGAAGTAGCGGCGCCAGCCTCCAGGGTGGGGCAGTTGGTCAAGAGGGAGTCCGGCGTGTTGGGCGGTACGCTCTCGGTCGAGAGCGGGTGGGCAGCAGGGAAGGGTTCTGACGGGGTCTGCGCAAGGAATGTATCAGGGACTGGACCGTACTCCCTCTGTCGTCCCCACTGTAGACCCCTCACTTGCCGTCAGCGTCGGGCGCACCGCCAGCTCATTGAAAAGAAAGCGGAAGTATTCCCTGGAAACTTGTGACCGGGGCGACACAGGCAAGAATGCCTGTGCCACTCAGAAAATAAAGCTGAGGCCGCCGCGGAAGCTGCGGGGGGTGTGCATGAGGTAGACCCGGCGGCCGCTCAGCACCAGCGGCACGTAGCCCTCGGCCAGCAGGTTGCGCAGGTCGGCGGAGGCTTCCAGCCGGCCGGGCAAACCTCCGAAGTAGGGTATGGGTTGGCGGATCAGCAGGTTCAGGCCCAGCCCCTCGCGCACCCTCTGCGTCAGATAGAGGTGAGAGGGCGTCAGTGAGCGCACGTCGGTCCACTGGTAGGAGGAGATGAACTGGGTGCCGGTCCCCGGCGCGGCGCCGGAGAGGCGCGCGGTGAGCGAGTGGCGGCGGCCCTGGCGGATCATCCGGCGCAGCTCGTCCGGGCTGGCAGCTTCTCCCTGGGTGCGATCGGCGGTCAGCGCTCCGCCGCTGCCGAAAGCCATGGTCAACTCCAGGCGTTGGCCCAAACTCTGGGTGACCGAGGCCAGGTAGCCCAGGCTGCGATAGCGCCCGGCGTTGAACACCCAACTGTCGGAGAACAGCTCAGGCAGCAGGTCGGGGCCGGACTCCATCCCCCCTGGCGAGGCCAGCGTGAGCGCCACGTTGTTGATTCCCTCGCGGTACGCTGCCGCGCTGTAGGTTCGAGAGCCGGCGGTCTTGCGGTAGCCGGCCTCAATGCTCTCGGTGCGCTGGGTGCGCGCCCTGCCGGCGCGCAGCGAAACGCGCGGGAAAAGCGCCAGCGCCGCCAGGTCTTGCTGCAATTCCACCTCCGACTCCGCGCCGGAAGCGTACAACTCGGCCGGCGGCGCCCCGGAGGCGTAGCTGAACTGGAACTCACCGACTTCACCCCGGCTGTAGGTGGCGCGGGCATACGGGCTGAAGTAGTTGAGCCGTTCCAGGAAGGTTACCGATTCCAGCGCCAGGCCGTATTCCAGCTTCAGATCCTCGCTCACCCGCCTGCGCTCCAGCATTGCCGCCGATAGCGTCCGCAGGGCGGGGTTGCTCCCTTCACGGCCGCTGACGATGGCCGCGCCGGCGCGCATTGGCAGGAAAAGCTGGCGCATGGTGAGTCGCACCTCGGGGCTCAACCCGGCGGTCAGCTCACGGCGGAAGCTGGTTTGGAAAGCCGCGGTGGGCACCCCGGAATAGGGCGAGTAGCCCACGTTGCCGCTGAAGTGAACTTGGTTCTGGCCGTAGACCGAAGTGGCCAGGGCGAAAGCGGTCCCCAGGTCGGGCTCGATGCCCAGGAAGGAGACGCGCGCCTGATCCCCCGCCGACAGTCGCACCAGCCCGCGCGTGTCGGAGAACACCGCGGAGGAGAAGCCGCGCCGTTCCGGTTCGCTGATATCCACATCCGGCAGGAAGCGCAGGACCGGCCGCGTGGCACTGGCGCTGCGCAGCACCCACTTCCAGTCGTCGCTCATCAGCGGCAGGCGCGCCGGGGCGATCGACACCAACTGGATCGAGCTGAACAGGCTCGCCAGGCTGACGTTGAGCAGGCTCTGCATGCCCGGCTGCACCAGGATGTGGCGCCTCAAGGCGGGCAGGAAGTTGGCCAGCCTCACTCGGACGGTGTAGGTGTCCGGCAGCAACGCGTCAACGCTGAAGACGCCCTTCTGGCCGGACAGCACCTGCTGGACCAGCCGGTCCAGGCCGTTGTAAACCGAAACGGCGGCGCCGGTCTGGGGAAGCCCGGCCACGTCGGTGACCCGCCCGGCTATGCTGCCGGTCAGCTTGGGCGGACCGGCACAGAAGGACAGGGCCGCCGTGCACAACATCGCGGTAACGAGGCCGGCTGACGTCCTGGCGTTCATCGGCGGGCGAACCCCTCCTCGCCTTGCCCCCTTAGCTTACCGTAAAGGTGGCGGCGGGCGTTAGCACTTGGTTGCGATTCTTGTCGGTGACTTTCAGCTTCAGCGTGTACTGGCCCGGCTCCAGTCCCTTCAGCGGCAACAGCCTCTCCACCGTCACCTGTTGTGCGGAGGCGTCCGGGATCGCGGTCACTTCCTCAGTGTATTCGAAAACCTTCTGGTTGGAGCCGTTCTTGACGATCTCGTACTCGATAGTGCCGTTGGGCTTCTGGGTCTTCTCGTCCGGCCCGAAGTTGTAAAGCTGGACGTAGATCCCCAGGCGCTCATCCCGGCGGAACGTGTCGGTGACGCGCGGGCGCACTTTCGAGGCCCCGATGACGAACTGGCCCGTGCCGATGTTGCGGGTGGGCACTTTCTCGATCAGGTCCGCCAGGA
Organism: uncultured Solibacteraceae bacterium; assembly: GCA_964353255.1. GTDB lineage: Bacteria > Acidobacteriota > Terriglobia > Bryobacterales > Bryobacteraceae > VFZS01. Next base: position 64,263 of record CAYGVJ010000004.1, on the reverse strand, counting down.
TCAGGCTGCTGGAGGTCAGCTTCTCCTCCTCGAAACGAGGCACGTGCAGAGCCGTCTCGTAGTTGTTCATGGTCCCGCCCACCACGTCCTTGACCACCACGTTCAGACGGTAGGTCCCCGGCGCCAGGGGCACCCGCTGCTGGTAGATGGAGGAGCGCTTCACGGCCGCCTCCAGCATCTCGCTGGGCGTCTCGATAACCACCGGCTCCTCGAAGACGTTCACCACCCGGCGCGACATCGAGGTGATGCGCCCGTACATATTGACCGTGGCCCTCTGCACGCCCTCCTTCTGCTGGAACTGGAGGTCCTTGTTCTCGAGCTGGATGGTGATGTTGGTCATCACCGTGGATTCGGTGATCTTGATGAAATCGGCGCGGACCTTGATGGGCAGCAGGTTATAGGTGATCCGCGAGGTGACCATGGCCTCCAGGTCCTTGAACTTGATGGCCGGCGGCTTCTGGAGCCTGGCGTACTGGTCCAGCCGCTCGAACTGGTTCATGCGCGAGGGCAGGGGCTGGTCGCCCGTGCCCAGGCGCGTGCCGTCGGTCCGGCTGAAGCGGTCCTCCTTGCTGCTCAGCCCCATCTGCTCGTAGAGGGTCAAGCCGGCATTGGGTACATACAGCAGCGCGTCCTTCTCCGAGGGGTCCATGGTCATCCGGTATTCGCCGGTCATGGTCGGATCGACGAACTCGATGATCACGTCCGTGCCGATGCCCTCGATGTAGCGGTAGCGCCATTTCTCGAAGGGGTAGGTCGAGGTCGTCCCGCCGCCCTCCTCGATGGGGCGCTCGTAGCTGCCGCCCGAGGGGTGCGATTCGTTCTCGTCCGGCGGGCCGAAAGTGATGTAGATGCGGCCCCGGTCGGCCTTCCAGCCCGGGATGCCGGAAGCGTAACGCTCATTGGCGTAAGCGATGCGCCGGTAATGCTCCTCTTTGTACTCGTTCTCGGCCGTGTCGGGGGTCGGATCGCGGCGCAGCCAGAACTGCTCGATGAACGGCTCACGCTCGTCGTCGGTGGCCAGGCGTTTGAAGGCCGTGCGTTCCTCGTCGGTGATGATGTAGGCGACGTCCTCGTTCAGCCACTTGCGGTACGGGGTCTCCAGCTCCTTGCGCAGCTTCTCCTCGCGCCTGCGGCGCTCCTTCTCGCTGAGCGGCTTGGCGACGGTCTCCCGCTGCGCGCCAGCGGCTTCGGCCTGCTTCTTCTGCGCGGGCAGGCTGGTCGGGCACAGCAAAACCAGCCCAGTCGCCCAGCCGCAGGCAACCAGCTTACCTCTGCTCATACCTACACCTCCTGCTCCGGCACACCTTGGAGGCTACCCTCATTGTAGGTCCCCTCCTCAAGGCAGTCAAGCCAATAGGCTGGCTCGCCCTCCCCAGTTCTCAGGGCGGGAGACCGGGCCCCCTGCGCCGGCGCGATGCCCGTGCGCACCAAAGACTTCTCACAGTCCGCTGCCGAGGGCCCTCGCAGGTCGCCCTCCAGGTACGCCAGGCCGGGGCAGCGCGTGCAGGTTCCCAGGTGGACGCAGGAGGAGCACGGGGTCAGGTCGCGCGCGGGGATCGAGCGGATTTCCTTGAGTTGCGGGGAGTGTCGCCAGATCTCCGCGAAGGCTTGGCGGCGCACGTCACCGCAGCGAAGCGGAAACTGCACACACCGGTACACCTCTCCGCAGGGCGACAGGTAGCAGGCCGTGTGGCCGGCGCTACAGGGAATGCCGTCCCGGGTGCTCGCGTCAACCGGTCCCGGGGGAGCGGTGAAGCAGGCGACGTCCCCGACCGCGGCTTCGTCGCGGAAGACCACCTCCAGTTCGGCGCGGGGGATGTTCAGGCCGAGAATCGAGCTGCGGCGGCTCAGGTGCGGGGTGATGGTCGGGTCAATCGTGAACTCGGCGCCCAGCTCCGAAGCCAGTCGCTTCACTCCGGCGTAGTCCCGGGCGTTCTGGCGCATCAGAACGTTGGCTACCGCCACGCGGACGCCCTGCGCGCGCAGAAGGCGAATGCCGGCCAGCGCACGCTCCAGCGAGCCCGCCGTCTGCGTGATGGCGTCGTGAACCTCCGGACGGTGCGAGTAAATGCTCACCTGCACTTGCTGGATTCCCAGCGCGCTCAGGCGCCGGGCGTGGCTAGAGCGGATCAGCGTGCCGTTGGTCTTCAGTCTCACGTCGAACAGGAGCCGGCGGGCGTGTTCGAGAACCGCAAAGAGATCCTTGCGGAGGAAAACCTCTGCCCCGCTTACCGTTAAGAACAGCGCGCCGGCAGCCGCCACATCTTCGAGAAGGTCCCGGATTTCGCGCGTGCTCAATTCGCGCTGGCCGTCGTGATCGAGGTAACAGTGGACGCAGCAGAGGTTGCAGCGGAAGGTCAGATCCAGGTGCACAAGCGTGCACCCGCCGGACCAGTAGCGTGTCCCCGGGCCACAGCGCCGGGACCATGCTGGCGCCTTGCACGCTCAGCCGGACCTCGCCGAAACTCGCCAGGGCCTCCTGCGCCAAATCGCGCTGGACGGCCTCACGCACGCCCGTGGGATCAACCATCGGGGCTCGCCTTCCCCTCACGACGTCTTGCGGTTCAACCTGCACTGCCCTTGGGTGGGCTGGATTTTCCCGCAGGCCAGCGCCGTGGTCTCAAAGGCGCGCTCACGACGGAACTCCGGCTTTCGGTAAGGCTTTCGGGGGTCGGCGGCTTCGCCCCTGCCGGAGGTCGCTGCTCTTCAGGCCCTTGCTCCCTCATGTGGAGCCCTCGTCTCGCAATTATAGCCCAAGTGGGGCTGTCCTGTGCAGCCCCTTTTGGCGCCAAGCGCTGCTGTTCTCTGCAGTACGCGTAGTACCAGCCCGACGATGGGTGTCCAAATGCCGTTCCTCATGGTGTTCTATACTTCTCCGGCTGGGGGCGATCCCTGGTCGTTCCGGGGTGAACATGAGAGGCGTCGTCCTTGCCGTTGTGGTTCTTCTGGCCGTTCTGCCGTTGGGCAGTCAGTTGGGAAAGCCCGTTCCGGTCAGCGTGGTCACCGACTGGAGCAGCAGGCACGTCCTGTTTCCGCAGTCGAAGTCCATCTCCAAGGCCGCTGCTACTTCGCCTCCTTCACGCAGCGGAAGCCGATGTTGACGTTGCGGTAGCGCGCCGGCACGCTGGCGAAGTCCCAGAGAACGTTCTCCAAGAGCGGCTCCAGATACGAGCCGCCGCGGATCTGATACCAAGCTTCAGTGGCGCTTGGCGGGGGATTCAGCAGCGTTTTGAAGGCCTCCAGCGCAGCCGGGCTGGGCGTCTGAAACTGGTCTACGAACTCCCAGACATTGCCGGCCATGTTCCGCGTGCCGCAGGTACCAGCGCCCTCGGGAAAGGCATCCACGGGCGCCAGACTCGGCGTCGCCAGGCTGGGGTTTCCCTTGACGTTGGCGCGTGTGGCCTCCGGCTGGTTTCCCCAGGGGAACAAGCGCCCGTCGGTTCCGCGGGCCGCCTTTTCCCATTCGAGCGCCGTGGGCAGCCGCTTGCTCGCCCAGCGGGCGAACTCGCGCGCGTCCACGAAGGTTATGTTGGCCACCGGCTCGGTGGGACGGTCGCTCGGGAACCCTTCCGGCAGCGGGCGCCTCACCGCCTGGCAGAAGGAGGCGTAGGACGCATTGGAGACCTCGGTTCGGTCTATGTAAAAGGCCGGCAGACTCTCGGCGTGCCGGTCCTGGCCAGCCAGGAAGGCTCCGGCCGCAACCGCGACCATGCCCGGCGGCACGGCGACGGTGATCTGCGAGGTCACGCCGCTGGGGCGCAACGCGAAGTATCCGCCTACAAGCGCCGCGACCACGGCCAAGATCGCCGCCGGCGCTAGCCACCAGCGCCTCCCGACAGCAGAGGGCTGAGCCCTGATCGCGGTGACCTCGGCCGGCTGGGGGGCCAATAACTTCTCCAGTTCCTGCCGCACAGCAGTGAAGCTCTGCGGGCGTTGCGCCGGATCCTTGGCCACGCAACGCGCCACCAGGTCCGCCAGCGCCGGCGGCGTCCCAGCCTGCTGAAGAGGCCCCAGATCTGGCGCGCCGTGCAGAATGCTGCCGAACACTTCTTCCAGCGCGGCCCCCTGGATCAGCCTCCTTCCCGTGAGCAGCTCGAAAAGCACCGCGCCGAAGGCGTAGATGTCCACCAGGTGAGTCACGCCCCGTCCCATTACCTGCTCCGGGGCCATGTAGTAAGGACTGCCGGCGGTCATGCCGGGCCGCGTCAGCGCCAGATCCTGGCGCTTGGCGATTCCGAAATCCATCAGCTTCGCCGCGCCGGAGGGCGTCACGCGGATGTTGGCCGGCTTGATGTCGCGGTGAATGATCTGCGGCGTGAGCGAGTGTATGTGCTCCAGCGCCCGGGCCACCTGAAGCATCACCTGGAGCTTCTCGGGGAGCCCGCCGGTGCGGCCCTGCGCGATCAGGGTCCCCAGATCCTCGCCCTGTAGGAACTCCATGACCATGTAGGGATGGCCCTGCTCGTCCTCGCCGTAGTCGTAGACCCGGATGATGTTGTCGTGCGTGATGTTGCCCAGCGTGCGGGCTTCCTCGAGGAACCGGGCGCGAGCCTCCTGATCGGCCGAGCCTTCCTCCGTGAGCACCTTGACCACGACGGTCTGGCCGATCAGCGTGTTGCGAGCCCGGTAGACGCGCGACATGCCGCCACCGAGATGCTCCAACAGCTCGTATTTGCCGAGGCGACCAGGTAGCTGCATAAGAAGGAGCCAGGAGTCAGGAGTCAGGAGTCAGAATGGCCTTGGCATATGCGTTGACAAGGCGACTGACCTCCTCCAGCAAGTTCATCAGTTCGTTGGTCTGACCATAGCCGAGATCCTCGGTGAGGATCAAGTAATAGCGACACTCTTCAATGGAGCCCTCAGCGACGTTCATCAGTCGAACCTTGTCAGCCCTGCCGCGCCTGCGAAATCCTTCCGCTATGTTGGCCGGAATCGAGATGGCGGCTCGACGCATCTGGCTAGAGAGGCCATACGTCTCCTGCTTTGGGAAAACCGCGGTGAGCCGATAGACCGCCAGGACAAAGCCGTGTGCCTTACGCCAGACCACCAGATCGCGAAACGTTCTGGCCGCTGGCCGGGCACTCTGGCTTCTGACTTCCACCTCCTGACTCCTGTCTCCTGACTCCTGTCTCCTGACTCCTGTCTCCTGCCTCCTCAGCGCGCCACTTCCGCCACGCAGCTCCAGCCGGAGAAGTAACCTTTGCGGAAAATGGGCGGGGCGCCCATCATGTCCAGGTCAAAGCGCACCGAAACCGGCAGCCCGGTGCCGGTGGTGACCGCGCGGTTGGCCTGGCCGGTGCGCAGGATCCACTCCAGACTGTAGATGGAGCTGCTGGGTTGCGCCCGCTCTTCGGAGTCGCCGAAGAACTCGAAGGCGCCCCACGGGCCGTCGTAGCGCGGCCAATTGAAGCCCTCGTTGCCGAACTTCACGGTCATGGTGGCGCCGGGCGGGTTACCCGGCCAGACGAACTGCTTGGCGGCGGCTTGCCCGGCGGTGTTGGAGAAAACCTGCCCGTCCAGGGTGAGGGTGATGCTTTGGTTGGTGCCCGCCAGATTCGAGCGCAGCGTGTAGCTGAGGCGCGGTTGCTGGGCGCCCGCGGGATATACCGCCTGGGTGAACGCCGCGGCGCGGTTGAAGAAGCCCAGGAACGCCGGCGTGACGCTGATGGCGCCTCCCGGCTTGGCGACGAATTGCGTGCCCTGCTGCTGGAGCAGGTTCTGTAAGTTCTGGTTGTAGAACTGCCACAGCGCGCCGTCCGCGGGGCGGAAAAAGCGGTTGACGTCCTCGATGCTGGCCTGCACCGTGCTCTTCGGGTTGAAGGGGTACTTGGCCATCAGCTCGCGGAACTGGTTGCACACGGGTTTCCCGTCAGGAGGACGCGGGCGCAGCAGCCGCTCGATCTGGGTGATGGGGTCCTCCATCAGCGTGCGCACCGTGGCCGGCAGGTTGGCTTCCTGGTCGATGCGGAAGGTCTGCGCCATTTGCCCGGTGATCAACAGGGCCTTCTGCGCCTCGCCCAGGGTTTGGGCGGCGGCGGTGTCGGCGGGTCCGGCGGCGCTTGCCGCCACCTGCGCCACGGAACTCTGAAGACTCAGCAGGCTGGCCATGTAGTTCTGGTTCGAGCCGCTCACGTACTGGCTCTGGCAGGCGGGCGGGACCACGCGTTGTGGCGCGTCAAAGGCGTTCCTGATCTCCACCGCATCCACGTTGGTGTTCTGCGACACCAGGCAGAACAGCCCCAGCAGCGGAGACTGCCCGGCGGAAAGGATTCCCAGTTTCCTGGCCGCGTCCGCCAGGCTGGCGTAACGCGCTATGCTCGAAGCCTTCAGAAAATCCCGCCACTCCTTGAGAAAATCCCGAGAGTAGAAGCCCCGCAGCCGCTGTTCGAGCTGCGAGGGGTCCAGGTTGGCCAGCGTCTGCGGGCCCAGCACCCATTCCTCGCCGCCGAAGAACTCGAGCGGGTTGCGGAAGGCGGCCTGCATGAACGCAAACCCGTCCTTGGTAAATGCCCCCCTGACTTCGCGGCTGTTCAACACGGCCTCGTTGGGGAACATGCGCGCGGGCGGAAGCTTCCGCGAGGCCGCGTCCACCAGGGACTGGTAGAGGCGCTCTTCGGCATTGAAACTCTTCAGGTAGCGTCGCGCGCGCTCGACGGCCAGCGAATCGGCCTCCGTCGAGAAAGGATTCGCGAACTTCAGCTCGTCAGCGAAGAAGTCGAACTGGTTGCGCGCCAGTTGCAGGCGCTCCTCTTCGAGCCCGCGTCCCGCGGTCCAGCGCTCCATCAGCACCGGCGTCAGGAAGGCGCGCGTGCTGCGCTTGTGCTCGTAGGTGGTAATCAGGCAGGCCTTCAGCGTGTCGTAGACGGGCCGGTAGGGGTCGGCCGGGCCGGGATTGGCCGGCAGCCGGCGCAGCGTGTCCAGCATGGAGGCCTGAATCGAGGAGAACAGCAGCGGATTGAAAGCCCGATGGAAGTAAGCGCGGCGCACGTCCGGGTAGATCTCGTCGCCGGTGTACAGCCCCCAGCGCAGGCTCAGCGGAGGACCTTCGCGCTCGTATTCCGCCAGCGTCGCCAGCACCTGCCGCAGCGTTTCCGTGCGGCGCAGCGAATCGAGCGAGGGCGCCGCCAGGCCGGTAATCTCGACCGGCGAGATGCCGCGGGCGGCTTCCAGCACGCGGGACTCCAGGCTGTGGTTGCGCGCCCAGGAGACGATGAACCCGATCGCGCAAATCAGGCACAGCGCGGCCGCCCCGGCCAGCAGGGCGCGCCGCAAGGTGTTCACGCGGAGACTCGAGCTGCTGGCCCCTAGGGCGCTGCGATCCGCCAGGAGCACGCTGTGGAAGAAGTGGCTCAGGAAGAGCCACTGCGGAACGCGGCGCGAGGTGCGCAGCGGCGCCGCGGCGGGTTGCGCCGGGCGCGGCTGCCCGGGCCTGAAGAAGCCCGTAGCGCTGCCCGTCCCCGGCTGCGGCGGCGCTTCCAGCGGGGCCGGCGCCGCTTCCTCCACCACCACCGGGCGCACCCCGCTGAAGTAGAAGCCTCTCAAAAAAGGCGCGGCCCGCAACTGGCTGGGCTTGGCCACATCCACCAGAAACTGCACCAGCGGAGCGCGCAGCTTGCGAAACTCGCGCGCGAACTCGTAGGCCCCGGGGAGCTTCTCGGGCGCGTGTTCGCGGGCCAGGAAATCCAGGCGTCGCTCGGCCAGGGTGAAGTAGAGATCGTTGAATGCGGCGGCGAGCCGCTGGCTGGCCTGCTCGGCGTAGACCCCCTCGGCCGCCGCGCCGGCCAGGGGCAGGGTCGCGCCCACCACTTGCCCGGCTTCTTCGTGGGTGAGGTTGCGTACGTAGTCTAGGAAGAAGGGCACCCGGTCCATCTTGGTGAACAGGACGTAGACCGGAAAGCTGATGCCGAGCAACTGCGAGACCTCGCCCAGGCGTTGATGCAGGTTCCGGACCGTGACGGCCACGGCGTCGGAGGCGCCCGGCTTCAGGAATTCCTCGCAGTCGAAGCACACCACCGCCGCGCGCGGCGCCTGCTGCTTGCCGCCCGCCGCCTTCGAGCGTCCGGGCGCCAGGCGGCGCACCAGGCGGGCCCAGCGGTCAGGCTCCGCCAGCAGCCGCCCGGCGACCTCCACAAACACCGTCTGCCGCGCGAACCACAGGTTAACGGAGCGCGTTGGCGCGATGGCGTTCTCCTGGTAGACCTGCCCGGCCAGCAGCTCCGGCTCCAGGCCCGACTGCACCATGGCGGTGGTCTTGGCCGAGCCGGGCGGCCCGATGACGAACACCACGGGAAGCTGGCTCAATCTGGCGCCGGGGCCCAGCCGCGAAGCGGCCAGGCGGGCCTCGGCGTCGCGGATCACCAGGTCAGCCTCGTCGGCTTCGCCGCCGGCCTGCGCCCCGCTGCTTCTGCCGCGCCGGATGCCCGAGAGGTCCGACTTGAGGCGATACCAGATGTACAGGCCCGCGACCAGAAACCCGATCAGCGCCCCGACCGCGCGGAATACCCACAGATCCGGGCCGCGCAGCTTCAGCACGCTGCCGAAGATCCACATCAGCAGCAGGTAGACCGACAGCGCCGAACCGGTAAGAAGGTAATGCAGTCCCATGCTCGGCCCCTATCCTCGCGCTTGCGCGGCGACGGTCCGCACCTCCGAGGCGCCCGAGGCCAGGGAGATCTTGAAGCCCACAAACAGCGCCACGGCGACGGTGAAGCAGACGACCGCCGTTATCACCAACCGCTTGATCCACGGGTCCGCCTGGCTCATCCGCACCTGCTCCGGCGGAACCGCCCAATTCGGCGACAAATAGGTGGCCGCGCCGCGGATCCGCCGAATCTTGTCCCCCACCGCTCCGATGATCGAGCGCAGCTCGGCCTGTCCTCCCAGGCCGTACCGGCCCCGGTAGCCCAGCAGCAGACCCAACTGGTAGACCTCGAGCAGGTCGGCCACATTGTGCGCATCGGGCGCCCCCAGTAGCCGCTGGATGTTCTGGAAGAGAACCTCCCCGGCGATGTGGTGCCCGAAAAACTCCTCCTGAAGCGGCATGCGCGGCCATCCCGCGAAGGCGGGGTGTTGCAGGTTGAGCACCGACTCGTCCAGGAAGGCCACCACGGCGAAAACCGCCAGGCGGATCTCCTCAGCCGTATAGCCGCGCCGCCGGGCTTCTTCATCGGCTGCTTTGAGAGCCTCCCGCATCTGGTGGCGGAACAACTCGGCGTCCGAGACCGCCTGCCGGCCTGAGCGCAGGCGCACGACGGCCGTGTAGACTTCCTGGAAAGCCAGTGCCAGGTTGTCGGGCCGGCGTTCGAATGACATCGCCGGCGCGCCTGGAAAGCTGGATCCGGGTGTACCCATAAATGCCCCTCTATGACTCCAGGACCACCAGCAGCTCGATCTCCGGGTTCGGGATCTCGCCTGGCACGTAGATGCCCACCTGCCGGGTTTGCACGATGTGATCCCAGCATGGGCCGGCCCTGGTTATGCCGAAATACTGGACCTCCACTCGCGGGGAGACCGCCGCGGGCGGCGTCGGCAGGTGCGTCAGCGCCAGTCCGGGCAGCGCTCTCTCCATCAGCTTGGAAATGAAGCCTTCCGAACAGACCTTGACAAGCTGCGGGGTCTTGGTGATGAGGTCCGCTTCGCCGATAGCCGAGTGCATCGCGAGGATCCAGCGCGCGCGGCCCAGGCAGCGCTGGTCAGCTACCGGCCCCGACCAGAAGTAGTTGCGCACAGGCGCCAGCGGGATCCGCACGCAATTGGTCGGGATGACGGTCTCGAGCAGCAGCCGGATCCGTTGGTCCAGCTCCTCGAAACAGTCTTGCAGGCGCAGGTGGTCGTAGAGCGGCAAAGAGCGCGGGTGCGCGTCCAGGCTGAAGGTGCATAGCGCCCCCGCCAGCCGCGACATCTCCAGGAACAACTCCTCCGGGTGCCCGCGCTTGGCCAGGTAGAGGTGCCGCAGCGGCGCCAGGCTGGAATTCACGCAATGCAGGAACCAGAAGTTGGCCACCTCCTGGCCGGACCATGCCGACGGCGTCTTGCCCCCGCCTCCCTGGGCATGAGACAAGACGCCGCTTTTCTCCTCCAGGATCTCGACCAGTCGCCGCAGCATCAGCATCAGGCGCTCGCTGGCGCTGATCTCCAGGCAGGGCGGAATGAAGCCCTCGTCGAAGACGAAGTTGCCTGAGCTGTCGCGCCGGATGCGGGCCAGCGGCAGGCTCACTACTCCCTCGCTGACTTCGCTATCCAGCAGCAGACGCACGTTCTTGCGGCCCACCTTGACCGGCTTCTCGTCCCGCCCGGTGTTCTCGTCGGCCAGCAAGAGGGTCTCGGCGACGTAGCGCACCTCCGGCCTCTGCTCTTCCGGGGCGGCACAATTGGCGCTCTCGGGCCGGCGCGGAGCCACCGCCAGCGAGGCGATCATGCTCTCGCGGATGGGCGAGAACAACTCGCTGATACTCCGGGCCTCCGGAAGCGGGTCACACTCCGGCATCTGAAAAACCAGGCCATCCGGGAAGACGCCCCGGGCATGCACCAGCGCCAGGGTACCGTTACGGAGAGCCTCTCGGTCCAGCTCGAAGCCGGCCAGCCCGTAAGGCGAGAAGCAGAGGCTGCAGACGGTGAAGTGAACCGTGTCCTCGAAGTACCGGCCCTGGACCTGGAAATGCTGGGGGCCCAGGTACATCCCTTCGGACCATACCGGTCTCGAAAGCTGTCTCATATCCGCGCCGCTCGCGCAAGTCGTATTATATGCGCCGCCCCGCGCCCCGCGCCACCACCGTCCTCCCCAAGCACCCCCGCCGCTTGAACCCGGCGGAATTGGGTGCCATCATAATAGCAGGACTGAGGCATGGATCTCGATAATCGCTACGAGCTGTTCGAGGTTGTCGCCAACGACAGCGAATCGAAAACCTTCCGCGCCCGTGAGATTCCCAGCGGCCGCGAAGTCCTGGTCCACCTTATGTTCGGCGGAATCCCGGCTCCGCATAAGGAGAAGCTGCTCGACCTGGTGTTGCAGCGGCTGGTGGACCCCTTGGCCGACAAGCGGCGCCAAATCCTGGAGATCAGCGACTACAAGGGGATGCCCTACGCGGTCACTGAACCACTGCCCGGCTTTCGCAGTCTGCGCGAGTGGCTCATGGCGGAGCGTCAGCCGGAAGCCGCCCCGGCGCCGGCCGCCGCGTCTCCACCCGACCCGCTGGCCATGACGGGGAAGTGGGCGGTTCCTGCCGCCGCGCCGCCTCCTGAAGCCGCCCTTGGCCCGCCGCCACCGAAGCTGACTCCTTCTCCGCCCCAGCCCGCCGCACCCGCCGATGACTTCGACTCCCTGTTCGGCGGACCTCGCCCCACGCCGGCGTCCACACAGGCCCCGGGCGAGTTCACCCGCATGATGCAGGCAGCCCCTCCGCTCACGGCTCCTCCAGAGACTCCGCCTGCGCCTCCGGTCGCTCCGCCCCCGGCGCCAGCGGCTGTCCCCCAGGCGCCACCCTCTGGCTCTCAGCCCGGAGACTTTACCCGCCTGTTCGGCGCCGTCCCGGCTGCTCCCGAGCCGGCCTGGGCGCCTCCGCAGCCGGCCTCTCAGCCCACCTGGATGGCTCCACCATCGCCTCCGCAGCCGGCCTCTCAACCCTCCTGGATGCCGCCTCCGCCTCCGCCCCAACCGCCCCAGCCGGCCCCGTCCGGCGGCGGTGGCTTCACCCGCCTTTTCGGTCCGACCAGCGGGACGGCTGTCCCTCCAATGGCGACTGCTGCCACGCCGCCCGCTGGCGGCGCCACGCAGGTCTTCAGCGGCGTCCCTCAGGCCGCCCGTGCTCCCGCTCCCCCGCGGGCCCAGGGACCGGGTGAATACACGGCCATGTTTGGCGCCCCGGCTCAGCCGGCCTACCAGCCGCCTGCTCCGCCATCCGTGCAGCCGAGTGCACTGCCGCCCGCCGCCCAGACCACGGCCCGGGTTCCACTAACTTCGCGCCCGTACTTCGTCCCCGTGCTGATCATGGGCAATATCGTCTTCCTGCTGGTGGCGGTGTTGCTGATTTACCTCCTGGTGCGGCGGTGAAGGGGCGCTACCCCGCCACCGGCAACAGGATCAGCAACTCCAACTGCGGGTTGGGGAAGTCGCCGGGCACGTAGGCGGCCAGGTTGCGGGCCCGCCTGGGAAGGGTAGTCGCAACTCTTACGGGGTGGTATGTTCGGGTAGGAGGAAGCGAAGTCATGGTGGATGGTTTCGAGATTGAGATGCGGTCGTATCTGGCCGCGCATCAGATCCGGGCTGCTGCCCACTTCGCGGAGTTGGCTTTCGGCCTGGAGCAGCAGAAGCCAGACGGGTAGGAATCTTGGGACCACCATCGGGCATACGTGATCGGCGCGGTTTCGTGCACTGTGGGTTTCCTGGAGGCGGCCGTCAATGAGCTTTTTGCGGACTCAGCCGAGATCCCGGACAACCTCGCTCCTCTGGATTCCGCGGCCGTCCAGATGATGGCCAAGGGTAGGTTTGCCGGGAACCGCTGGATGGAGGGGGCGCAGAATCCTTTTTTCCCCGAGCGTTGTTTGGGTTGCGGCTGCGCGCGGCGGGCGATGGAGTCGAGCATCGCCTTCGTGAGGCAGTTTTTTGGCAACCTCGGTATCGCATTCAAATATGAGGAGATGCTCGTGGGTCTCGTCCCGCTGCCCAGGTGAAGTAGCGAGGGGACCGACGGACGAACCCTTTGGGGCAAACACGTCTCGTCGAGAAACTCACTTCATGAGTCCCAGCCGCCTCAGGTCTCCTCCCGTCCACCGCGCTTGAACCTCGAGCATACTCTTGAAGGTCTTGAGGGGGAAGGTATCGGAGGGGTGGTGCGCGCTCACGGTCACTCTGCGGCCGTCAGGGTGGATGAATCGCCTGTGGCTACCCCGCTGATTCCGCAAGTGGAATCCGTCCTGGAGCAGAGCAGTGACTATCTCGCGTGCGGTGAGGCTGCGCAGGCGGCTGTAGTCAAGCGGCATGCTCGACTGCTACGGCGACGCGCGCGTCCTCAAAGACCTCCACCTCTTCTCGGGGGCTGTGAGGTATGGCCACACCGTCTTCTTGCAGCTCCTCAACCACCATCTCCACGACTTCCTGAATGTGCTTGAGGGCTTCGTCCTTTGTGTCGCCCCAGGTGGCCGCCCCGTACCTCTCCAGAGCGGGGCAGTAGGCGTGCCACCGGTCCTCATCCGGTTCCAGGATCACCTTGAAGGTGTAAGTCTTCATGCAGGTTCCCTCACCCCGCCACCGGCAACAGGATCAGCAACTCCAACTGCGGGTTGGGGAAGTCGCCGGGCACGTAGGCGGCCAGGTTGCGCGCCCGCGTCACCGTCTCCCAGACCACCCCGGTCTGCCCCAGGCTGAAGTACTGGTAGTTCAGCTTCACCGGCAGCGAGGCCGGCGGCCGGGTAACGTGAATCAACTGCATCCCCGGCAGCGCCTGCCGCACCAGATGCTCGATGTGATTGGCCGAGCACACCTTGATGAGCTGTGGCGCCTTGGTGATGAGTTCGGCCTCGTTCATTTCCGCCTGGATGGCCAGGTACATCTTCGTGTTGACCAGGTATTTGTCGTCCGCCAGGGCCGTGGCGTATATCGACGGCTGGACCAGCTTCAAGGGCAAGGAGACGAAGTTGCTCGGGACTACCGTGTCCAGCAGGAAGCGGAGCTTCTCGTCCAGGTCGGTGAAGCAGGTCGCCAGTTCGTCGTGATCGTAGGCCGGCAAGTCCCGCGGGTGGAGTTTCAGCGAGAAGGTAGTCAGCGCCCCGGCCACCGCCAGCATCGCGGCAAACAGCGCTTCCGGGTGCCCCTGGCGGGTCTCCAGCAGGTGACGAAACAGCGGCAGATGACTGTTTACTGTGTACAGGAGCCAGAAGTTGGCGATGTCGGCGGCCGTGAAATCGGCCAGGCTCTGGTTCTTCTGCCGGCGCAGACCGGAGAGCATGCTGCTCTTGCCGGCTAGAATCTCGACCAGGCGTCGCAGGATGGCCGTCAGGTATTCGCTGGTCGAGATGTCCAGCAGCGGCGGCACAAAACTAGGGTCCAGTTGGTACAAGCCGGCGGGCGTGCGGCTGATCCGGGCAACGCGCAGGGTGGAGGCGCCCTGGCGGGCTTCCCCTTCCGCCTGCCACCGGAAGTTCTTCCGCGCCACCTGGACGGGCCTCTCGGTGGCGCCGGAGTTCTCGTCCCGGACCACCGCCACTTCCGCCAGGTAGCGGGTGTCGGCGCCCTGTTTGGCGAGGGAGACATTCAGCCCGCTGTCGCGCTGGGGCGGGATGGCGAGGTATACGTCAACGCGCTCCTGCCCGGCCTCGAAATAGGGGCCCAGGGCTTTGGGGGGCGGAGCCGGGTCGGAAGCCGGAATGTCGAAAGTCAGGCCGTCCGGGAACAAGCCGGAGGCCGCCGTGACGGCGAAATTGCCGGCGGCCAGGGCCTCCTGATCGACGCTCAATTGGCGGAAGCCCCAGGGCCGGAAATTCAGCGCCGCCAGGTTGAATTCCAGCGTGCTCTCCATGAACCGGTCCTGGAGCTGAAGATGTTGCGGGCTAAGGAAGGTGCCCTTGGACCAGATGACCGGCTGCAAGCGCCTCATGATACTTCCCTAGCCAGCATACCCTTTTCCGGCCGGGATCGAAAGCCCGCGATCTCCGGCCCGCCCGCAATCCGTCCGTAGGCCCAATCGGGCGTCAGCCCGGGTGCCGATGGGACGGTGTTCCGGGGCCGCAGGCGGTTTTCACCCGCTGGGTGCAAAATGGCATGCTGGAAGGCGATGAGTCTACCCGGCAAGCCGAAACGTTCGCCCGCCGAGGGCGAGTTCCTTTTTGAGCTGGACCCAGAACCGCTGGAGGAATGTCTCACCGCCTACGGCGGCATTCCTCTGTTCGTGCGCGCAATGCGTTCGCTGGACGTGCCGGGCAGCGTGAAGCGGCATCTGCACCTGAAGCAGCGGGAGCGGGGCTTCGACGAAGCCACCTACGTGGAAAGCGTTCTGGTGTTGAACGCGCTGGGGGGAGAGTGTTTGGAAGACTTCACCCGGTTAGGGGAGGACGCCGGGCTGAAGCAGATGCTGGGCCATGAGGTGCCCAGCCCGGAGGCGGCGCGGAAGTTTCTCTACCAGTTTCACGACCCGGACAAGATCGCGCAGGCACAACAAGAGCTGGCGGTGGGACAGGTGAGTTATATCCCCGAGGAGAGTGCGCCCCTGCGAGCTTTGGCGCAGGTGAACCAGGATCTGGTCAGGGAGGTGGGGCAGCGGTGTCCGGACCAGAGGATCGCCACTATCGATCTGGATACAACGGTGATCGAAAGTTGGAAACGGGAAGCGCAGCCGACCTACGTGGGGGGCAAGGGCTACCAACCGATGCTGGCCCTGTGGGCGGAGCTGGACCTGGTGGTGGCGGACGAGTTCCGCGACGGCAACGTGCCGGCGCAGATGCAGCCGCTTCGCGTAGCGCAGCGAGCGTTCCAGGCCTTGCCCGGCACGGTGGCCGAGTACTACTTTCGCGGCGACTCGGCCTGCTGGGATGGGGAGCTGGTGAACTGGCTGCGGGACGAACAGCGGGCGGAGGGGCCGCCGGGGCCGATCACCTTTGCGGTGAGCGAGTGCGCCGACGTGCTGAACTACTGGCCCGAGGAAGAAGAGCGTCCGGAAGGCGCCGGGCCGTTGCGCTACCTGGCCATCCGGGTGCGGAAGCGGCAGCAGGAGTTGTTCGGCGACGGCAGTGAGGCGAAGCATTTCGCGGTAGCCAGCAACCAGTGGGAGTGGAGTGCCAAGAAGTTGCTGGAGTGGCACCGGGAGAAGGCTGGTTCTATTGAGGCCTTGCACGATGTGCTGAAGAACGAGTTGGCGGCCGGAGTGATGCCCTGCGGGCGTTTCGGGGCCAGCGCGGCCTGGCTGCGCTTGAGCGTGATGACCCACAATGTGCTGACGGCGCTGAAGCGGCTGGCGCTGCCGGCGGAGTGGCTGCGCGCTCGGCCGAAGCGGCTGCGGTTTCAGATTTTCTATTCGCCGGGCAAGCTGATTCATCACGCCCGGCAGATTCTGCTGCGGGTGATGCGGGTGCGCGAGCAGTTGGCTGAGTGGGTGGCGGCGCTGGGCTGGATGCCGCTGCCGCTGCGCAGCTGAGTGCGGCTCTGCTTACGGACGGATTATAGACCTCCCGGAACGCAGCAGCGAGCGGTGTGTTCGGCGACCCGTGGCCGGGGCGCCGAATAGGTCGATGACCAAGGTTCCGCACTCCTGAAACACACCGCAGCGCCACCCCGGGGTCGGTTTCGGCCGGAATCCCAGATCCGCACCCACGTTGCGACTCGCGGTCCCAAGGTTACGGACGGATTGCGGGCCCGGACTCCTCAGGTAAACTCCGACTGGCAGCGGAGCCGATTTCCTGCTACACTGGCGCACGCTGGTACTAGTTGACGAAAACTGGAGATTCTTCCGATAGGAGGGGAGATGCCACGAGAAAGCATCCACGAAAAGCTCAAGAGAGTTCGGGCCCCGCGGGTCCACATCACCTACGATGTGGAAGTCGGGGACGCAATCGAAGTCAAGGAGTTGCCCTTCGTCATGGGCGTTATGGCTGACCTGAGCGGCCAGCCGGAGGCTCCGCTGCCCAGGCTGAAGGACAGGAAGTTCGTAGACGTCACGCCGGAGAACTACGACAGCGTGCTGGAAGCGGCCAAGCCGCACCTGATCTTCACTGTCGAGAACAAGCTCAGCGAGGACCCCAACGTGGGGAAGTTGGGCGTGAATCTGCATTTCAAGAGCATGCAGGATTTCGAGCCCGAGCAGGTGGCCCGGCAGGTCAAGCCGTTGCGTGATCTTCTGGAACTGAGGACCAAGCTGGCGGACCTGCGAGGCACCCTGCAAGGCAACGACAAGCTGGACGAGTTGCTGCAAGAGGTCATCACCAGCACCGAGAAGCTGGAGAAGCTGCGCGGCGAGCTGGGCCTGACCGAAGGCGGTCCGGGAGGTTCCAATGCCTGAAACCAAGAGAGGAGCTGCGCCGGCCAAGCCGGCCGAGCGGGTCGTCGAACGCAGCCTGCTGGACCAGATCGTCGAGGAAGGGCGGCTAGCGCGCGATCCCGAGGTCCGCGAGCGGGGCAGAGACCTGGTCAAGGAGTTCGTCGCCCAGGTGCTCCAGGGGGAGATGACCATTTCGCGGGACACCGAAGCCATGATCAACGCCCGCATCGCCCAGATCGATCACCTCATCTCCCTCCAGTTGAACGAGGTCCTTCATCACCCTGACTTCCAGAGGCTGGAGGGTACCTGGCGGGGGATGAAGTACCTGCTGGACCGCAGCGAAACCAGCCCCATGCTCAAGCTCCGCGTGCTCAACGTCTCCAAGCGGGAGCTGCTGCGGGATCTTCAGCGGGCGCCGGAGTTCGATCAGAGTGCAGCCTTCAAGAAGGTCTACGAAGAGGAATTCGGAGTCTTCGGCGGGGAGCCGTTCGGCGCCCTCATCGGCGACTACTACTTCGGGCCCGGCCCGGAAGACCTGGAGTTGCTGGAGAAGATGTCCCAGGTGGCGGCGGCGGCCCACGCTCCCTTCCTGGCGGCGGCCGCGCCCGAGATGCTGAACATGGACAGCTTCACGAACCTGGGCGCGCCGCGCGATCTGTCCAGGATCTTCGACCAGACCGCCTACGGCAAGTGGAAGGGCTTTCGGGCCACCGAGGATTCCCGCTACGTGGCTCTGGCGCTGCCCCGCGTCCTGATGCGCGTGCCGTATGGCAGGGAGGGCGCCCAGGTGGAGGCGTTCAACTACGAGGAGGGCGTGGACGGCAGCGACCACAACAAGTACCTGTGGGGCAACGCCGCCTTTGCCCTGGGCGCCCGGCTGACGGAATCCTTCTCCCGCTACGGCTGGTGCGCCTCCATCCGCGGCGTGGAAGGCGGCGGCCTGGTGGAAGGGCTCCCGGTGCATACCTTCCTGACGGACGAGGGCGATGTGGCGCTGAAATGCCCCACCGAGATCGCCATCACCGACCGTCGGGAGAAGGAGCTGGCCGACATGGGCTTGGCCCCGCTGGTGCACTGCAAGGGCCACGACTACGCGGCCTTTTTCAGCGTCCAGTCGTGCCAGAAGCCCAAGGTTTACGACCAGGAGGCGGCCACGGCCAATGCCCGGCTCTCTGCCCAAATGCCTTACATTCTGGCGGTGGCGCGCTTCGCGCATTACCTGAAGACCATCATGCGCGACAAGGTCGGTAGCTTTATGTCCCGCTCGGATTGCGAGCGGTTCCTGAACAAGTGGATGATGCAGTACGTCACCGAGGACGACAACGCCGCCCCCGCCACCAAGGCGCAGTACCCGCTGCGGGAGGCCCGGGTGGAGGTCACCGAGGTCGCAGGCAAGCCCGGCGTGTATCGCGCCGTGGCCTTCCTCCGGCCGCACTTCCAGTTGGACGAACTGACCGTGTCGTTGCGCTTGGTGGCCGACCTGCCGCCCTCCGCCAGAGGGTGAGCTGCGCTAGTGGAGTATGCTGAGATCCTGGGGCCGGACCGCAAGTCCGGCCCCGAGCAGAAGCTGAGTATTACAGCTACGCAGAGGAGGCGTTGAAAGATGGCTTTAGTTGACTATTTCCTGAAGATCGACGGAATCCAAGGCGAAAGCCAGGATTCCAAGCACAAGAACGAGATCGAGATTGAATCGTTCTCCTGGGGAGCGAATCAGACCGGGACGGCTGCTCATGGCGGCGGCATGGGCGCCGGCAGGGTCCAGATGCAGGACTTCCATTTCGTCATGAGGGTGAACAAGGCCAGCCCCAAGCTGATGCTGTGCTGCGCCAACGGCGAGCACATCAAGAACGCGATCCTGATCTGCCGCAAAGCCGGCAAGGACCAGCAGGAGTACCTGAAGGTCACCTTCACGGACATGCTGGTTTCTTCGTATCAGACTGGCGGCAGCGGCGCCGCCGATGTCATTCCCATGGACCAGATCGCGCTGAACTTCACCAAAGTGGAGATCGAGTATAAGGAGCAGAAGCCGGACGGGACCCTGGGCGGGGCCATCAAAGCTTTCTACGACATGAAGCAGCAGATTCACGGCTAGCGATCGCTGTGGACTAGTTTCTGGCTGTCGGCGCCCCGGCGCGGTGGGTGTCTCCGTGCGCCGGTGGCGCGGACTCACTCGTCGGGCGGCATGATCATGAGCGCACGAGACTTATTCGCAGCCGGGCGCCTCAGCGAGGCCATCCAGGCCCTCAGCGCCGAGTTGCGCGACAACCCCACCGACGACCGACGCCGCACTTTTCTGTTCGAATTGCTGTGTTTCGCCGGCGATTATGACCGGGCGGAGAAGCAACTGGTCATCCTGGCGCAAGGCGGACCGCAGGCGGAGATGGGCACCTTGCTCTACCGCGCCGCCTTGCAGGCCGAGCGGACCCGCCAGGATATGTTCGCCCGGCGCGAATGTCCCCCCGCTGGCGAGGCGCCCGCCGCCATCTCGGGCCGGCTGAACGAGAAACCGTTCGAGTCTTTGACTGACGCCGATTCCCGGCTGGGGCCCAGGCTGGAGGTTTACGTGGCAGGCAGCTATCTGTGGCTGCCGCTCGAACACGTTTGCTCCATCCGAGCGGCGCCGCCGCGGCGGTTGCGCGATCTGCTGTGGTTGCCGGCGATGATCCGGACGGGTCCGGCTTTTGAGGGCAGGGAACTGGGCGAGGTGCTTCTGCCGGCGCTGTGCCCGGCGAGCTGGCGCCACCCCGACGAGGCGGTGCGCTTGGGGCGTGCTACCGTATGGGAGGAGCAGGAGGACGGCGAGGTGGCGCCCGCCGGCCAGAAACTTTTGCTTGTGGACGGCGAGGAGTTCCCGCTGCTGGAGCTGCGCGCCCTGGAGGTCAATCCCCCGGCGCCCGCGGCCTAATACCCGGGGGGAGAACGTGGACGGTCATGCCACTCAGGGACGATCTGCTTAACCCCGTTCCGGGAGCCAACCCCAGCGGCGAGAGCCTGCGCTACGCTGCCGTCTACGACCAGATCAAGGAAGCCCGCCGTGAGGAGGAGGCGGCGGGCGACATGGGTATCTGGAAGCTCGACCTCAAGAAGGCCGATTCCCCGCTCGTGATCAAGCTGGCCGGCGATGCCCTGGTCACCAAGGGCAAAGACCTACAGATCGCCGCCTGGCTCGCCGAGGCAGTACTGCGACTGGAAGGATACCCAGGGCTGAAGTCCGGCTTGGAGCTGATCCGGGGCTTGTTGGAAGGGTTTTGGGACACGATCTACCCGGAAATCGAGGACGGCGACCTGGAGTTGCGCGCCACGCCCTTGGAATGGGTGGGGTCGCGCCTGGACGAGCCCGTCCGGCGCGTCCCGCTGACGCGCAGCGGTCTGGATTGGTTCACCTACAAACGCTCGCGGGAGATTGGCTACGAGGCTGACGCCGCCGCCGACGAAGCGAAGCGGCAACTCCGCGAGGACGCCGTCAGCCAGGAGCAGCCCACCGCCGAGGAGTTTGATGAGGCGGTCCAGGCCACCCCGGAGAGCTTCTACCAGCAGCGCGGCGAGCAACTGGAGGCCTGCCTGGGGGCGCTACGGTCGCTGGACGAGCTGTGCCTGGCGAAGTTCGGAGATTACGCCCCCAGCTTCGGGCCGTTGCGGAACACACTCGAAGAAGTCAAGCAGACCATCCGTATGCTGCTTGCCAAGAAGCGGCCGGTGGAAGCGGCGGTAGAGGAGGAGCCGGAGGTTCTGGAGGAGCCCGAGGCGGCGCCTGGCGCCCCGGCCAGGGTGGCGCGACGGAAGGGGGTGGGTGTCGAGCCGGCGGACCGCGAGGATGCTCTCGAGCGCGTGGCCGTCGCCGCGCGCTACCTGCGCCAGCAGGATTCCTACGGTCCGGCCCCGTATCTCATGCTGCGCGGGCTGCGCTGGGGTGAGTTGCGCGCCGGGGGCGCCGAGCCGGACCCGGCGTTGCTTGAACCGCCGCCCACCGAGGTCCGCCAGCAATTGAAGAGCCTGGCCCGCGACGGCTCCTGGCAGGAGGTGCTCGAGGCCGCCGAGAATGCTATGGGCGGCCCCTGCGGCCGCGCCTGGCTGGATCTGCAAAGATACGTGGTCAAGGCCTGCGAGGAGCTGGGCAGTTACTACGATCCCATTGCCACAGGCATCCGGTCGGAGCTGAAGGCCCTGCTGTCGGACTTGCCGCAACTACCCCAGTGGACCTTGAGCGACGACACACCCACGGCCAACGCCGAGACCCAGACCTGGCTGCGAGGACTGGCCCAGCCGCCCCAGCCGCTCTTCGGGGCTGCTCCGCCCGGCGAGTCGCGCCCGGCCGCGCCGGGTGAGGGCGCCGTGGCCGCTGATGCCTACGACATGGCGGTCGAGGCGGCGCGCGATGGGCGCCCCCAGGAGGCCATCCAGATCCTGGCGCGCGAGGCCGCGCAGGCGCGCTCCGGCCGGGCCCGTTTCCAAAGGAAGGTCCAGATGGCGCAGATCTGTCTGGGCGCCGGGCTGGAGGCGGTCGCCTACCCGATTCTGGAAGAGCTGGCGGCGGAGATCGAGCGGCGGCGCCTGGAGGAGTGGGAGGCTGCGGACATGGTCGCGCATGTGCTCGCGTTGCTGCTCCGCGCGATCAACAAGCTGGGGCTGAGCGGCGAGCAGAAGCAGAAGATCTACGCCTGGATTTGCCGCCTGGATCCCGTTCAGGCGCTGGCCTGCTCGAAATAAGCCATGCCCCGCTCCCAGCCGGAACTCACCATCACGGTCTCGGTTCTGGACCGGCTGATCGACACGGAGCCCAAGGCGCCCACGGATCCCGCCCCCTCTCGCGCCAGGACTCTGCGGCAACTGAAGGAAGGGGTGAAGCGCGACCTGGAATGCCTGCTGAATACGCGCCGGGATCCGGAAAGCCCGCCGGGCGGTCCGGGCGAGCTGGAAGGCTCGCTCTACTGCTACGGCTTGCCGGACGTCACTTCGTTCGCGGTGCGCTCGACCGCCGACCGGAACCGCCTGCTGCGTTTGCTGGAATCCGCGGTGACCACTTTCGAGCCCCGCATCCATAGCGTGCGGGTCAGCATGGAGTCGGCGGCCGGTCCGACGCACGCGCTGCGCTTTCAGATTCAGGGTTTGTTGCGCCTGGACCCGGCGCCGGAGAGGATCTCCTTCGACACGGTTCTGGAACTGGCCAGCGGGCAGTACGAAATAAAGGGATGATCAGTAGGATAAGTCTCCTGACTTGTCGCATTCTGGGGTACAGCACTTGATTGAAGGAGCGCGTGCCGATGCGGGATGACCTGCTGGAGTACTACGAGCGCGAGCTGACCTTCCTGCGTCGCCTGGGGGCGGAGTTCGCCGAGAAGTATCCCAAGATTGCCGCTCGGCTCCAACTCGGGGCGGACCCGCCGGATCCCCACGTCGAGCGCCTGGTGGAAGCCTTTGCCTTCCTCGCCGCCAGGGTCCACCTCAAGATCGACGACGAGTTCCCGGAGATCACTGAGGCGCTGCTGGGCGTGGTCTACCCCCACTACATCCGGCCGTTACCCTCCATGTCGATCGCGGAGTTTCACGTGGACCCCGAGCAGGGCAAGCTGGCCACCGGCTTGCGCATCCCGCGGGGGGCGACCTTGTACTCGCGCCCGGTCGATGGCGTGCCCTGCAAGTTCCGCACCTGCTATGAGACCACCTTGTGGCCGCTGACGCTGGCCGAGGCCGCCTGGAAGACCCCGGACCGCCTGGAACCGCCCTTGCGCGCCCCGGAGGCGGCGGCCGCCCTGCGGGTCCAGCTTCAGTGCCTGCCGGATGTGCTCTTCAGCAAGCTGGAGTTGCGCTCTCTGCGCTTCTATTTGCACGGCGAAAGCAACCTGGTCCACACTCTCTACGAGCTGCTCTCGAACAACTGCGTCCGCATTCTCGTCCGGGACCCCGCATCCCGCCGGCGCCTTCTCCAGTTGCCCCCCGAGGCTCTCCGACCGGCCGGCTTTGCCGAAGAGGAGGGAATGCTGCCCTATCCCCGGCGCTCTTTTCTCGGCTACCGCTTGCTCCAGGAGTATTTCAGTTTTCCCGAGAAGTTCTTTTTCCTCGAGCTGAGCGGCCTGGAGCAGTTAGCCGCGGCAGGCTTTCAGGAACGCGCCGAGTTTATCTTCCTGATCGCCCCCTTCGAGCGCAGCGACCGCCAGCAACTGCTGGAAGCGGGCGTCTCCGCCAAGGCCCTGCGGCTGGACTGCTGCCCGGTGATCAACGTGTTCCCCCACACGGCCGAGCCTATACTGCTCGAGCAGGTGCGCCACGAGTACCGGGTGGTGCCCGACGTGCGCCGTCGCCACGGCCTGGAGATCATCTCCGTCGATGAGGTCGTCAGCGGGAGCCCGCAGTCGCCGGAGGTCACGCACTTGGAGCCCCTGTACTCGTTCCGGCACACTCCGGGCGGCCGGCCGCGGGGGCAGACCTTCTACTACCTCAGGCGCCGGCCCGCGGCGGGGCTGGCGGCTGAAGGCGGCGAGGGCGGGGGTGCCGAACGCCGCAGCTCCCCAGGACGGCCCGACGAGGGCACGGAGGTCTCCCTGTCGCTGGTGGACCTGGCGGGGCGCGCCGCCCGGGGACAGGGTGAGACTCTGACGGTCCGCTGTCTGTGCTCGAACCGCGACCTGCCCGCGCGGCTGCCCTTCGGAAGCGAGGCCGGGGACTTCGAGCTGGAAGGCATGCCCACGATCAGGCGCATCGTCGCGCTCCGGAAGCCGACCGCCACCTTGCGCCCGCCGCTCGGCCGCAGCACGCTGTGGCGCTTGATCTCGCAGCTCTCGCTGAACTACCTGTCGCTGGTCGGCGAAGGCAAAGAGGCCTTGCAGGAGATTCTGCGACTGTACAACTTCACCGACTCGGTTTACCTGGAGAAGCAGATTCAGGGCATCTTGAAGCTGGAAAGCCGCCCGCACTTTGCGCGGGTGGTCTCCGAGAACGGTATTTGCTTCGTGCGGGGAACCCGCGTGGAGATGCTCTTCGACGAGGACCAGTTCGTGGGCGGCGGCGTCTACCTGTTTGCCAGCGTGCTGGAGTATTTCCTGGGCCTGTATGCCTCGCTGAACAGCTTCAGCCAGCTTGTGGTCAGCACCCAGCAGAGGAAGGAGGCGCTCCGGCAATGGGCCCCGAGGGCGGGTCAGTCGAGTCTGCTGTAGCCGAGCGGCACCTCGAGCGGCGGCTTTACCAAGAGCCCTTCGTCTTCGAGTTCTTCGAGGCCGTGCGGCTCCTGGAGAAGCTTGCGCCCGAGCGCCAGCCGGTGGGCCGGTTCGCCGACCCTGCCGCCGAAGCGGTCCGGTTCAGCGCCCATCCTTCGGCCGCTTTCCCGGCCAGCGAGATCCAGGAGTTGTTGCCCGCCGAGGGCGCCCTGCCCCCGCGCATGGTGGTCAACTTCATGGGGCTGATCGGCCCGCTGGGCGTGCTGCCCCTGTGGTACACCAACTTGGTTCAGGAGCGCGTGCGCGCCCGCGACACCGCTCTGCGTGATTTCCTGGACATCTTCAACCACCGCGCCATTTCGCTCTTCTACCAGGCTTGGGAGAAGTACCGCTTCACGGTGCCGTACGAGCGCGGCGGGCGGGACCAGTTCTCGCATTACTTGCTGGACCTGATCGGGCTGGGCACCCGGGGGCTCCAGGACCGGCAGGCGGTCGCCGACGACGCGCTCCTCTACTATGCCGGCTTGCTGGCCCAGCATCCGCGGTCGGCTTTGGCCCTGCGCCAGATCCTGGAGGACTATTTCGGCGTCCCCGTGGTCATCGAGCAGTTCGCGGGGGCCTGGTTCGCTCTGGAGCGCCCCAACCAGTGCTGGCTGGAGGAGCGCCGCGACGATGCCGAGCGCCTGGGTTTCGGCGTGGTGGTGGGCGACGAGGTTTGGGACGAGCAGTCCCGGGTGCGCATCCGGCTGGGCCCGCTGACCCTGGAGGAGTACCGCGATTTCCTGCCCACCGGCACGGCCTACCAGCCCTTGCGCGCGCTGACCCGCTTCTTCTCCTGCGAGGTGGACTTCGAGGCGCAGCTTGTGCTAAAGCGGGAGGAGGTCCCCCGCCTCGAACTGGGGGCGGAAGACGAGGTGGCGCCGGTGCTGGGCTGGGTAAGCTGGGTGAGGACCGTCGGCATGAGCCGGAACCCGGAAGATACGATTCTGAGGCTTTAGTCGAGGACGATCTATGAGCGCCAACCTGAAATCCCTGGTCGGGAAACTGAATGACACGACTCGCAACACGGTCGAGGCGGCGGCGGGATTCTGCCTGGCTCAGACGCACTACGACATCGAGGTCGAGCACTACCTGATGAAGCTGATGGACCAGACCGACTGCGACTTCAGCCGCATCCAGCGGCACTTCGGGGTGGACCGCTCGCGCTTCTCCGCCGAGCTGACCCGCAGCCTGGACAAGCTCAAGCGGGGCAACGCCCGGACGCCGAACTTCAGCCCGGGTCTGTTCAAGATGCTGACGGAGGCCTGGACCATCGGCTCCCTTGACTTCAGCGCCGGCGAGATCCGCACCGGGTTCACCATCCTGGCGCTGCTCGCCACCGACGATCTGGCCCGCCTGATGCGCGAGGTCAGCCGCGAGTTCCAGAAGATACAACCGGAGAGCCTGCGCAAGGACTTCGCCGCCATCCTGGCCGGCTCGCCCGAAGAGATCCTCACCGCGCCGGCGGAAGCCGCGGCGCCCGGCGAGCGGCCGCGCGTGGCGCCCGGCAAAACGGCCAACCTGGACCAGTTCACCGTTAACCTGACGGCTAACGCCAAGGCCGGCAAAATCGACCCGGTGCTCGGGCGCGACCAGGAGATCCGCCAGATCATCGACATCCTGATGCGCCGCCGCCAGAACAATCCCATCCTGACGGGCGAAGCTGGTGTGGGCAAGACCGCCGTGGTCGAGGGCTTCGCCTTGCGGGTGGCCAAGGGGGACGTCCCCCCGCCGCTTCAGAACGCGATCATTCGCACGCTGGATCTGGCCCTGCTCCAGGCCGGCGCGGGCATCAAGGGCGAGTTCGAGAACCGGCTCAAGGGGCTGATCGAGGAGATCAAGGCTTCACCCACTCCCATCATCCTGTTCATCGACGAGGCCCACACCATGATCGGCGCCGGCGGGCAGGCCGGCGGCAGCGACGCCGCCAACCTGCTGAAGCCCGCGCTGGCGCGCGGCGAGTTGCGCACCATCGCCGCCACCACCTGGTCGGAGTACAAGAAGTACTTCGAGAAAGACGCCGCGCTGGCGCGCCGCTTCCAGGTGGTGAAAGTGGACGAGCCCACCGAGACGCAGTGCATGGTGATGCTGCGCGGCATCATGCCCTCGCTGGAGAAACACCACAGCGTGCGCATCCTGGACGCCGGCGTGTCGGGGGCGGTGCGGTTCTCCCACCGCTACCTGGCCGGGCGCCAGCTCCCCGACAAGGCCGTCAGCGTGCTGGACACGGCCTGCGCTCGCCTGGCCCTGGGACAGAGTTCTACGCCGCCGCCCATCGAGGACGCCACGCGCGAGTTGGACGACTTGGCCGTGCAGGCGCGCATCCTGGAGCGCGAGCAAGCCGTGGGGGCCGACCACAGCGAGCGCCTGGCGCACATCGCCACGCGGAAAGTGGAGGTCGAAGCGCGCCTGGCGGCCCTGCGTGAGCGGTTCCAGAAGGAGGCCGATCTGGTGGCCCACATCCGCGAGTTGCGGCAGCAGCTTGAGACGGCGCCGCCCGAGCCAGAGACCATGCGCGCCGAACTGGCGAAACTGGACGCCGAACTGGAAGCTCTTCAGGGCGATGCGCCCCTGATCCGCGTCTGTGTGGACGGCCAGATAGTCAGCGAAGTCGTCTCCGCCTGGACGGGTATCCCGGTGGGCAAGATGCTCAAGGACGAGATCTCCACGGTTCTGGACCTTCCGTCCTACCTGGGCCAGCGGGTCATCGGGCAGAACCACGCTCTGGAGATGATCTCCCAGCGCATCCTGGCTTCGCGCGCCAGCCTTGAAGACCCCAACAAGCCGGTGGGTGTCTTCTTGCTGATCGGACCGAGCGGCGTGGGCAAGACCGAGACCGCCCTGGCGCTCTCCGACCAACTCTACGGCGGCGAGCGCAACCTGATCACCATCAACATGTCGGAGTTCCAGGAGCCCCATACGGTCTCGACGCTGAAGGGCTCGCCGCCGGGCTACGTGGGCTACGGCGAGGGCGGCGTGCTGACCGAGGCCGTGCGCCGGCGGCCCTATTCGGTGGTCCTGCTGGACGAGGTCGAGAAAGCTCACCCCGATGTGCTGGAACTCTTCTACCAGGTCTTCGACAAGGGCATGATGGAGGACGGGGAGGGCCGGGAAATCGACTTCAAGAACAACATCATCATCCTGACCACCAACGCCGCCACCGACGCCATGATGAAGCTGTGCGCCGACCCCGATACCATGCCCACGGCGCAGGCGCTGGTGCGGGTGCTCAAGCCGGAGTTGAACAAGATTTTCAAGCCGGCCTTTCTGGGCCGCCTGGTCATCATCCCCTACTACCCCATCCGGGATGAGGCCATGAAGAAGATCATCGAGCTAAAGCTGGGCAAGGTCCGGCGCCGCTTGCAGGAGAACCATAAGGTCGATCTGCTTTACGATCAGGCGCTGGTGGACGAGGTGGCGCGGCGCTGCACGGAAGTCGAAAGCGGCGCTCGCAACGTGGACAACATCCTGACCAACACGCTGCTGCCGGAAATCTCCCGGCGGTTGCTGGGGCTGATGGCGGCGGGCGAAAAACTGACTTCGATCCGGGTCGGCGTGGCCGCCGACGGATCGTTCGCGTACAGCTAGGTTCACCGTGGCGCAAGCTCTCCAGCTTGCCGCGCCGGCACTTGTGCCGGCGCTCGGGCGTCGAGACGAGTCTCGACGCGGCAGACAAGAGTGTCCGCGCCACGATCTGACTCGGGGCTAAAGCTATGCCCTTCACGCAAGAAGGCCGGATCATCAAGATTGACACGCCTCTGGGCGCCGACGTTCTGCTGCTCCAGGGCTTCACCGGCGAGGAAGGCGTCTCGCGGGTCTTCGGCTTCAACCTGGACCTGCTCTCGGAAACCAACTCCGCCATCGCTCCCCAGGACATCCTGGGCCAGAAGGCCACCCTGACCATCGCCCTGCCGGGCAACAAGCGGCGCTACGTCAATGGCTACATCAGCCATTTCTCCCAGACCGGGCGGGACCCGCGTTTCACTTACTACCAGGCGCGGCTGGTCCCCTGGCTGTGGTTCCTGGGCCGCACCAGCGACTGCCGCATTTTCCAGAGCATGTCCGTGCCCGACATCCTGGCGAAGCTGTTCCAGGAGCTGGGCTTCACCGACTTCCGCAACGCCTTGCAGGCGAGCTACCCGCCTCGCGACTACTGCGTCCAGTACCGCGAGTCCACGCTGAACTTCGTCTGCCGGCTGATGGAGCAGTACGGGATCTTCTACTTCTTCGAGCACCAGAGCACCAAGCACACCCTGGTGCTGGCCGATTCCCCCAACGCCTACCAGAGCTGTCCCGAGCAGCCGCGGGTCCGCTTCGTCCAGAACGTGGGGGAGCTGGAGGACGAGGACGCCATCTCGGAATGGGGCGTGAGCTACGAGCTGCGGCCCGGCAAGTGCTCTCTGAGCGACTACAACTTCGAGATGCCGACTACGGACCTCTCGGCCAGCCTTTCGAGCACCGTGCGCGTGGGCGGCAACGATCGGTTCGAGGTCTACGACTACCCGGGCGAGTACCTGAAGCGGGCCGAGGGCGAGGGCTTGGTCAAGATACGGATGGAGGAGGAAGAGACTCCCTACACCGTGGCACGGGGCGCAAGCAATTGCCGGGCCTTCCTCTCCGGATACCGCTTCGATCTGGAAGAGCATTACCGCCGCGATTGGAACAGCGCCTGGGTGCTGACGGAAATCCGGCACGCCGCGACGGTCGGCGGCAGCTACCATGGCGCCGAAGGCCAGCCGAGCGAGCAGTACTCGAACAGCTTCGCCTGCATCCCGGCCGCGGTGCCTTTCCGACCGCCGCGCCTGACGCCCCGCCCGGTGGTGCGGGGTCCCCAGACGGCCGTGGTGGTGGGCAAGAGCGGCGAAGAGATCTGGGTGGACAAGTACGGCCGGGTCAAGGTCCAGTTCCACTGGGACCGGGAAGGACAGTCCAACGAGAACAGTTCCTGCTGGGTCCGCGTCTCACAACTTTGGGCCGGCAAGGGCTGGGGCGCCATGTGGATCCCGCGCATCGGCCAGGAGGTCATTGTGGACTTCCTGGAAGGCGACCCGGACCAGCCCATCATCACCGGGCGCGTCTACAACGCGGTCGAGATGCCGCCCTACGCGCTGCCCGGCGAGCAGACCAAGAGCACCATCAAGTCCTATAGCTCCAAGGGCGGCGGCGGCTTCAACGAGATCCGCTTCGAGGACAAGAAGGGCAAGGAGCAGATCTTCATCTACGCCGAGCGCAACCAGGACCTGCGGGTCAAGGACACCGCTTTTGAGACTATCGGCGGCGAGCGGCACCTGGTTGTGGGCAAGGATCAGTTCGAGTTGGTCAAAGGCGACAAGCACCTGCACGTCAAGGGCGACCAGAACGAAAAGGTGGACGGCACCGTCTCGCTGACGACGGGTCAGGACTACCAAGCCAAGGTGGGCATGAAGTATGCCCTCGAAGCCGGGATGGAGATCCACCTGAAGGCCGGCATGAAGGTAGTCATCGAGGCGGGCTTGCAGCTTACGCTCAAGGCTGCGGGAGGCTTTGTCGATATCGGCCCCGCCGGCGTTACTATCCAGGGGACGCTGGTCAACATCAACAGCGGCGGGGCGGCCGGCGCGGGTTCGGGCGCTTCGCCCGCCAGTGTGAAGGATGCCCAGGAAGCCGACACCGGTCGGCCGGGCGAGGCCTCGCAGCCCCCGCCGCGCCGGACGCGCCCCAAACCGGCTTCTTACAGCCCCGCCGCCTTGGTGCTGAGGGAGGCCGCGCAGAACGGTACGCCGTTCTGCGACACTTGACCGCAGCAGTGAGCCGGCCCGGGTGGCCGGAAGGACAGGCGATGAATCAGGCGGTTGAGACTCTCAACCAGTATCTGTTCGGCGAGGAAGACGCCGAAGCCTTCGCCGTGCTGGACGGCGCCTCCGTGCCCGAACTTCTGGGCCGGCTGGACGAGCTCCAGCCGGAACACGAGTGTCTCTATATGGGCGAACTGAAGCCCGATTTGGCGGAGGTGGCCCCCTACCTGGTGCGCCTGGAACAGGGCTCCGAGTTCTCCGAGTGGGTGGTCGAGCAGGGCTGGGGCAATCACTGGGGCATCTTCGCCTTGAGCCAGGCCAGTCTCCGGGAGTTGCGGCGGCACTTCCGCACTTTTCTAAAGGTGTATGACCCTAACGGGAAGCCGCTGTTGTTCCGCTACTATGACCCGCGTGTCATGCGCGTCTATCTGCCGACCTGCAACGCCGAGGAGCTGAAGGCCATCTTTGGGCCGGTCGTCAGCTACTTGCTCGAAGCTGACAGCCCGGCCACGCTGCTGCGTTTTCAGTTGCGGTCCGGCGCCCTGGTCCAGCAGGCCAAGTCGCTTGCATCAGGCTAGAGGAGGAGGGAGGACTTTATGCCACCGGCAGCCAGAATCGGCGACATGCACACCTGCCCGTTGGTGACCGGGGTAGTGCCCCACGTGGGTGGCCCGATCGCCATGGGCTGCCCGACAGTGATGATCGGCTTCATGCCCGCCGCCCGGGTCGGCGACATGGCCATCTGTACCGGCCCTCCGGATGCCATCGCGATGGGTTCCTTCACCGTGTTCATCGGAGGCATGCCGGCGGCGCGGATCGGTGACCTGACCGTGCACGGCGGCGTGGTCACGATGGGCTTTCCCACGGTGATTATCGGGTGACAAGCCGGCGTAGGACAGGCCCGTGGCCTGTCAGGCCTCAGGCCAACCACTGTTCCAAATACGCCAGGGCCTCAGCCTTCAGCCGCTCGGCTTTCTGGTTAGGGTCGGTGAGGCTGGCGTCAGCGAGCACTTTGGCGGCGAAGGCGAATTGGGAGTCCTGGTGGAAGCCGCTCCCGAGCAGGAACATGAGCGCCAGCAGCAAGGTCACGCCGCGCTCGGTGACCAGCCCGTAGCTGCGAGCGGGCTGGAGACCGCTCTCGATGAGTCGCCGGAGGGCCGGTTCCCCCACGTGCCGGCACTTCTCGGGGTACAGCAGTAAGAACCGGCGGAGCATGAAGTCCTGGAATGCCCCTAGGCCGGATTGCGGGAACCCCTCCAGAGCTTCGCCGCGGACCTTGGCCAGCGCCGCGTGGATGTGTTCCCCATTGGGGCCGCAGACGTTCTGGAGATAGTCGGTCGTTTTCTGGTAGAGGCGCTCCACACGGGTGGCTTCCTCTGCCGCGCTATCGCTGAGGATCTGGGCCGCCCAGCTTACCTGGGGGTCAGTGTCGAAAGCGTTGCCCAGCAGGAAAGTGAGCTCCACAAACAGGCGCAGGCCGTTCTGGGAACTGAGCCCGTATACGCGGGCGCGTGCAAAGCCCTCGCGAACCCTCTGGCGAAGCTTTTCTTCGCCTAGGAGCCTGGCGTGCTTCGGGAAAGATTGCTTTAGCTCCTCGGCGGTCTGGTCCTCAAAGTGTTTCAACGCGAGCTGATCCATGACGGCCATCTGATCCTTGCGGATCTTCAGCATCATTCGCTCCTTCCGTGGACCCTTACAATCGCAGCTTATACAGGCCGCCGACCGGGGTGAAGCCCAGGCTTCGGTAGAACCTGTCGATGCCCGCAGTGCCGATGTTGGTCGAGACTCCCAGGCAGATTTCCCGGGCACCGCCCGCCTCAGCCCACTGGCGGAATCCCTGAATCAGCCGGGCAGCGGCCGAACTGCCTCGGTGCTCCGGCTCGACGAACAGGGCCAAGTCGCAGGCCAGTTTTTCGTTGCAGAAGAAGTAATCCGTCAGGTAGCCGCCCAGCATGCCCACCAGCGCCTCGCCGTGCTCGGCCACCAGCCCGCAGTAAGTCTCCGGGTGCTCGATGATTTTGATTACCAGGCTGCGCACGTTCTCGACTTCGTAAGGCAGAAAGGCGAGCGCGCTCTCGGCGTGCAGGCGACGGCCCAGCTCTACAACCCGGTCGATATCTTCGCGCGCGCACGGGCGGACGATCATCGCCGGTTCACCACCAGGACGTTGGACAACGTCTGCCCGGCGCTGGCGACGACGAAGGTCCTCTGCGGACCGCCGAGATTGGCTAGCAGGCCCTCCAGGTCGAAGTCGAAGTCGCCCTCGCCGCGCCCCAGCGCCTGCTGGGACGGCGGCACGCTGCGCCACTTCAAAACCCGGCTCCGGTAGTCGAGTGCCAAGACGGTGAGCCCAGACTGGCCGGCAGCGCCAGTCGTCTGAATCCGGATCAGCCCGGGTTGTGCCTTGGGCCTGCCGATTGCCACGGTAATCCTGGCCTCCGCCGCCCTGGCAGCAGGTCCAACCTGCCCCTGCGGTCCGGGGAGTTGAGCCAGACGAAGCGGCGAGGTCAACTCATCCAGCCACAGGAACACAACGTAGTTGGCTGGGTTTGGGGGCAGCCCCAAGTGCGCGCGCAGGTCCGCGTTGAAGTGGGTTTCGATCTCCTCGACAGCGGCCTCACCGCGCCTCGGGCGCCCGTCTGGGTTCATGACCGCCGCCAGCGGGACCGCGTCGGCGCGCTCCGCCGGGGCGTGGTAGACGCGGCCGCTGTCTAGCTCAACCGCGACGATCTCGACCGCTCCGTTGATGCGTCCGCCGTAAACCCCGGCGTACCGTCCCGGCAGGCGGGCGGCAGCCAGCAGAGCCACCGTCGGAGCGCCAGCGTGGCGGGCTGGCCGCAAAGTGAACTCCAGTGCGAAGCCCGCTCTTGGCAGCAACGGTGATTGGGGCTGAGGGCCATACCAGAGGGGGCGAGTGATGACCAACTCCTGCCCCAGCAGGGCTCCTAGAACAACTGTCGCCGGGCCGAGCACAGGCAACCTCTCAATCCTCCACCACGAGCACGTGGGAAAGGCTGTTGCGCAGACACGCCACCAGCCAGCCGCGGCGGGGCGAGTCGAGGGTGTCCAGCCAGCCGGCGCCGCCGAAAAGGCTGTGGCAGTCGAACTCAAATGGGAGGTCCCGCGCGATACGGGCTACCTCAGGCACCGCAAAGCTATGCCACTTCAGCGTGCGGCTGCGAAAGTCGAGCGCGAGAATGGTGAGGTGATCTGCGGCTCCGTCGGCCGCCGTGGGGCCGAGCAATGCTGGCCCTGCGGCTCCGTAAACGCGGGACTCGCCCGAGGGGCGCCGAAGCGCGATCTCGGCTCCGGCAGCCTGCGGAGTGGAGCTAGTGCGGCGGAACTGGAAGGCGGGATGAGCCGGTCCGGCAGGCAGGGCGGGGGCCGCGGCTTCGGGTCCGGGAAGCGGCACGATCCGGGCCGCCGAGGTCACCTCGTCCAGCCATAAGAAGACGCTGTAAGCGGCTGCTTCCGCCGGCAGGGCCAACTGTGCGCGCAGATCCACAGCAAAGTAGGCATCGATAGACTCAATCTCGGCTTCCTCCTCTTCCGGAGGCGGCGGCTGAGGCTTCATCACCACAGCGAGCGGCACCGCGTCATCGCGCTCGGCGTTGTTGTGGTAGACGCGGCCGGACCGGCTGTGAATGGCCACGATCTTGACGGCACACTGCGTTCGCCCACCGTAGATCTGGGCGTAGCTGCCAGGGAACAGTCCCGCGGCGAACAGGGCTACCGTAGGCACGCCGGCCTGGCTGTGCGCCGGACGGACGGCGAAGTCCAGCACGAAAGTCTCGGGTGGCAGGGCCGGGGAGTCGGGCTGCGGACCGTAGACTGGGGTTGGAGGAATCACGACGGGGGCGGAGGACATAACCAAAACCTCAGTAAGCGTCTGTGGCGCCGATCGGCAGGCTCGAAAGGTCTCGGGCCTTTGCGCAGTCGGTGCAGTTGTCGCACAGCGTCAGGCTGGGCGAGTTGACGGCGAACATAATGCACTGGTTGGCCAGGGCGTTGCAGTGCGGGCCTCCCGGAGAGACGTAGTAGGTGGCAGTGGCCGTGCCAGTCGGCAGATTCTGGGAAGCCAGCCCAAAAGCATGGCCGGGCTCGTGCACCATGGTGTGGACCGTGGAGTTGGCGATGTCGGCCGGCGTGGCGCGCCACCGTCTCTCGCGCCAGCGGATTCCCACCAGGGTGGCCCGCCCGCTCTGCAAGCCGGAGCCCTCGTGCCAGTTGGTGAAGGTCAGGCGGACCCGCACGGGCCGGGACAGGTCCACGGCCAGGCCGTCGAAACTGACGCGCAGCACGAAGCGGTCGTTGCCGGTCGCGGAATCGCCGGCTTCGCTGAACTGGAAGTTGCCTCCGGGGACGGGTCCCGAGTTCCGGTCCGCCGAAAAGTAAGTGGCGCGGACGAACCAGTGGCCGCGCTCCAGCAGGTACTGATCGGCCGACAGCGTGACGCGGTTGTTGGTTCGGGTCAACCGAAAGGTCTGGGTAACCGGCGCGGGGTCCCAGCAGATCGTGTCGATCATGCACAGATGGAAGTAGCGCGGGGCGCCGGTCCCGTCGCGCACGTTGCCGGCCCAGGTGGCGGCGTCGTTCTCCTTGATCATCCGCTGATGCGCGGGACTGGCGTCGGTTCCAGTGCGGACCAAATGCACGAAGAAGTTGCGGAACTGCTGGTCCATGCGCGCGGTATCCGCGCGGTCGGAATACGTTCCGGCGCCCCCGGGACGTTGCATGCAGTCCAGCTCCCAAGAGATCCGCCGCCAGACGACGTAAGTCCCCGCCGGCATGCCGCCCGAGTAGCTGGAATTGTCGGTGGCGAAGACTTGAAAGCTGTCGCCCCCGTACTGTGACAAGAAGAACTCCACGACGTCGGTCCAGCCGGAGGCATGGGTGGTGGCCGTGGTGCGCAGGGTACCGCCACCCTCGCTGTCGAAACTGGCCCTGAGGTCGGCGGGCAAACCCGCGCGGTTGCTGCCGCCGGGGTTGAAGTACCAATACACGGTCTGGCCGGAAAGCGGGCGCGTTGATCCAGAGGCCCAGGTGACGCGAGCCCTCATGCGGACGCAACGGCCGAATTCGGGGTGGGCCGGGTCGGCGTCCACGTTGATGAACTGGTTGCGTGAGCCCGCTGGCCGGTTGACAAAGGAGCCATCGGCCTGCCGGACCGCTTCAACCACCTCCACCAGCCGGATGTGGTCACATGGTGCGGTGGCGCTCGGTGCGGTCCCGCCGCCGCTCGCAGCCACGCTCGGTGAACCTCCGCCACCACACATCGTTGCGCTCCTCGCTTGTGCCGAGGTTACCACAGGCCGCCGCCAACCCGCCAGACTTGGCATTCCCTGCCGATGGTGCTATTAGTTGTTCGAGGGCGCTCGAAAAGGAGGTTCCCATGCGGCATCTTCTCGGCACGCTGATCGTTGCCGTGACACTGGCCTCGACGGCGGCAGCGCAGGCCAAGAAGCGCGTCGCCGTGCTCGACTTCGAGTACGGCACGGTGCGCAGCTCGGCGGCCGCGATCTTCGGGACCGACCACGATGTCGGCCGGGGCATCGCCGACCTGATCGTCGAGAAGCTCGTCCAGAGCGGCGCCTACTCGGTAATCGAGCGCAAGGCGCTGGAGAAAATCCTGGCCGAGCAGAACTTCGCCCAGAGCGACCGGGCCGACTCCTCGACTGCCGCCCGCCTCGGGCGTGTGCTCGGCGTCGATGCCATCATCATTGGCAGCATTACCCAGTTCGGAAGAGACGACAAGAGCACCGGCGTCGCCGGCGGCGCTCTCTCCCGCGTGACCGGGCGGTTCGGTGTCGGCGGCGTCAAGCGAACCGAATCCAAGGCCGTGGTCGGCATCAGCGCGCGCATGGTGGACACGGAGACCGCCGAGGTCCTGGCCACCGCCAAGGGACTGGGCGAATCCACTCGTACCGGCACGAATCTGCTGGGGGCCGGCGGCGGGCGCGTAGTGGGCGGCGGCGCGGTGGACATGACCAGCAAGAACTTCGCCGCAACGATCCTGGGCGAGGCCGTGAATCAGTGCGTGACGCAGCTTTCTCAGCAGCTTGTCTCCGGCGCCTCGCGCTTGCCCACCCGGGCCCTCGTCATCCAGGGGCTGGTGGCGGACGCCTCCGGCGGCACGTTGATCCTGAACGTCGGCAGCAAGTCCGGCGTCAAGGTGGGTGACCGACTGCAAGTGCGCCGCAAGATTCGCGAGGTGCGGGACCCGTCCACCGGCAAGGTCCTCCGCAGCCTCGAGGACAAGATTGGCGAAGTGGTCATCACCGAGGTCGATGAGCGCTCCTCCGTGGGAGCCTACACGGGCACGACTCCGGCCAAGGTGGGAGACGTGGTCAGGAATTAGCCTTTTCCGAGCCGCGACCGGGTACCCTTTGGGTGGGGAGCGGACTACGAGGGAACCAGCTATGAGTCTCAACATCGGCGACACCATCGGCGACTACCAGATCATCGGCGTGCTTGGCGCCGGCGGCATGGGCAAGGTTTACCGGGTCCGCAACGTCATCTCGGACCGCGTCGAGGCCATGAAGGTCCTGCTGCCCAACCTGGCCGAGGAAGCGGAGCTGGCGGATCGTTTCATACG
The DNA here is from genome assembly GCA_964353255.1 of uncultured Solibacteraceae bacterium. Classification (GTDB taxonomy): domain Bacteria; phylum Acidobacteriota; class Terriglobia; order Bryobacterales; family Bryobacteraceae; genus VFZS01. The sequence goes on along the minus strand of CAYGVJ010000004.1, from coordinate 27,740 downwards.
CGAAATCAAGCTCGTGGCCAGCCTCGACCACCCCAACATCGCCGGCCTGCACACGGCTCTGCGCATCCAGAACCAGCTCCTTATGTTCATGGAGTACGTCGAGGGGACGACGCTCGAGGAAAGGCTGAAACAGGGCCCCTTGCCGGTCGAGCAGGCCGCGGGGTGCGTCGATCAGGTGCTAGCGGCTCTCGAGTACGCGCACCAGCGTGGCGTGATCCACCGGGACATCAAGCCCGCCAACATGATGCTCACTCCCGCCGGCAAGGTCAAGCTGATGGACTTCGGGATCGCCAAGGCCGCTGCGGACCGCCGCCTGACGATGACCGGCACCACGCTGGGTTCGCTGTACTACATGTCGCCCGAGCAGATCCAGGGCAGCGCTAGCCTGGACGGGCGCGCGGACCTGTACTCGGTTGGGGTCTCGCTATACGAGCTGGTGACCGGCCAGCGCCCGTTCAAGGGCGACAGCGACTACTCGATAATGGCGGCCCACCTCGAGCAATCGCCGGTGCCCCCGATCCAGTTGGATCCCAGTCTGCCGCAGGTGCTCAGTGACCTCATACTGACCGCTATCCAGAAAGACCCGGCTAGGCGGTTCCAGTCCGCCCAGGCGTTCCGCGGGGCGCTGAGGAGTCTCAAAGGCACGGCCCCGGCGCCGTGGCCGGTGGTGCAGGCTCCGGTGCCACAGCCGGCCCCCCAGCCCGTGGCAGTTCCTGCGCCACCAGCGAAAACCCCTAGCCGCCGCGGCCTGTACATGGCCTTGGGCGCCGTAGTCGCCATTGTGGTGATTGTCCTGGCCGCCACCCAGATCCCGCGTTGGCAGAAGACTCAAGCCGGCGAGTCCACCACGGCTCCCGCGGCACAGGAGACGCCGGCGCAGGTTCAGCCGCCGTCGCAGCCCACCACGCCTGCCGAGCAGCGGCCCCCGGCACAGCCGGCGGCGCAGCCACCCGCGGCCGCTAAGACAAAGCCCTCCGCGGTTTCCAGCGCCAAGTCGCCTGCCACCACGCCGACTGAAACGCCTCAAGCCGCGGCGCCGGCCGCAGCGCCCCAAGCCGCTCCGGCTGCACGGCCTGAAGCGCGTCCTGAGCCTTCGGCTGCTGAAATCCAGCAACTGCGCGAGCGCATGATCACTCTGGCTTCCCGCGCCAACGCTCTGCGGGCCAGCATACAGAACCTGGAGGCGCAGCAACGCCGGGCCGGGCTGTCGCTGCGAACCGACATGGCCACCTCCTGGCGGCGCATGGAGGCTTTCTTGGATGAGGCCGAGGCCGCTATGAAGGGTCGTGACTGGCTGGCTTTTCGCCGCAGCCTGGACCTCGCCGAGCGGGAGGCCGACCGCCTGGACGAGTTCTTGGGCCGGTAGCACAGGCATTCTTGCCTGTGTGGTTCTCAGGGCAGCGGCGTCTCCCGCTGAATCAGGTGCAGGATGTTCCCGTCGCAATCGGTGAAGAACACCACGCTGTTGCCTTTGCTGGTGCTAGGCTCGCTGAGAAACTGGACGCCCTTGGCCTTGAGCGCCGTGTAGGCGATGTCAAAATCGCCCACCCCGATCGCCAGGTGGCGGAGCCCCGGGTCTTTCATCTTCTGCGGCGCGCGCTCGCCCTCGGCCAGAATGATCTCGATCATCGTCCCGTCGGGGGCCCTCAGGAAGAACCCGCGGCTCGACTCAGAGTGGTAGTTGATCCTGAAACCGAGGTGATCCACGTACCATTGGGCCAGCCGCTCCGGTTCCGCCGAGGCGATCCCTGTGTGTTCGATTCCTTGGAACATAGCCTAAGGATTGTAGCACCGGGAGTCGGGTGCGAACAGTTCACCCTTTTTGCCGCCCAGCGGCAAGGCCGGGTCTGCCGCCTCCACTGGAAATCCCAGGTACTCGGCGACCGTGCGGACGATCTGCGTGCTCTGGACCCGCTGCGCGCGCCGGCCGGCGGGCATGCCCCCCTGCGCCAGGATCAGCGGGACGGATAGGTCCGGCTCGTGAATGCTGCCGTGGTGCGAGCCCACGCCGAGGTTGCCGAAGTAGTGGTTGGGCTTCAGCAACAGGATGAGATCGCCGCTGCGAGGTGAATCGTCGTCGCGACGCGCGCGGACGGACTCGACGGCGCGCGCCAGCAACGGATCTTCGGAAAGCTGCCGGGCGACCGCCCCGACGGTCTCTGTGGCCGGCAGCTCGGACCACTCTCCGGCCTTCAGGTAGATGTAGGCCATGCCCCCATTGGTGGCAACGTGCACCCGGTCGGAGTCATATCCGGCGCGCCCGAGGGCCGCGCGGAGGTCCGCGGCCAGGGTGAGATCCTCGGAGTGAAGTTCGGCGTCGGTGCGGCCGTGGTCCGCCGTGATGACGAAGAGGGTGTTGGCACGCCAGTCGGGGTCGAGGCCTTCGAGGGCATCGAGCAGGCGGCCCAGGTGGTAGTCGATGACGCGCTCGAGGTAGCGGGGCTGGGCGGCGATGCCGAAGGCGTGCCCGAGCCCGTCGGTCCCGGCGAAGTAAACCGTCAGGATGGCGGGGAGGCCGTGTTCCTGGAGCGCCTCGAGGGCGCGGTCCGTCATGCGGCGGTCGAAGGCTTCGTAGTCGATGGATTCGTTCCCGACGAAAGAGAGCACGTCGCTCAAGCCCGGCAGCACAACATGGGTGGCGCCTTTCCAGTACTGGTTGAAGACCACGGTGCTGTTGAGGCCGGCGGCGGTGGCCGCCTCGTAGAGCGTGGGGGAGAGCAGGTGACCGTTGGCCAGGCCGCTGCGGCACTCGGAGCCGGCCAAGAGCGTGAAGCCGTAGACGCAGGACACCCCGCTGACGGTCAAGTAGTCCACCGCGCGCCCGGCGGCGCGGTCAAACCACTCGTTGCCGATGATGCCGTGCGTGGCAGGCGGGACGCCGGTGAACAGGGACGCCTGTCCGGCCATGGTGACGGTGGGGAAGACCGCGGCGGCGTTGTCGAACCACAGCGCGGAATCGAGAATGCGCTGGAAGTTGGGTAGCCTGCCGTCGAGATAGGTTTGCTCGAAGGTGTCGCCGCGGATGCCGTCGAGGTCGATGATGACAACTCGCCGCTCGGCCGCCCACAGCGGCAGCCAGAGGGCCGCCAGGAGAACCGCGCGAGGCCCGAATCTGGTGCGGCGCGACACGACTACTTGTAGGGCAGCGTCTTGGCGTTCAGCGTACCGGCGAAGATGTACCCCACGTCCAGGCCCGTGGCCGTGAACTTGGCGTAATTGCCCGCCGGAGCCGTCCCGAACACCAGGGCGCCGATGGAGTCTTCGGGCTTGTCGGCGACGCTAGCCGGGAGGTTGCCCAGCACCGAGGGCGGGACCGTGTAACTGCCGCCGGTGGCGGGAACAAAGCAGATGAACCCCCCGGAGGCCTTGGACTTCTGGTCGGTGGAGCCCCCGGCGATGAGAACCAGTTGTTGGCTGAGATCGCCGCCGGACCAGGTCAGGGTGAGGCCCGAAGAGCGGTCAACCTGGGTGATCTGGCTGCGGTTGGTCCACTGGAGGGGCGTCGGGATGTCGATGGTGGCTTTGAAGGGGCCGACATCCTTGCCGCCAGGGCCGGAGACAGTGTAGCGGCCGGCGTCGAGGAACAGTGGCAGCGACTGGGCGCCCTCGAGCGGGATGGAGCCGCCCAACAGGCCGACATAGGGCCCCTTGTTCTCCTCGGCGTTGAGCCTGGGCATGGGGATGGAGTTGCCCTTGGGACCGGTGACCGTGAGCTCCTTGCCGGCGTCCAATTCGCGGCCCAGCACACTCTCCTGGCCGGGCACCTCTCCGCCGAGATCCGTGCCCAGCAGTTGGCCCAGGTCCAGGTTGCCAGTGGAAGCCGAGCAAGCGCCCAGCGGGGGCATCGACAACAGCGGATTGTATCCCAGGTCTCCCACGGCCTGGGACTGCTGGAACAAGCCGAGGCCGAAGTCGAGGGTCAGATCCAGGGGCGGCTGGCCAGCCTGGAGTCCCGCCAGCACACTGGCGCGGGCCAGGACGATGGACCCGCTCTTGCCCCCGGCCGCGGTGATGCCCGAGAAAGGATTCAGCGGAGACGAGCACGAGACGCCGTCGGCGCTGATAGCCATGGTGACAATGTTGCTGTAAGTGGAGGCCACCTTGATCTGCACGGGGACGTGGCAGCCAGTGGGGGCGTCGGCGGGAACCTCGAAGACGATCTGGTCCACGCCGGAACAGCAGGGAGCGCGGCCGCTATAGAGCTTCTTGGCGGGCTTGTTGCCCACCAGGACCTCGACCGGAAAAGGCAGATCGCCGGCCGGGGGCGCCAGGTTGTCCGGGGCGGTGATGGGCCCTAAGCCGGTACCCCACAGGATTTCCACCTGGTTCGGCTTGGCGGGAGTCGAGCGGGTGTTGAGGGGCTGCTCGGTTTGCGAGACAAAGTTTTGGACAATGCCGGGGCCGCGGCCACCGGCGGTCGAGAAGATCCCGAAGTTGTTGACGGCGATCTTCATGGGCATGGGCGCGGAAGTCTTGCCCTTGTAAGTGACGGTGAGCTGGGCATCGCCGACGGGCGCTTTCGAGGACAGGATGCCGTTGATCTGGTTGAAGGAGACGAACACCGGGTAGGCGTCCACCGAGGTCGAGCCCTGGGTGACCTTGAGCGAGACCTCGCCCAGAACGGTAGGCAGAGGGAAGGAGGTGGCCTGGGCGTACTGCGCGGGTCCGAGGTTCTCTCCAAAGACCGAGAAGAACGAGCCTTGGCCGATGGCCCCGGCCGGCAGAGTGGCCGGAATGTAGCTGGCGGCGTTGACCACGCCACCTTGGGAGATCGAGGGCGCATCAGCGGGCGGAGCGGCGGCCTGAGTGAGGGTGAAGGTCTGCCCGGCGATGGTGAGGGTGCCGGTGCGCGAGCTGGTGGCGGTATTGGCGGCGACCTGGTAGTTGACGGTCCCGTTGCCCGTGCCGCTCGCGCCGGACTTAATGGTGATCCAGGCGGCGCTCGAGGTGGCGGTCCAGGCGCAGCCCGTGCCCGCCGAGACCAGAACCGCGGCGGTGGTGCCGGTGTACGGCGCGGAAGCAGTCGTGGGGCTGATCGAGTAGGTGCAGGCCGGCGTGCTGGCGCCCTGGGTGACGGTGTGGGTCTGGCCGGCGATCGTGAGCGTGCCGGTGCGCGATGCGGTAGTCGAAGGGTTGGCCGTGGCGCGGTAGTTGACGCCGCCGTTGCCGGTGCCGGAAGCCCCGGCGATGATGGTCAGCCAGGCGGCGTTCGAAGTGGCGGTCCAGGCGCAGTTGGCGGCCGTGGTCACCAGCACGATGCCGGTGCCGCCGGCGCCGCTGACGGTCGAAGTAAGTGGTACGTTGTAGCTGCAACCGGGCGTGGTGCCGCCGCCAGCGCTCTGCGTCACGGTGTGGGTCTGACCTGCAATGGTCAGCGTGCCGGTGCGCGAGGTGGTGCCGGGGTTGGCGGCCGCAGTGTAGGTGACCGTGCCGCTGCCCGTGCCGCTGGCCCCGCTGGTGAGCGTGAGCCAGGCCGCGTTGCTGGTGGCGGTCCAGGCGCAGTTGGCGGTGGTCGTGACCTGTACTGTGCCGGTGCCGCCGGCGCCAGTGACCGTGGAGGTGGGAGGCACGTTGTAGCTGCACGTGGGCGTGGTGCCTGCGCCGGAGAGGCTGAAGGAGAGGCTGTCGGCGTAGCCGTCGTTGGAACTGCCCTCGGCGCGGGTGAACTCGAGGCGGAGCTCCACGCTCCGCGTGCTGGCGGGCACCGTGCCGGAGGTCGATTTGGACACCATTCCGGTCACGTTCTGACGATCAGCCGCCGTCGCCGGGCCGATCTGGGCGGTGCCCAGCGAGGCCCCGGAGGCGCTCTTGAAGGTTGCGATCAGCTTGGCGTTGTCGCCCTGGCTATCGTAGCCGCCCAGCCAGCCGGACAGCGTGTAGGGCGTACTGCCGGCGTCGATTTGGGTAGCGGAGGACGACAGGTCCACCACCTGGGTGATGAAAGCCGACGCGGCATAGCCGCCGCCGAAGAAGTTGTTGCCACGGTCGGGCGGGCCGGGCGAAGAGGCAGTGGGATAGCCGCCGGAGGCGCCGTACTTGCAGACTGTGGCTTGGCCGGCGGTGGTCCAGCCGGGGATGCTGGCCACGCCGCTGCAATCGTTACTGGCGGGACCCTCCTCAGCACCCCAGTTGCGGATGACGTTCGTGCCCGTAGCACCGCCGCCGCCGCCAGTGGTAACCCTGACGTTGTCAATGAAAGGTCCATACCAACTGCCTGCCGGGCCCAGGCTGGAGAACTCGATGGTGGTGGAGGCGGCGTTGGCGGTGAAAGACCAGGTCTTGGTGGTCCAACCCATGCTGCTGAAGGTCCGGCCCGTGGTGTCGAAACTGAAGTCCTGGGACTGGCCCGCGGCCAGCACGCGCACCTGCTTGACCTTGGCACCGCCTTCGACGTTGCCCGCCAGGTCGAAGGTGACGGTGTAAGCCGTGCCGGGCGTGGTCTGGATGGTTTGCGAGATGCCGCCCGCCGTATTGCCGTCCAGGTCAATGCAGGCCTTGCCTTCGGAGCACGTGGCAAGACCGTTGACGTAGTCTACGGTCCCCTTGGTGACGTTCCAGCCGGTAATGTGTGTGCTGCCGACCGGGATATCCCAGAGGTTGCCGGTGCCGGGCTGCTCGAAGCCGCCGTTGAGGAGGCTGGGGTTGGCGGCGCCCGCTGCGGTGATGGTGAAGGTCAGGGTGAAGAAGAGGGCGCCGTTCAACTTGACCTTGACGGTCCAGAGGCCGGGCGTGGTGGCGGGCACCTGGCCGGCGATCTTGAAGGCGGAGTCGGTGTAGCACCAGTTGCCGGCAGAGGAGGCGGGGTTCCAGGCGCCGCTGGGCGGAGCGTAGAAGGTGCCGCTGGGGTTGTAGTACTCGCTGGCGAAGACATCGCCGACGCTCACGCCAGTGACGTAGAACCACAAGTACGCCTCGGTCTCGGTGGCGGAGAAGGAAGTATAGCCGGGGGGCGGACTTGTGGACAGAACTGTACAAGTGGCGGAGGGCGCGGGCTTGGTCATCAGGTACGTCTGGAGCTGAGCCGCCCCCTGGAGCGAAGCTGTGCTCAGGAGAGCACAGAGAAAGCCCGATGCCGTGCGCATGTGAAGATACCTCCTCGTGAGGCTACACCCCAGAGCCTCCATCATAAGCCCGGCCAAGCTGGGTCTGCAAGCGACTATCGCCCAAACGGGGCGCGGGCTTTACGGTTTCCTGCGGCGAGTTTTCCAGGTGCTATTCTTAAAACCTGTGCGAAGCCGGGTGCTCGTCCGTCGCCTCCTGCCTTACGCCGTGCTGCTGGCCGAAGTGCTGGTTTTCTACCGGCACACGCTGTTCCGGGAAGGCTACGTCATCCCTTGGGACCTGCGCTACTTCCACCTGACCCACGCTTCTTTCATCGCGGAGTCTCTCAAGCGGGGCGAGCTGCCGCTGTGGGATCCCTTCACCTATTGTGGGCGGCCGTTTGCCGCCAACATTCAGACGGAAGTGTTCTACCCGCCGCTGGTTGTGGCGGTCCTCGCCAGCAACCTGACGGGAGGCGCACACCTGCTCAACTTCCTGGAATGGGAGGTCGTGCTCCACGTCTTCCTGGCCGGCGTATTCGCCTTTTGGCTGCTGAGACGTCTGGGGAGCGGCACGCCGGCGGCTTTGCTGGGCGCATCCATCTACCAGCTCGGCGGATACTTCGCCTCCCAGGCACAGCACATGGGCGCGGTGAACGCCGCCGCCTGGCTGCCACTGGCTTGGCTGGCGGTCCTCTCGCTGGGCGGGAAGGCGCACTGGCGGTGGCTGGCCGTGCTGGCCGCGAGTCTGGCCATGGCGGTGCTGGCGGGCCTACCCGCGGTGAGCGTGGTGGTGATCGGCTCGTCGATTCTGCTGGCCGTGGTGCTCGTCGCGTGCGGCACGCGCCCTTTGCGCCTGTTGCTTTACGTGCTGGTGGCCTGCCTGTGGGCCGTGCTCCTGGCCGCGGTGCAGTTGCTGCCCACTGTCGAGCTGAGCCGCCTCAGCATTGCCCAGTACCGCGCCGACTGGCTCGGAAGCGGCGGCGGTCTCCCTCTGGCGAGCCTGGTTTCGCTGGTGGCGCCCAACTACTACGGCATTTTCGACTTGCACCGGTACTCCGGGCCGTGGAACCCCACATTCCTGTACCTGTATTGCAGCCTTGGCGGGCTGGCTCTGGCGCTGGCGGCAGTTAGCTTCTGCAAGAAGCGTGAAGTCCGCGCCTTCACTCTCCTCGTGCCCGTCACGGCTCTGTGGATGCTGGGCGACTCGACGCCGGTCTGGCGCCTCCTCTACCCCTTGCTGCCCGCGGCGATCCGCAACGCTCTCCACCCGGAGTTCGCGATGCCCGCCTTCATCCTGTCGCTGGCGGTGCTGGCGGGGCTGGGCGCGGCAGAGTTTCTCAAGCGGCCCGCGCTGGCTTGGATGGCCGTGTGCGTCGTCCTGGTGGACCTCACCTGGGCAGGCTCCGGGCGGCCCATGAACACGGCACGGCTACAGGATGAGCCAGGCGTCACCCGCGAGAGCTTCGAAGGCAGCCGCGAACTGCTGGCCCGGGTGCGCGACTTGGTGAATCGCAGCTACCCTCTCGCGCGCATCGACACCGCCGGGGCATCCATCAACTGGCCCATGACCGCGGCCATGATCGAGGTGCCCACGGCCAACGGTAACGATCCCCTGGCTCTGGCGCGGACCATCCAGGCGCGGCTGGCTTTCGCGGACGGCGAGCGCTGGGGCGCCTACTACGAGGTGAACCGGCTGGACTCGCCGGTGTTGGATCTGCTGAATGTTCGCTACTTGCTCACCCGCGCTCCGCTGGACGCTGCCCAGCTCGCGCGCTCCTGCCTCATCCATGTAGCCACCTTGCCCGGAAACGAGGTCTACGAAAACCCCGAAGCTCTGCCGCGGTTCTTCCTCGTAGACCGCGTGCGCCGCGCGGCCGGCATGGAGGAAGCCGCCGCCATGCTCAAGTCCGGCGCCTTCGACCCGCGCAGCGAGGCGGTAGTAGAAGGCGCAGTAGAGGTGTCTGGAGGCGGCGGGTCGGTGAGGGTGCTCGCGTACGCCCGGCGGCGTGTGCTGCTGGAAGTCGATGCCGCGGCGCCGGCCTTCCTGGTCACCTCGGAAACCCACTACCCCGGCTGGCGAGCTCTGGTGGATGGCCGCGAGCAGCCCATCTACTACACCAATGTCGCCTTCCGCGGTTTGCCCGTCCCGGCGGGTCGCCACCGCGTCGAGTTTGAGTTCGCTCCCGCCATCCTGGCGTGGTCCGCCCTCCTCAGCGCTGGGGCGCTGCTACCCTTTTGCCTCTTGCCTCTTGCCTTTTGCCTTGCCCGGAGGCGGAGGCCAGCATCGCGCAGTTTTCCCTTGCCCTCCCTGCGCCGGAAGTGACATAATCGTATCGGGCCAATCAGCTCGCGGTGAAGGTGGGTGTCCACGGCATTTCGGAAGAGGGGCCGGAGTCCCCACCGACACACGTCGGGGAAGCACGATTGGGTGAAGGGCGTTTGCCAGCCCGTTCCCGGGTTGGCGCAGTGAGCCGCACCGCTGACCCAGGGTGGCTTCATGGCGGCCTCAGAGGGGAGGTAGTATGCCCACGTTGACTTTTCGCAAGCGTCGCTTTCCGACCAATCAAGACTTGACGTCCCCCAGCGTGTTGTCGCTGGTGGACCACTCATCTGCCACGCTGAGTGCGGATGCCTATATTTCCATCCCCGATCCCGCGAATCCGGGGCAATGGCTCCAGTATGCCTTTCTGTTCTGGAATGTGATGGGCCAGATCGCCACCACTTCCACCACTATCATCAGCGACATCGGGACCCAGCCGGTCACTGCCACCGCTTGGTACTGGCAGACCGGAGGCACTGGCCCGGGAACCGGTGTGACCACCTACACGCTGTCGCAATCCCAGGACCAGATCGTCACCGACTGTCCCATCGCATCCGTGGCTCCTGCCGGCGCTTGGGTGGGCGGCAGCGCCACTTTTGTGGCCACCGCGGCCGCCGCCGTCCAGATCACGGCCAAGACCGACATCGGTCAGGAGGAGTTCAACACCTGGATTGTGCTCGGCTCCGGCAGCGCCAGCGGCAACGTTCTTTCGGTTCCCAAAGCCGGCTGGACCGCGGCCATCGCCGCGTACACAGTGGTGGAGAAGAAATTCAAGTTCCCTCCCCTTGACATACGCGAGGCTGTGAGTGGGGTCCGCATGAAGATCTTGGAGGTTGGCGACCCCGCGGATGACGTGGCTCGTCTCGGGCAGCGCATCAACACGGCCAAGCGGACCTTGGCGCTGGCCGCCGACGAACTCAGCGGCATTCTGGGGCGTCTCGGCCAGATGGACTCCACGGAACTGGCGGCCGCCGAAACTGAAGTCCGGGCCCGCCTGGCACGGCTGGAAGGTACGGTGGAGGTCATCCAAGCGGCGCTGAAGGGCACACAGTCGCCCTGAGGTCATGCCCCAGGTAGGGAGCGATTCAGCCGGCGCGCTCCCGGGCGCTGGCCGCGCCAGGATCGTTCTGGTCGGATTCGAAGCCCAGGACAACCTGGGTGTGCGATACCTCTCCAGCCGGCTACGGCAGGCTGGCCATGGCACGCGGATTGTCGCCTACGGGCGAGGGCCCGGACCCATCATCGAGGCCGTTCGGGCCCTCCAGCCCCACGTCGTTGGCTTCTCCCTGCTTTTCCAGTATCTGGTTCCGGACCTGGCGAGGTTGCTGGCAGAGCTGCGCACCGCCGGCGTGGACGCGCATTTCACCGCGGGCGGTCACTACGCCTCCTTTGAGCCCGAGGCGCTCCTGCGCGCCGCAACTCAACTGGACAGCGTGGTGCGGTTCGAAGGCGAAGAGACACTGCTGGAGCTGGCCGAGCGCCTGGCGGCTGGTCTGCCGTGGAGGGACGTGCGCGGCATCGCCTACCGCGCGCCGGGCGGCATCGTCGGCACCCCGCTCCGGCCGGGCCGAGCCCATCTGGACGAACTGCCCTGGCCCGATCGCGACGACATACCCTACGAGCGGCAGCCGCTGCCCATCGCCTCCGTGCTGGGCAGCCGGGGCTGCCCCTGGAACTGCTCCTTCTGTTCCATCACCCCCTTCTACCAGCGCAACGGGACCACCGGGCGCAGACTCCGCCACCCGCTGCGCGTGGTGGACGAACTGGAGCACCTGCACCGCCAGCGGGGCGTGCGCGCCATTCTCTGGCAGGATGACGATTTCCTGGCCGGCGGCCCGCCGGCCCGCGCCTGGGCCCATGCCGTGGCGCGGGAATGCGTCCGCCGCGACCTCCACCGTGGCCTGCGTTGGAAGATCTCCTGCCGCTCCGACGAGGTCACCCTCGAGGCGTTCCAGACCTTGGTGGAAGCGGGCCTGCGGCACGTCTACCTCGGCGTCGAAGCGGGCGACCCGGAGGACCTGGCGCATTTGAACAAGCGCCTCTCACTGGAGGCTCATCTCCGGGCGGGGGAGGTGTTGCGGAGCCTGCAACTGTCCTTCGATTTCGGATTCATGCTGCTGAATCCCTGGTCCACTTTTCGCAGCGCGCGGCGGAACCTGGCGTTTCTCCGAGACTTCACCAGCGGAGGCTATGCCGGGGCGGTTTTCTCGCGCATGTTGCCTTATGCGGGCACACCCGCTGCCCAGCGCTTGCGCGCTGAAGGCCGCCTGCTGAAGGAGGACGTATGCGCGGACTACGAGTTCCTGGACCCGCGCCTGGACCGCTTCTACAACTGGTTGCTGGAAACCTTTGCAGGGCGCAACACCACTTCCTCCGGCACGCTGAATCTGTTGCGCCTGCGGCTGTTTGAAGCCAATCTGAACCTGCCGGAGCGCCCTGTGGACGCCACGCGCCTGGGGATCCTCAGAAGCCTCACCGCGGTATCCAACCGCATCGCCCTGGACACCTTGGAGGAAGGGCTGAACTACGTCGAGGGCCGCCCGGACGTGGCCGCCGAGGACCCCTTCCTGCGCCGGCTCACCGAGCATCACCTCGCGCAGGATGCCCGCCTCCGGGAGGATCTGGCCATTCTTGACGCACAGAGCGCCGGCGCCGCCGGGTTGCAGATGCCGGCTCCGCCTTGTTACAGTAGCCTCTCGCCCGCTGTTTGCCCGACTTCAGCCGGACAGCCCGAGGAGGAAGGGTGCCCCTGAGAATCATCGTGCTTGCCAAGCAGGTGCCGGACACCAAGAACGTCACCGGCGAGGTCATGACGCCTGAAGGCACGTTGAACCGCGCCGCCTTGGCGGCGATTTTCAATCCGGAGGACCTCAACGCGCTGGAAATGGGTCTTCAGCTCAGAGAGCGCCATGGCGGCGAGGTGATCGTCATGTCCATGGGGCCACCCCGCGCGGCGGAGATCCTCGAAGACGCCTTGTGCCGCGGGGCCGACCGGGTCATCCTGCTCAGTGACCGCCGCTTCGCCGCGTCCGACACGCTGGCTACTTCCTACACTCTGGCCCAGGCCATCACCAAGCACCTTTTTCCATACCATCTGGTGCTCTGCGGGCGGCAGGCCATTGACGGCGACACGGCCCAGGTCGGCCCTCAACTGGCCGAGAAGCTGGGCATCCCCCAGGTCACCTTCGCGGACGCCACGCCGGAGTTCCAGGACGGCAAGTTCCGCATACGGCGCGACCTGGGCCGGGTCCAGGAGGTGGTCGAGGTGGCCCCGCCGGTGCTGCTGACCGTGCGCCGCAGCGCCAACTCCCCGCGCTGGCCCAACGCGCGGCTGCTCCTGAAGTACCGCCGCGCCCGCTCGGTCTTCGACATCGAAGCCGAGGCGCAGCGCCAGGGCAAGGCCGTGGACGAGGTGCTGGGCGCGCTGCGGGACAAGGGGCTTTTCATCGAGACCTGGGGCGCCGAGGACATCGACGCCGACCTGACCCGCGTCGGCATCTCCGGCTCGCCCACCAAAGTCAAGAAGGTCGAGAACGTGGTGCTGAAAGGGCGCGACCTGAAGCTGTTCACCCCCGATGATGCCGGGGTGCGCGAAGTGGTGGCGCAGTTGGTCGAGGAGAGGACCTTCGGGTGATGGACGCGACACCGCACCGAGAGATCTGGGTATACGCGGAGATCGAGGAGGGCAAGGTCGCCGATGTGTCCCTCGAGCTGCTGGGCAAAGCGCGCGAGCTGGCCCAGGTGCTGAGCGTGCCGGTGGCCGGTGTGATCCTGGGCGACCGCACGCGCCCGCTCGCCGATGTGCTCTTCGCCCACGGCGCCGACATTGTCTACTGCGCCGAGGACCAGCGCCTGGCCCGCTACACCACGCTTCCTTTTGCCCGCGTGCTCACGGGCCTGGTTCGTGAGAGGAAACCCGAGATTGTCCTCTACGGCGCTACACCCCTGGGCCGCGACCTGGCTCCGCGCGTGGCCTCGGCCCTGAAGGCCGGTCTGACCGCGGATTGCACCGACCTACAGATCGGCTCCTACGAGTCCGGGGGGCGGATGTACCAGCGCAAGCTGCTCCAGATCCGTCCCGCCTGGGGCGGCAACATCATCGCCACCATCGTCAGCCCCGACTTGCTGCCGCAGATGGCCACTGTCCGCGAAGGCGTCATGCACGTGCCGGAGCCGGTGGACGGCCGCACCGGAACCCTCATCGAAGTCCCCGCGCACCTGGACGATGAGCCCGAGACCGTTCGCGTCCTCGAACGCACCAGCCATCCTCGCCGCGTGGACCTGCGCGCGGCCAACATCATTGTCTCCGGCGGCTACGGTATGGGCTCGAAGGAGAACTTCGCCCTGATCGAGGAACTGGCCTCCCTGGTGGGCGGTCAGGTGGGCGGCTCGCGCGCCGCTGTGGACGCCGGCTTCATTCACGCCGATCACCAGGTCGGCCAGACCGGCACGACCGTGCGCCCCAAGCTCTACATCGCCTGCGGCATCTCCGGGGCGGTGCAGCACCGGGCGGGGATGGCGGAGTCCGGCAAGATCTTCGCCATCAACAGCGACCCCGAAGCGCCGATCTTCGGGATCGCCCACTACGGCATCGTGGGCGACGTGCGCCAGGTGCTGCCCCGGCTCATCAAGGCGCTCAAGGGCAAGCTCTGAGAGGCGACCGTGGAGAACTTCTTCACCGACAACCCCGACATTCAGTGGCACTTCCAGCACCTGGACCTCGAGGAGGTCGTGGGCGCCCTGGAAGACGACTACACCCAGGTCGCCCACTATGATGACGCCCCGCTCTCCTACCCCGATGCCCTCGCGGGCTACCGCGCCGTGATGGGATTGCTCGGCGCCATTGCGGCCGAGGAGATCGCGCCACTGGCTCCCGAGGTGGATCGCGAGGAAGCGCATTTCGATGCGGGCAAGGTGACTTACGCCCGCGGCACCCGGCGCGCCCTGGAGATCCTTAATCAAGCCCATCTGCAAGGGTTCACCCTCCCGCGGCGGTACGGCGGATTGAACTTCCCCGGGCTGCTTTACACCATGGCCACCGAGATCGTCTCCCAGGCCGATGCCAGCCTGATGAATCTGTTCGGCTTACAGGAGATCGCCGAGACCATTTACGAGTTCGCCGACGACGCCCTCAAGGACAAGTACCTGCCCCTGTTCGCCTCGGGCAAAGTAACGGGCGCGATGATTCTGACCGAGCCGGACGCGGGCTCCGACTTACAGTCGGTGCGGCTCAAGGCCGTGCCGCAGCCCGACGGCACGTGGCGGCTACACGGTGTCAAGCGATTCATCACCAACGGCTGCGCCGAGGTCAGCCTGGTGCTGGCGCGCTCGGAGGAAGGCAGCGTGGACGCCCGGGGCCTGAGCATGTTCGTGGTCGAGAAGTGTCCCGAGCTGGTGGTTCGCCGCATCGAGCACAAGCTCGGCATCCGCGGCTCGCCCACTTGCGAGCTGCAGTTTAACGGGGTGCCGGCCTGGCTGGTGGGGCAGCGCCGGATGGGCCTGATCCGCTACGTCATGTCCTTGATGAACGGCGCGCGGGTGGGAGTCGCCGCCCAGGCCATCGGCATTGCCCAGGCCGCCTACGAGGAAGCCCTCAAGTACGCCCGCACGCGGGTTCAATTCAAGAAACCCATTATAGAATTCCCGCAAGTCTATGACATGCTGGCACATATGAAAAGCCAGATCCAGGCCGCCCGGGCCATCACCTACGAGGCCGCCCGAGTGTTGGACCTGCGCCGCGCCCTTGAGAAGCGGATGCCGGCCAATCCCGACGCCGAGACCCGCGCCCGCCACAAGGGGCTTTCCTCGCTGGCCGCGGTGCTCACCCCCATGGCGAAGGCCTACGCCTCGGAAATGTCCATCGGGGTGACCTACGACGCGCTCCAGATCCACGGCGGCACCGGCTACATGCGCGAGTTCAACGTCGAGCGGCTTTCCCGCGACGCCCGCATTACCACCATCTACGAAGGCACCACCCAGCTCCAGGTGGTGGGCGCGGTGGTGGGCATCACCAGCGGCACCTTCGGCCAGTACCTGAGCCGCCTGGGCGAGCGGCAGTTCCGGCCCGAGCTGATTCAGCTTTCCTCGGCCGCCCGCGAGGCCCGCGAGAAGCTGGCCTGGTGTCTGAGCTTTCTCAAGAACCTGAACGACCGCACCTACAGCGACTTCGTCGCCCGGCGCCTGGTGGACATGGCCTGCGATTGCCTCGGCATTCACCTGCTGCTCACGCAGGCCGAAAAAGACCCCGCCCGCAAACTGGCCGCGGAGAAGTTCACTCACGACGCCCTGCCGCGCCTCCGCATGCAGGTCGAGTACATCACCAGCGGCGATAGGCTCACGATCGAGAAGCGGGAAGAGCTGATCTGACGGGGGACAGACGGAGGCGTCCCCGGGGTTCCGTGCGTGGCCTGATGGGGAACGTTCCGTCTGTCCCCGTGTCGTGTGGCGTGGTAGCATCGGTCACAGATGATGAGCGGGCGGTGGCATATTCCGGTGGCGGCGCTTGTTGCTCTCATAGTGGCGTCGGCCGCCGAGCGGAAACTGGAGTTGCGGGGCCGGATCGAGCTGCCACAGGCCGGCGCCGTCGTGTCCCTCCACGGCGCTATCAGACCGTTTGCGGCCACCACTCGTGCCGACTCCAGCGGCCGATTCCGGTTTCGGAACCTGGCTCCCGACGCTTACACCATTGCGGTTGTCGTTTCCGGCCAGGGGGAGGTTCGTCAGACCGTCGAGGTGGGGCCGGCCTTCTCCGATTCCAAGGGCCGCGTCGAAGTGACCGTTCCGTTCCATCCCTCAGCACGCGTCTCCTCAGAGGTTCTCGAGCGGGAGGGCAAAGTATCGTTGTCGGAACTTGCCATTCCGGACCGGGCTTGGCAAGCGTATGCTGAAGCGCAGAAGAAGCTCGGCCAGCGTGACATAGAGGGCGCCATCCAGGAGCTCCAGCACGCGGTCGAACTGGCCCCCCAGTTCGTGGCCGCCTGGAACCATCTGGGCACCATTGCCTACCAGTCCGGCAGACTCCAAGAGGCCGAGAAGTACTTCCGCGAGGCCCTCAAGCATGACCCCGGAGCCTTTCCGCCTCTTCTCAACCTGGGAGCGGCCCTGCTTGGCCTCGGCAAGTTTGGGGAGGCCCTGGGGTACAACCAGCGCGCTGTGCGGGACCATCCGGAAGACGCCCTGGCCAACTCGCAGTTGGGTTCCAACTACTTCTTTCTGGGCGACGAGGAGAGCGCGTTGAAATACCTGAATGCCGCCAAGCGCCTGGATCCGTCCCTCTTCTCCCGTCCTCAGCTACTGCTGGCTGAGATTTATCTGCGCCGTTCTGAGCCCGCCAGAGCAGTCAGCGAACTGGAAGATTTCCTGGCCCGCCACCCGGAGGCCCCGAATGCGGCGAAGATCCGCGAGCAGATCGAGCGCCTGAAGAAACCCTGAGCCGTCCAGTGGGCGCAGGGTATGGTCTCCTGCATTAGAGGCCAGAGAGAGCTTGTTCTCATGATGGAACCCGTTAGCGGGCAGGAACGCATTGGCGTGATCGATGTTGTCCGCGGTTTCGCGCTGTTCGGTGTCCTCGCCGCCAACATGCGTCCCTTTCATTCGCCCTTTGAGGTCTCCTTCACGCCGGGCGCGATGTGGAATGAGCCGCTGGATCGCCTGGCCGAGACCCTAATCGACACGTTCATCACGGGCAAGTTCATCACGCTGTTTGCGGTGCTGTTCGGCATCGGGTTCGCCATTCAGAAGAGATTGGCGATGATCGTTGTGCCCATGTTTCTGGCCGGGTAAGTGACTCGTTCGATCGTCAGCCCTTTTGTGTTGGGATATCCGATCACCGCGGGCTCTTTCACGGCACTCGCCTGAGCCGACCCCGTATCGTGCGGCGTAGCCATGGCTGAGCCAGCTACAATTACACCGGAAAGGACCTGCCCGGACGCACCGAGGAACTCGCACCTCTTTTTGTTGATGAGTTCATCTACCATTTCAGACTCCTTTGTCTTGCGGGGCATATAACAACGGATCAGTCCAGCTTCTTCTCTGACAGGAACTTCGACATCTGATCCGCAATTTGAAGATTGTTCAAATCCGACATCGGGAAGTGAGTGTTCCCGCGGATGCCAACCTCCGGGAAATGAACTAGTGTGACGTCGCCGCCGTGGCGGTTTACCGCATCTCGCCACTTTCTTGCCATTTCCAGCCGAACACGCCATCCATCTTGACCAGGGCTCTCGGTCGGTTTCTCGGGGATGTAGTCGCCGTAGTAGATGATTATGGGAACCTTCGTCAATTTCATAAACTCGGGGAGTGGTATCCCGACTGCTTGCAGCGTCCCCCCAGCGCTCGATAGCGGAGCAGGAACTTCGCCTTCCGGGAACACGAAGCCGCTTCCCGGTTCGTAAGAGATGATGCCGCGGATGTTTGAGCTCTTCAGGGCAGTCACCCATCCAATCCCGCCGCCTTGTGAGTGGGTCACCAAGATCCCAGGACCAATCTTTTTGAATAGCGCGGCACAAGCGTCGGAGATGACTTCCAAGTCGAACGGTCCGGTATTTGGAGTCATCTGCCGAAAATACTGATCCAGCGCCTCGGGATCTTTTGAGAACTGTACGCCCGGAAAGTAGTTCGGCCAAATGCCTACGCGGAATGTGCCGAACCACATCTGCTCGTCGGCCGTAGCTTCTATGGTCATGGGGAGTGTGCTGCGGCCAGCATCGCCACGTCGGGGCTGGTCAAGCAGGTACACGGGGAAACGGCGCCGCAGGAAGATGGTATGAAAGCCCTCCCGCCCATCCGGCGTCGTCTCCCAGGTCTTCGAAAACTGTCCGGCGCCATGCAGAAACACTAATGGCAGCTTGCGAGCTTCAACCGGAATCTGGTACGAAACATATGCGTGATCGCCATGTAGGGTTTGGCCAGCAGATGTGGGCTGCTGCGGATTGAACGTTCCTGGATTACTGATGACCTTGCCGCCGACAGCGAAGCTGCCTTGCTCCTGGATCATCAGCGGCGCTGACTTACTCTTCTTGTTTTCTTGTGCAATTGCTGCAGCAAGAATAGTGGCTGCGATCAGAGAGATCGTAACGAAACGTCGCATGGCATTTGACTCCGGCTGTGGGTTACTTTGGCGGACGCGTTAGCCCTTGCGCTTCCAACCAGTAGTAAAACTCGTCGATCCAGTGGTCGCTCGTTCTGCCTTGTTTGCGCATGCCCCAGCCATGACCGCCGGAGTTATAAATGTGAAATTCAGGGCGATATCCGGCGGCCTTGAGGGCCTCGTAGAAGCGGAGGATGTATTGGCCGGCGAGGTTGTCGTCTTGCGCCATCGCCATGAAAAACGGCGGCAATCCTTGTGGTATCGGCGGTATGGATGCGATCGGGGCGCCGTAAATAGGAGCCGCGTAGTTCGGGCGCGCATCGGACTGTATGGCCGTGTAAGCAGTGATCATCCCGCCGGCGGAGAATCCCGTGAAGACGATGCGATCCGGAGAGATGCCCCATTCGGCCGCGTGTGCGCGAACCACTTTCACGGCCTGAATGCCGTCGGCAATGCCGGGCTTACCGTCCTCGTCGATCAAAGGGAGGTTGCGGAGCTGAGCCCCGAAGCGTGCGCCGGCGGACTGGTTCAGTTGCGCTTCGTCCTGGCCTTCGAGTTGAACCGTTCGGTACTTCAAAACGATTGCCGCGACACCTCGAGCCACGAGCCATTTCGCTACATCGTAACCTTCCGAGTCAATCGACAACCCTACGAAGCCGCCACCGGGTGCGACAATCACGGCCGTTCCGGTCGCGGTGGAGGGGGCCGGCAGGTACACCGTCAGCGTCGGCGTGGTCACGTTGACAATGCGCCGGTTGTTGCCGGAGCCAAGGACGGTCTCCGGCTGCTTCCATTGCTCGGACCCCGGCGCGACGCCGGGCCAAAGGTTGATCACTTTTGTGGCGGGCACCGGCTCCGGCCCGCTCGTCCTGGTTTCCTGCGCACTTGCTGAAGTAAGAAGGATGGCTGGAAAGAGACAGAGCGCGATGAAGTGACTTTTCATGATTTCTCCTGCATACGCCTTTCGTTTCATTTCTTCTCGAAAACTTCCCTTGCAACGGCGATGGCGCTTACCGCGTTCGGCCACCCCGAGTAAAACGCCAGGTGGGTAATGGTCTCGATCAACTGCTCCTGCGTCAGGCCGTTTTCGCGCGCTCTGACGAGGTGAGAACGGAGCTGGTCAGGACGGTTCATGGCGATGAGAGCGGCCACCGTCACCAGGCTACGGTCACGCTTCGACAGCTCCGGACGCTCCCAGATGTCGCCGTACAGCACGTTGTCAGTCAGCTCGGCCAGCTTGGGGGCAAAGTCGCCGATCGCTCCCTGAGACGGCCGAGGCCGCGCGCCGGCATTGGGGCTCGCTGCCTGACCGCGGAGCGGCGCGCCGTATTGCGCATCGCTGACCTTTTCCAACCACTCGACCGTCTTGCCGTCGAGTTGCTCGACGATGGCGATGTGCGTCATGGAGCTGTTCGGCGCGGCCCCGTGCCAGTGCTTCTGGCCCGGCGGGATCGAGACCACGTCACCCTGCCGGATTTCGTCCACGGGGTCGCCCCAGCGCTGCACCCGGCCGGTTCCTGCCGTCACGATCAGAGTTTGCCCCAAGGGATGCGTGTGCCACGCCGTTCTGGCGCCGGGCTCAAACACAACTCGGGCGCCGGACATCCGTGCCGGCGCGATCGCCTGGAACGAAGAATCGACCCGCACTGAACCGGTGAAGTGGTCGGACGGCGCCGGCCGGGGAGGTTGCGTGCCACTTCGAGTGATTCGTATCGGTTCCTGTTCCCTTGAAGTTTGGCTCTGCGCACCTGACGGGAGTATGCAGAGCGAGATCCCAATCGCTACGAAGATTCTCATCCAGAATTTCCTTTTTCTCATCCTGGGCACCATTGATTCTACACCCAGCCGCCTCCGCTGAAGCCGTTTTCTTCATCCTGCCCCTCCCGAGCGAGTTCGGCGGCCCGGGAAGAGGCCAGCTCTGACTTCTCCGGGTGCGCAAGAACCTGGAAGTGCTTCATTTCAAGCGACTTCTCATACACCTCCCCGTCCCCCCTCCTTCCGTCGACTTGTTTGCTTGCCCGCCGCCACCATCATCCGGCCGGCAGCGGCAGCGCCTCGATCCGCCGCACCATCGCCCCAAATAGCCGCCGCGTCAAGTGACCCTCCGCCAGCAAGAGCCAGTAATATCGGGCGTGCTTGATCAAACGTCCGCCGGTCTTCACCAACCGTTGCTACAAGCTGGTCAGCGACCAACTACCGATCCTCTTGGGCAGCACCAGTCTCCGCCACAGGTTGCCGAGGTTGTAGGCGATCACGCTCAGCCACAGGCGCACCTCGTTGGAGCGGAATCGGTGGCAGCTTAACCGGGTCATCTTGACGGCCTGCTTGCCTTCCCTGATCCACTGTTCCGCCGTGCCCCGCCGATTGTAGAACCGCACCACCGCTCGGCTGTCCGCCTCCAGGTTGGTCACGATGAACCCGACGCGAGGGAACAATTCTCCGGCATGGAACTCGACCTTGGCCACCACCCGCCGGGCCTTGTTCCAGCTCGCCGCCTGGTACAAGAAACCCTTACAGCGCACCACCGGCTTGCGGCTGGGACGGCCCGCGGGATGGATCAGCAGCTCGGCGACGTCCCGCTCCAGGCTGTCATTGGCCGGCAATCGGATGCCATACTTCACGCCCCGCTCCCTCAGCGCCCGGTAGACCTCCGGCTTGGCGAAGGCCCCGCCTCCGTATGTAGGCCGAATGCATCACCAGGGGCGACAAGCTCACCATCGAGAAGCGGGAAGAGCTGCTGTGAACTCGGGACAGTACACTCAAACACCAATTCCGCGCTGTGGGGCCGGTTCATCTCACGCGCCCGCGGGTGGATACTCCCGGTGCGGGCGGGGCGCGGAGACCACCGTGTGGCGCACCGGGTCGAACGCCATCACCTTCCCCTTGCGGTAGGATTCAACGCCCAGCGCAATGGCCACCATCACCTGATAACCGCGCAGCGCATTGTAGACCGGCGACTGCCGGCTGCGCATCGAGTCCAGCCAGTCCTCGGCCAGGTTGGGGCTCGGCTCCGGCTCGATGGTCACTTCGGTTTTGCCCTCGTTGGCCTCTTTGAATTCGCTGAGGAACTGGCGCTCCGGTCTGACCACTGCAACGGTGCGGAAGCGGCGCTGCGCTGCCTCTGCGGGGGCCTTGCGTTGATCCCCCATGGCGTCCATGGCCGCCTGTCCTTCCAGGACCTGGAGCGTCCCCCAGTTCGCATACACGGTGATCGGCACCGACGTGGCGTTGGCCATGCACGACACCATGTTGATGGCGTAGTCTCCCGGGTATTCGATCATGGTCATGTAAGTGTCGGGGACCTCACGGTTCTTCTGCACGTAGATGCCGCCCACGCCCACGGCGCGAGTCGGGAATTCGAAACCCAGCATCGTGCACATGGTGCCGAGGCGGTGGTACAGCAGGTCGCCCGCATTGCCGGTCGAGTAGTCCCAGAATTTCCTCCAGCGGAAATAACGCTCCGCGCTGAAGCGCCGCTTGGGGGCCGGTCCCAGCCACATCTGCCAGTCCAGGTTCTCGGGGGTGACCTTGGCGTCGGGCCAGGAATCGCTGCCCACTCCGGGGATGGGGTAGTCCCACATGCCCTCGCGAGTATTCCGGTTGTAGCTGATGAGCCCCCACAGGATCTTGCCCATCTTGCCGGCCTTGATGTAGTCGTTGATCTTCCAGTAAAGCCGCGTCGCCGGACCGGTGCCGCCCAACTGCAAGACGCGCTTGGTGCGGTCCACCAAGGCGTTCACCTTTGCCGCCTCATCCACCGTGCGGGTCATGGGCTTTTCGAGGTAGACGTCTTTGCCGGCCTGTAGCGCCTCGCTCGCCATGCGGCAATGCCAGTGATCGGGGACGGCGAGGACGACCCCGTCGATGTCCGGCCGCTGGAGGATTTCGCGATAGTCCCGATAGGTCTTTTCCGCCCCGGATTGCTTCTGGGCGTAGTTGAGGCGCGGCTCCCAGACGTCGCACACCGCGGCGAAGTGGACGTCGCCCTTGTCCTGCCGCCGCCGCTTGAACATCTCGACCAGCGTGAGGAACTGCATCCCGTTGCCGATGAAAGCGATGTTGATGCGATCATTGGCGCCCAACACCCGCCCCGTCGTCTTGGACTGGGCTGCCCTGGCGCTCACGCCGGACAGCATGGTTGCGGTCGCCGCGGCAATGCCCACCTCCTGGGTTAAGAACTCGCGGCGCGTGGATCGATCGTCTCTCTGGCTCATCACATCCTCCTGACTTTCTGGACCAGTTTACTCCACGGCAGCACAGCCGGCTTGTCCCTCATCCAGTTCCGTGGCATGCTGAGGCATGGCTGGAAGAGGCATTCTTCTCCGTACGGTCACGCTCTCAATAGTAGTCCTGGCCGCCAGCGCGCAGGGCCGGGTTGTCGTCTTCCATCAACCCGGCTTCCCGGCGCTGGACGCTCAGGAGGTTTCCCGGGAGGCGCTCACCCGCGCGCTCTCCGATCTGAATCCCGAGTTCCTGGATCTGGATGCGCTTCGGCAGCCAGGCAGTTTGGACAACGCGCAGCTTCTGGTCCTGCCGTATGGGTCGGCCTGCCCGGCCGATGCCTGGAAAGCGATCCTCGACTATCTCGGGGGAGGCGGCAGTCTGCTGGTCGTTGGGGGAAGACCGCTGGCGGTCCCCGTCTATCGGCGCGAGGGCAGATTCAGCGCCGAGCCGGCCAGCAATGCCTTCTCCCGTTCTCTGGGCATCTGGCACGCCTACGAGGCGCCTCAGAAGGACTGGGTGAGCTTCGTCTGGGACGAGGACTATTACTTCCTTCAACCCGCCAGAATCCTGGCCCGGCGGGTCTTTGTCTCGGGTACTGGCGCCGGAGCGGGGCGTTATCGCGGCCTGGGTTTCTTGGTCAACGCCAAGGGCGTACGGGTGGCCTCGCCGGTCACCGCCGCGGACTCCCTGGGGTCCCGAGGCGGCGGAAGGACGCCTGGCGGTCGGTACGTCTTCCTGAGCTTCGAGCCGGAGCCTGGTTACTGGGATTCGCAGGACGGAGCGCTCCTGCTGAAGCAGGCCGCAGCCTACGCCCGGCAGGGCGCCGCGAGGCTGTGGCTCGAAGTGCAGAACGCCACCCTGGTTGCCGGCGAGGTGCCGCAGGTGACCGTCCATCTCCTGCGCCTGGGCAGCGCGCCCGCCGAGAAGGGCGCGGTGAGGGTCGAGCTGCTGTCGGGCTCCCAGGTCCTGGCCACTGAGCACGCCGAGGTCCAGGGCGGCGCTCTGACCGCTCATCTGGTTTTCCGGCAGACCCCGCCCCCGGGTCACTACGTGCTGCGCGGAACTTACGCGGAAGGCGAGGCCCGCGAGGCTTATCACACCGGTTTCTGGGTGCGGGAGGCCACGCTGCTGGCCCGCGGCTCGGCGCTCCGCCCAGTCGGCGACTACTTCGAAGCCGACGGCAAGCCGTTCCTGCCCATGGGCACGAACTACTTCTCCACCGACACCTATCCCACCGGCTTCTTTGTGGGCGGCCACATTGCGGGCAACGCCTGGGTATGGGAGCGGGACTTTACCGAAATGGAGAAACGCGGCGTCAATTTTGTCCGAACCGGGACGTGGCACAACCAGGCCGAATACATCAACCGGATCACCGGCGGAGTGGAAGAGCGGCTTCTGCGGGCGTTGGAGGCCTTTCTGCATTCGGCCGCCAGGCACCGGATGCAAGTGAACTTCACGTTCTTTGCCTTCGATCCGCAGACCATCCGCCGCTACCCCGGCCAGGAGTCCTCCCAGTTGGGACCGGGCGCCAATCCTTACACCGATCCGGTGGCCATCCGCGCCCAGCAGGACTACGTGCGATCCATCGTGGCCCGCTTCAAGGACGTCCCTTTCCTGAGCTGGGACTTCATCAACGAACCGAGTTTCTCGAATCCCAAGCGGCTGTGGCGCGGCAACACGCCCAACGCCGACCCCTCCGAGACCAGAGCCTGGACGCAATGGCTGGCGCGGCGCTACCGCAGCGTCGATCGGCTGGCGGCGGCCTGGGGCGTCACGCCGGAGGAACTGGGCGATTTCCAGAGGGTTCCGCTTCCCGCCCCGGCGGACCTGGAACTGACCCGCTACGGCAACGCGCGTCAGGTCCGCGCCCTGGACTACAACCTGTTCGCCCAGGACATGTTCAACCGGTGGGTGGCGGAGATGATCGCGGCCGTGCGGGCCACGGGCAGCCGGCAGATGACCACGGTCGGGCAGGACGAAGGCGGGGTGACCAACCGGCTGCTGAATCAGTTCTACGGAGGCACGGCGGTGGATTTCACGGTCAACCACTCCTGGTGGCGGGATGACGCCCTGCTGTGGGACTCCGTGGTGGCCAAGCGGCCCGGCAAGCCGAACCTGATCGGCGAGACCGGCGTGCAGCCGGTGTGGAACATGGACGCCACCTGGCGCTGGGACGAGGTGCAGGCCGCGGGCCTGCTGGAGCGAAAGCTGGTGCTCGGCCTGGCCGGCGCGAATGCCGGGTCTCTGCATTGGGACTGGTCCCGCGGGGATGTCTACGGCAGCAAGCGATCAGACGGCTCCGCCAAGAGCTGGGAGGACATCCTGGCGGGCGTGTGCGCGTTCGCCCGCGCGGCCGCTCCCTACATGAGGAACGCACGGCGCCCGGAGATTGCCTTGATCCTCCCGCAGTCGCTTCAGCTCTCTGTATTCAACGGGTATGCCCTGGAGGCCCAGCAGAAGGCGGTGCGCGCCCTGTATCACCACGCGCGCGGCTCGGCCTATGCCGTCGGGGAATACCAGATCGAGCTGCTGGGCAGCCCGAAGCTCATGCTGCTGCCCGCTCCTTGGGTCCTGAGCCAGCAGGCGTGGGATGCCGTTCTGCAACGGGTGAGCGAAGGCTCCGTGCTCGTGGTTTCCGGCCGCCTCGACGCCGATGAGCACTTCCGGCCGACGGATCGGGTCCACAGACTGGGCCTGGATTACCGTGCTGCTCCCTTGGACGTGCGCGGCCATCTGCTGGAGTGGCCGGGTGCTCGCCTCCGCCTGACATTTGCGGGCGACAAGACCACCTACCTGGAGCGCGGCGTGCTTTCCGGCGGGCGCACGTTCGAGGACAAGCCGATCGGCAAGGGACGCATCCTCTACGTGCCCGTGCCGCTGGAGCTGAGCGAAGAGGTCGCCACGATCGGAGAGATCTACCGCTATGCCATGCGGCAGGCCGGGGTTAAGGCCGATGTCAGCCTCGTCGCCGACGAACCAGCCATCCTGGTCAGTCCCACTTTTCTGGAGGAAGCCACTCTCTACGTCCTGACCTCGGAATCATCCGCGCACCAGCGGGTGTCGTTCCGCCATGAGGCCACTGGAAGGAATCTTGATGCCGAGCTGGCGCCGGGGCGCGCGGCCTTGCTGCTGGTCCGCAAGGACGGGCAGCTCGTGGCCAGCTACAACTTCAAGCCGTGAGCCGACCAGCTACCAGGCGTGCCAGCGGATCACTTCGGGCTGTGCCGGGCTGTTCCC
This sequence comes from uncultured Solibacteraceae bacterium, assembly GCA_964353255.1. Classification (GTDB taxonomy): domain Bacteria; phylum Acidobacteriota; class Terriglobia; order Bryobacterales; family Bryobacteraceae; genus VFZS01. The sequence continues at coordinate 1,828 of CAYGVJ010000004.1, read as the reverse complement.
GTACACTCTGGCGTGAAGAACAATTTGCAGGTTCTTTTCGTTCCACCCGCGCGGCAGCTTGCTGAGGACCTCAGCCCGCAGGTCCGGCTTCACCAGGAACTTCGCCCCGGCCTCGGTTCCGAAGTGCTTCAATCCGGCCACGAGGACTACCGGATTGCCGGTTGCGGAGTTCACCAGCCGTGACAGCAGGATATAGTCCTCCTCGCTCGAGCCATCCTGCCGGTTGACGGGCAGCGCCCAGATGCTGCCCGGCTCGCGGCTGTCCTCGATGGACGCTCTCCAACCGGTGGTGCGTCCGAAACGGAACCGCAGCCCCTTCGTCAACTCGATGGTCCAGCGAGGGTTGCGGCTCCGACTAGAAGCGATATTTGAGGCTCAGTTGAATGTTGCGAGAGCCGATCTTTGTGCTGCTGATCTGGCCGAAGTTGCCCGCCCCGTATGTACTAGCCGGGGGATTGAAGATCGGATGGTTCAGGAAGTTGGACGCCTCGGCGCGGAACTCGAGGCTCTGCTTCTCCCAGGTCTGCCAGCTCTTGATCAGCGCGGTATCGAGCGTCCTCAGCCGCGGTCCGCGCAGGTTGATGAAGCGCGGTGCGCTGCCGTAGGTGTCCGCCGCCGGCTGCGAGAAGGCCGACACGTTGAACCAGTTGTTAAACCGGTCGTAGACCGAGCCCGAGGTGGCCGGATTGCCGATCAGGTTTGGCCGCTGCGTGCCGTTCCACAGCGTTCCGCCGTTCTGGGTCACTTGCAGCGGCTGGCTGGATTGCATGGTGAAGAAGCCGCTCACCTCCCAGCCGCCGATAACGGCGTCAACAGCGCGGTTCACGTTCGAGCCGAACGTCCGGCCCTTGCCGAACGGAATCTGGTAGACGCTCGTCAGCACGACGCGGTGAGCCACGTCGTTCGACGACAGCGACTTCTCCTGGGCGAAGTTCCATACGTTCTGCAACTGTCTGCCGTTGACGTTGCTCAGCCAGTCCAAGTTGCTGGAACCGTTCGAGACGTCATCGAGCATCTTGGCCCAGGTATAGTGCGCCAGCACTTGCAGACCCCTGGAGAACCGCTTCTCCCACTTGAGCTGCAAGGCGTGGTACCAGGAGTCGCCCGTGTTGAGTTCCGAACTGCCCGTGCCATCGAACTGCGGCAGGGGACGGAGCAGGCGATACCTCTGGACCGTCGTTCTGTTCAGGTTGGTCGCTTTCGGGTCGGTGATGATCCCGTAGAAAGGATTGGCAATCGCCTCTTGCAGTTGCTGCCGGGTATATTGCGGGGCCGAGCCCCCCAGCAGCCAGAAGTTGGGGGCGAGATTGGACAAGGTGGTCACCGCGGCGTTCAACAGCTTGACGCCCCGGCTGGCCGTGTAGTTGACCTCCACCATCGATTCCCAGCCCACGTCACGCTGGAGGGAGAGGTTCCACTGGTACATTTCCGGATTCCGGTTGGCGCGCAGGATCGTGTTCCCATTCAGGCCGAGAAAGGTCTTGTCGCCCTGCGAGCTGCCCATCGGGAGTATCAGACCCTCGGGATAGGGGTTCGACAGATGGGCGTATTGCGTCGCATTGCTGTCCAACGTCCAGGTCACCGGCGAGTTGGTGGTGAAACCCGAGCCGGTGTGGCCGGCCACGGTCGCGCGCGACAGCGAATAGAAGCGGCCCACGCCCGCGCGGATCGACGTCTTCGGGTCCAGCGCGTAGGCGAAGCCCACCCGCGGCGAGAAGTTGTTCTTGTCCGTGTCGAACGGCGAGCGCGTCTTGTTGTCGGTGAACTTAAAGACGCCCTTCAACGTGTAGCCGGGCACGGAGATCGGCGCCGCCGCGTTCAGGTCCCA